>DATEDO010000202.1:0-12336 GCA_035281625.1 Candidatus Methylomirabilota bacterium
CGGATCATAGCCCGTTGCTGGAGGGGCGGGCAATCCCCGCGCGCCTTGACAGGGCGCGGGGCGTTTGTTACTTATGTTTCGCCTACATGCCGAGCCTCTCGCCCCGGAGGACGTGCGGATGACCCTCTTCAAGGCCTTCAATCACGTCTCCATCACCGTGACCGATCTGGCCAAGGCCAAGGACTTCTACGGCGGAGTCCTGGGGTTCGAGGAGGTCCCGCGGCCGGCCTTCAACTTCCCCGGGGTCTGGTACGGGATCGGCGGCGATCTCTCGCTGCACATCATCGTGAACGAGGCGCTGGTGCGCCCGCCCGTGGAGCGCGCGTCGTTCGAAGGCCGCTATCCCCACTTCGCGTTGTGGACGGACGACTGCGACGCCACCGCCGCCGAGCTCGCCGGTCGGGGCATCCACGTCCACGATCTCGTGTCCACGCCCACCGGGCTCCGCCAGCTCTTCGTGAAGGATCCCGACGGCAACATGCTGGAGTTCATCGGTCCCACCAAGGCGCCGCGCGTACGCCGCATGGAGTAGCGGCCCCCCCACCCGCGACACAAAGGAGACGACGATGAAGTCGATGACTCGCCGGACATTCCTCGCCGCCAGCGGCGCCGCCGCCGGCGTGGTGGCGACGCAGGGGTTCTTCCCCGCGGTGCTGCGCGCCCAGACCGATGCCATCCGCATCGGCTGCCCGCTCCCGCTCACCGGGCCCTTCGCGGCGCTCGCCGCCGACATGCAGCGCGGCGCCCAGCTCGCCCAGGACGAGCTCAACGCCAAGGGCGGGGTCATGGGGCGCAAGATCGAGGTGCTCTTCCGCGACGACCAGCTCAAGCCCGCGGTGGGCGCCCAGCGCACCAAGGAGCTGATCGAGAACGAGAAGGTGCAGTTCATCGTGGGCGGCCTCGCCGCGCACGTGCAGATGGCGATCAACGAGCAGACCAAGAAGTCCAAGGTGCTGTTCATCTCCACCAGCCAGTCCGACGAGATCAGCGCCAAGCCGGACACCAGCCCCATCACCTTCCACGAGGCCCTCAATCCCACCATCACGTCCCGCGTGATGGGGAAGTGGACGTGCGACAACCTGGGCAAGAAGTGGTGGATCATCTACGCCGACTACGCCTGGGGCAAGCAGAACAACCAGGTGCTGACCGACACCCTGAAGGCCAACGGCGGGACGCTGCTGGGGTCCACGCCGTATCCGCTGGGGAGCGCCGAGTTCTCCGCCCACCTTCCGAAGATCCAGGCGGCCAAGCCCGACGTGCTCATGTCGGTGACGCCGGGCGCCGACAACATCGCCTTCCTCAAGCAGGCGCGGAGCTTCGGCATGGACAAGCAGATGAAGCTGGCCCAGCCGCTGCTCTGGATCGCCTATCTCAAGGAGGGCGGGCCCGAGCTCTATCAGGACGTGCACGGCGCGCTCAACTGGTACTGGGAGCTGCAGGAGTCCATCCCCACCGCCAAGAAGTTCGTCGACGCGTCCATGAAGAAGTTCAACATGCCGCCCGGCGACTACGGGGCGTACTCGTACTCGGGCGTCATGGAGGTCGCGCGCGGGGTCGATCTCGCGAAGTCCACCGACTCGGAGGCGGTGGCCAACGCGCTTCGTAAGAACCCGACCTACGACCACTTCAAGGGCAAGCAGTGGTGGCGGGCGTGTGACAACAAGTCCTTCCAGGACATGTGGATCATGAAGGGTCGCGGTCCCGGCAAGACCAAGGGCGAGTGGGGCCTCGCGGACATCGTCGCCAAGGTGCCGGCCGACGAGAAGTACGACCGCACCTGCGCCGAGAAGGGTTTCGCGTAGCGCGCGCCATGGACTTGGCCGCCGTCCTGCCCCAGGTCTTCACCGGCCTCGTGCTGGGGGGGATCTTCGTGCTCCTGGCGATCGGGCTCAGCCTGATCTTCGGGCTCATGACGGTGGTGAACTTCGCCCACGGCTCGCTGTACATGCTGGGCGCGTACTTCACGGTGTTCCTGCTCGCGTACACCCGGAGCTTCTGGGTGGCGCTGGTGGTGGCGCCGATCCTGGTGGGGGTCGTCGGGTTCCTCGTGGAGCGCCTGCTCATCCGCAGGCTCTACGGGCGGGGCCCCGACGATCCCCTGCTCCTCACCTTCGGGCTGTCCCTCGTGCTCATCGAGACCGCCAAGCTCATCTGGGGGAAGATCGGGCTCACCCTCGATCCGCCCCGGGAGCTGGCGGGCGCGGTGAACCTCGGCTTCATGGCCTTCCCCGCCTATCGGCTGTTCGTCATCGCCGTCACCATCCTCGTCCTCATCGGGCTCTGGGCTTTCGTGACGCGCACCAACGTCGGCCTCATCATCCGCGCCGGCTCCCGCGATCCCCTGATGGTCCGGGCGCTCGGCATCGATCTCAACCGTATCTGGCTGCTCGTGTTCGGGATCGGCTGCGGGCTGGCCGGTCTCGCGGGCGCCCTCGCCGGGCCCATGCGCGGCGCCTACGCCGACATGGGCGTCACCATGGTCATCGAGTCCTTCGTGGTGGTGGTGGTGGGCGGGATGGGCAGTCTCCTCGGCGCGGTGGTGGCCGGCGTCATGATCGGCCAGGTGGTGGGGATCACCACCTACTTCGCCCCCAAGCTCGCCGAGATCATGGTGTTCGTGGTGATGGCGGTGGTCCTCCTCGTCCGGCCCAGCGGCATCTTCGGCGAGGCCGGGCTGGCGGAGTGAGGGGCGCGATGCGCGCCCTTTCCGGATTGGTCGCGCGGCACCCCGTGGCGACCTTCGCCGTGTTCTTCGCCGTGTTCCCGTTCCTCGTGCCGTACAAGGCGCTCGCCTCGCAGGTGCTCATCTTCGGCCTCCTCACCATGGGTTTCAACCTGCTCTATGGCTACACCGGGCTGCTCTCGTTCGGGCATGCCGCCTACTACGGGCTGGGCGCCTACGGCACCGGGCTCCTCCTCGCCAAGACCAAGCTCGGCTCGCTGTGGCTCGGCGTCCTTGCCGGGCCGCTCCTGGCCATGCTGGGCGGGGCCGTCATCGGCTTCTTCTGCCTGCGCCGGCGCGGTATCTACTTCGCCATGCTGACGCTGGCCTTCGCCCAGCTCCTCTACTTCGTGGCCTTCCACATGGCCGATGTCACGGGGGGCGACGACGGCCTGCGGGGGATCCCCCAGCTCCCCGTGAACCTCTTCGGCTGGACGCTGCCCATCGACTCGACGCTGAGCTTCTACTACTTCGCGTACGTGCTGGTGCTGCTGGCGGTGGCGGGGCTCAAGCGCATCCTCGACTCGCCCTTCGGCGCGGTCCTGCAGGCCATTCGCGAGAACGGTGACCGCGCGTCCGCCTGCGGCTACGACGTGAACCGCATCAAGCACCTGTCCTTCGTCTTCTCGGCGACCTTCGCGGGGCTGGCGGGCGGGCTGGACGCCCTCCGCCTCGCGGTGGTGCCGGTGGAGTCGCTGTACTGGACCACCTCGGGGCAGGTGGTCATCATGACGCTGCTCGGCGGCGCGGGGACCTTCTTCGGCCCCTACGTGGGCGCGGGAACCTATCTCGTGCTCGAGGACCGGTTGAGCTCGATCACCGAGTCCTGGCCCCTCGTCATCGGGCTCATCTTCATGGCGTTCGTCCTGTTTCTCCCCAAGGGCATCTGGGGGACGTTGACGGCGCAACTTTCCAGGCGGAGGTCCTGACATGGCCATCAAGGTGCTCGAGCTCCACCATCACGGCATTCGCGTGCGGCCCGAGAAGGCCGACGAGGTGAAGGCGTTCTACGAGGACGTGCTCGGTCTTCACGCCGACCCCGGCCGGCCCAACATTCCCGGCATTCCTGGCTACTGGATGGACTGCGGCAACGACACCCAGATCCACATCATGGGCTGCGAGGGCATGTCCCGCTACGCCCAGGGGAGCCCGGACAAGGACCCCACGCGCCTGCACGTCGCCCTGGCCATCCCCGACGTCCAGGAGGCCAAGAGCGAGCTGGACCGGATGGGGGTCCCGTACTGGACCATCAAGTCGGTGGTGGGACCGGAGCTCGAGCAGATCTTCATGGACGATCCCAACGGCAACCTGGTCGAGCTGCATCAGATCGGGACCTGCCGCTGCAAGCAGTCGGCGCGCCCGCATCGCGTGACTCCGCCGGCCAGCATGGCCGGCTAGGGCATGGCGGTCTCGGACAGCCAGTCGGCCTACGTCGAGAAGATCGACCAGGTCACGCGCGCGCGCATCGCCCCGCGGGCGGCGGGGTACGACCGCGAGGGCAAGAACCCCGTCGAGAGCTGGCGCGATCTCTGGAAGGAAGGCTTCCTCGCCGCCGCCGTGCCTGCCGCCTACGGCGGGCTCGGCCTCGACATGGGCACCTACATCGCCTGCCTCCGGGCCGTCGCGCGCGGCTGCGCCAACACCGCCATGACGATCCACATGCACTCGACCGTCATGCGGTTCATCGACGCGCTCTGCACCGACGCCCAGAAGCGGCGCTACTACGCCGAGGTGGTGGAGCACGGTAAGCTCTTCGGCTCGTGGGGCAGCGAGCCGGCGGTGAGCCTGTCGCGCACGTTCCAGATCGAGACGGTGGTGCGCCGGGCGGGCGGGGGGTACGCCGTCGACGGCCTCAAGCACTTCTGCACCATGGCCCTCGGTGCCTCGTACTACATGGTGTGGAGCGCCCTCGACGGCGAGGCCGACATGTCCAAGGCCCTCATCCAGGTGCTGGTGCCGGCGGACAGCCCCGGGATCCACACCGACGGCAAGTGGGACACCCTCGGCATGCGCGCGACCTTCAGCCCGAGCGTGGAGCTGAAGGATGTGCGCGTGACGCCGGACGCCCTCATGGGCGAACCGGGCAGCGCGCTGAAAGTCGGCGTGGTGGAGAGCTTCGCCCTGGGCTATGCCGCGGTGTACGTGGCGCTCGCCGAAGCCGCGCTCGCCTTCGCCGTCGAGGCGGTGAAGAAGCGTGTGGTCAAGCCGGAGAACATCCCGGTGTCCCACGATCCCGCCGTGCAGCGCCACATCGGCGAGCTCGAGGCCAGGCTCCACGCGGTGCTGCTGGTGCTCGGGGATGCCGCCGCGCGCTGGGACAAGGCCGACATGCTGCAGCGCGGGCTGCTCGCCAATCGCGCCAAGCTCCTCGCCACCGAGGTGGGCCTGGCCGTGACCGCGCACGCCATCCAGACCGTGGGAGGACGCGCCGCCTACAAGGAGTTCCCCGTGGAGCGCGCCTTCCGCGATGTTCGCACCGCCACCCTCATGCCGCCCACCATGGACCGGATGATGGAGGCCATCGGCAAGGCCGCGCTCGGGCTCGAGTCGGCGATGTTCCGCGTGGGCGGCGCCTCGAGCGCCTGACATCCATGGGCGCGGTCGGCTTCGTCGGGCTGGGGGCCATGGGCACCCCCATGGTGAAGCGGCTGCTCGCCGCCGGCCACGCCGTCACCGCCTACAATCGCACCCGGGCCAGGGCGGAGGCGCTGGTGCCGCTCGGACTCCGCGTGGCCGGCTGCCCGCGCGAGGCGGCCGCCGCCGGCGACGCCGTGCTCACCATGGTGACGGACTCCGAGGCGCTGCGGCGCATCGCCGAGGGCCCGGACGGCATTCTCGCCGGGCTCGCGCCGGGGGCGGTGTGGGCGGACATGAGCACGGTGAGCCCCGCGGTGTCGCGCGCGATGGGCGCGGAGGTGGCGGCGCGGGGCGCCGCGTTCCTCGATGCGCCGGTGTCGGGCAGCGCGGTGACGGTGGAGCAGGGCAAGCTCGCCTATCTCGTGGGCGGCGACGCGGCGGCGCTCGAGCGGATCCGGCCCTATCTCCTCGCCATCGGCGCCACCATCACCCACATGGGCCCGCCCGGCATGGCCGTGACCATGAAGGTCGCGCTCAATCTCGGCATCGGCGTGCAGCTGACCGCCTACGCGGAGACGGTGCTCCTCGCCGAGAAGGCCGGTATCCCCCGCGAGCGGGCGGTGGAGGCGTTCCTCCGGAGCGTCCTCGCCTCGCCCATGCTGCAGTACCGCAGCTCGTTCGTGCTGGCCTCGCCGGCGGAGCCGCTCTTCGACTGCGTGATGATGCAGAAGGACCTCGGGCTCGCGCTGGAGCTGGGGCATGCGGTGGGCGTCCCGCTGCCGACGACGGCCATCGCCCACGAGCTCCTCACCGCCGCTCGCGCCCTGGGGCTCGGCGACCGCGACTGCGCCGCCGTCTTCGACGTGCTGGCGCGGATGAGCGGGCGGCCGGGCTCGATCTAGCGCGCGGCGGTCCTCGCCCTGCGTCTGTTCCTCCTCAAGCTCTTTCTGACGCCCGCGCTCATCGCGTCCGCCAGCCTCGCCGGCCGCCGCTGGGGGCAGGGCGTGGGCGGCGTCATCGTGGCGCTGCCGCTCACGTCCGGGCCCGTCGCCCTCTTCCTCGTGCTCGAGCAAGGGCCGGCCTTCGCCGCGGGCGCGTCGCTCGGCTCGATGGCGGGCGCGCTCGCCCAGGGCGTGTTCTGTCTGGGCTACTCGGCGCTGGCCGCGCGGGGCTGGCCGCTGGCCTTCGCCGGCGGCACCGCCGCGTTCGCCGTCATCGGGCTCGTGCTCCAGCGGCTCGCGCTGCCGCTGATCCCGCTGAGCCTGGTGGTGGCGGTGGGGCTGGCCGCGGCCATGGTCGCGATGCCGCGCGGTCAAGAGGCGCGGCGGCTCGCGCCGCCCCCGGCGTGGGACATCCCGGCGCGCATGGTCGTCGCCACGACGCTGGTGCTCGCCCTGACCGCCGCGGCCGCCGCGCTCGGCCCTCGCCTCAGCGGGCTCCTCGCCACGTTTCCCGTGTACGCGGGCATCCTCGCCGTGTTCGGCCATCACCACGACGGAGTGGGTCCAGCGACGCGGGCGCTGCGGGGGCTCCTCGCCGGGCTCTTCGGCTTCGCCGCCTTCTTCGCGGTGATCGCCGCCCTCATCGAGCGGGTGGGAACGGCGCCGGCCTTCGCGGCGGCCCTCGTGGTCACCATGGTGCTGCAGGCCCTCGCCCTCGCGCTGGTGCGCGAAGCGCCCGCGCCCGGCTAGGCCTCGTACTCCTGGCTCACCTCGATCACCGCCTCGCCGTCCTCGCCGATGACGAGCGAGATGCGGTTGGGACGGCAGCACACCGCGCAGTCCTCGGTGAAGGCCTGGCGCCGCCCGCCGCTCGCGTCCACGTCGAGGTCGTTCTCCTCCCCGCAGAACGCGCAGGCGTAGGTCATGCCTTGCCCTTGCGCGCCGCGCGCCGCGGTCGCCTTCCCGTCGTGGCGGGGGCGTTGCCGACGGCCGACTCGATGAGCGCGTCCACCATCCAGCGGGCCACCGCCTCGACCTCGCGATAGCTCGCCCCCCAGATATCGCGGAGGACCACGTACGACTCGATGCCGTAGACCAGCGAGAGGGCCTTGAGCAGGCGCTCGTAGGTCACCTCGCCCAGAGTGGCGCGCAGCGGCGCCGCCGCGCGGTGGAGCATGTAGCGGCGGTGGCCCCGGCGGTACGGCTCCTCCTCGAGGAGGCCCATGCGCTGGAGCGACTCGTGCTCCAGCGAGAGCTGGAGGGCCGCCCGCATGTGGGGCTCGAACCGCTTGAAGAGCGGAAAGGTCTTGTCGAACAGCTCGCGCACGCGCTCCAGGCCGCCCGCCGGGCCCGGCTCGAAGCGCCGCACCGGAGCGAGCGCCTCGCCCACCACCGCGGTGATCAGGGCGCTCCGGCTCGGGAAGTACCGATAGGCGGTGGCCCGCGAGACCCGGGCTGCCGCGGCGACCTCGGGCACGGAGGGGATTCGCCCGCGCTGCACGAGGGCCATGGCCTCGGCGAGCAGCCGCCGATGGGTCCGCGCGCGCGGGCCGCGCTCGGCGCCCGGCGGCTGCATCCAGCCGAGGCGGGGCGGCCGAACAAGCGACTTGACAAAGGGTGACATCGGAAACTAGTCTCCCACAACCGTGTGAGACACGTGTCTCATTCTGCCGCTGGGCCGGGCAGCCCGAGGAGGGGTCCCATGGCGAACGTGCTCTTCACCAACGTGCGGATCCTGGACGGCGGCGGCGCCGTCCCCTATGCGGGCGAGGTGCTGGTGCAGAGCAATCGCATCACCCGCGTGGCCCGCGGCGCCCGCGCCCTGCCCACCAGCGGCGTGGTGACGGTGGACGGGGGCGGGGCCACGCTCATGCCCGGGCTCGTCGAGGCTCACACCCACTTCTCCTGGAACGACCAGCCCGGCCTCGCCGAGATCCAGCGCATGCCCACCGAGGAGCACATCCTCTGGTGCGCCCACATCGCCAAGCGCTACCTCGACATGGGGTGGACGTCGTGCATCGGCGCCGCCACGGCGAAGCCGCGCCTCGACGTGGTGATTCGCAACGCCATCGAGGCGGGCCAGATCCCCGGCCCCCGCTATCTCGCGGCGAGCCAGGAGATCACCGTGCCCGGCGGCCTCGGCGACGAGACTCTGCCGCATCTGCCGTATCCGGAGTTCAGCTTCGGCGCGATCGTGAACGGCCCCGAGGAGATGCGGAAGACGGTGCGGATGTTCCTCAAGTACGGCGTGGACACCGTGAAGCTCAACCTGTCCGGCGAGTACATCGCGGGCATCCCCGCCGAATTCACCCCCATGACCGACGAGGAGATCGCCGTCGCGGTGAAGGAGGCGCACGTGCGCGGCAAGCGCGTGTCCGCCCACGCGCGCTCGGCGGAGTCGGTGAAGCAGTGCGTGCGGCACGGCATCGAGATCATCTACCACGCCTCCTTCGCCGACGAGGAGGCGCTGGACATGCTCGAGGCGAAGAAGGATCACCACTTCGTGGCGCCGGGCATCGCCTGGCTCATCAACACCTCCTTCCACGCCTCCGAGTGGGGGATCACGCCTGAGGGCGCGAAGGCCATGGGCTATCACCGCGAGCTCGAGATCGCCTGCGAGACCCTCAAGAAGATGCACAAGCGGGGGATTCGCGTGCTCCCGGGCGGCGACTACGGTTTCGCCTGGATCAAGCACGGCACCAACGCCAAGGACCTCGAGTACTTCGTCGACTACCTCGGCATGACCCCCATGGAGGCCCTCCGCGCCGCGACGGTCCTTGGCGGCCAGATCATGATGCGGGGCCACGAGCTGGGGCAGGTGAAGGAGGGCTTTCTCGCCGACCTGCTCCTCGTGGACGGTGACCCCGTGGCCAACATCGCGGTGCTCCAGGACCCCAAGCGCATCCTCGGCGTGATGAAGGACGGCGCCTTCCACAAGGATCCGCAGGGCCGCACCGCCCGCCGGTGGAGTCTCCCCGCCGCCTGAGGCGCGGCGGGCCCCGCATGACCACTCGGTTCATCGAGCGCATGGCCGTCGAGTGCGACGGCGAGGGTGAGGCCGTCCTCATGATCCACGGCCTCGGGGGCACGTCGAACGTGTGGACGCCCGTCCTGCCGGGACTGGCCCGGCACTTGGTGGTGAGGCCGGATCTTCCCGGCTCGGGCCGCTCCAACCGGATCGAGGGCCCGCTCACGATCGGGCGCTTCGTCGAGGCCATGCAGCGGGTGTGCACGGCGCTCCGCCTGGACCGGGTCCACGTGGCCGCGCATTCGCTCGGCACCATCGTGGCGCTGCACCTCGCCGTGGCGGCGCCGCGACTGGTGAAGAGCCTGGCGCTCTTCGGGCCGCTGGCCAGCCCGCCCGACGCCGCGCGACCGGGCATCCGGGCGCGCGCCGAGAAGGCGCGGGGCGACGGCGAGGCGGGCATGCAGGCCATCGCCGACGCGCTGCTGCAGACCGCGGTGTCCCCGGAGACGCGCGCGCGGCGCCCGGTGGCGGTGGCGGCAGTTCGTGAGCTGCTGATGCGCCAGTGCCCCGACGGCTACGCCCGGACCTGCGAGGCGCTCGCCGACGCCCAGCCCGCGGACGTGAGCCGCATCGTGTGCCCGGCCCTCCTCGTCACCGGCGACGAGGACGCGGTGGCGCCCGCTCAGTCGGTGCGCCAGCTTGGCGCGCGCATCCAGGGCTCGCGCGTGGAGGTGCTGACGCGGTGTGGGCACTGGACCCCCATCGAGAAGCCGGCCGAGTGCGAGGATCTCCTGAAGCGCTTCTACGCCCAGCGCATGTAGAGGAGCCGCCATGACCAACGTGCTCTTCACCAACGTCCGCCTGATCGACGGCACCGGCGCCCAACCCTATGCCGGCGAGGTGCTGGTGCAGGGGAATCGGATCGCGCGGGTCGCCCGCGGCACCCGTGCCCTGCCGGCGTCCGCCGTCACCGTGATCGACGGGGCCGGCGCCACCCTCATGCCCGGCATGGTGGAGGCCCACACCCACTTCTCATGGAACGACGCGGCCGGGCTGGCCGATCTCCAGCGTCTGCCCCTCGAGGAGCACGTGCTCTGGTCGGCCAACGTGGCCAAGCGCTATCTCGAGGCAGGCTGGACATCCTGCGTGGGTGCCGCTTGCGCCAAGCCGCGGCTCGACGTGGTGACGCGCAACGCCATCAACCAGGGACTCATCCCCGGGCCGCGCTACCTGGCGGGGAGCCAGGAGATCACGGTGGCGGGCGGGCTCGGGGACGAGACGCTCCCCCACCTGCCGTTCCCCGAGTTCAGCTTCGGCGTGCTGGTGAGCGGGGCCGAGGAGATGCGCAAGGTCGTGCGCATGTTCCTGAAGCACGGCGTGGACCACGTGAAGCTCAACCTCTCCGGCGACAACTTCACCCCCACGTCGCCCGCCGGCACCACCTGGATGAGCGACGAGGAAGTCGCCATCGCGGTGCGCGAGGCCCACCTGCGGGGCAAGCGCGTGGCCGCCCACGCGCGCTCGTGCGAGTCCATCAAGCAGTGCGTGCGGCACGGGATCGAGATCATCTATCACGCCTCCTTTACCGACGAGGAGGCCCTCGACATGCTGGAGGCCAACCGCGAGAAGCACTTCGTCGCGCCCGGCATCGGCATCCTGGTCGCGATGCTCGATCACGCGGCGCCGTGGGGCATCACCCGGGCCAAGGCGATCGAGATGGGCTACGAGGTCGAGCTGGCCGCCGCCGCCGAATCGCTCAAGAAGATGCACAAGCGGGGCATCCGCGTCCTGCCCGGCGGCGACTACGGGTTCGCCTTCACGCCCCACGGCGACAACGCCCGCGACCTCGAGTACTTCGTGAAGTACATCGGCATGACGCCGATGGAGGCCATCCTCGCCGCCACCCGGTACGGCGGCGAGATCATGATGAAGCCGGGCGAGCTCGGCCAGCTCAAGGAGGGCTACCTTGCCGATCTCCTCCTGGTCGACGGCGACCCCCTCGCCAACCTCGGGCTGCTGCGGGATCAGTCGCGCATCCTCGCCGTGATGAAGGACGGGGTCTTCTACAAGGAGCCCGAGATCCGCTCCGCCCAGTCGCGCTGGGGTCGCTCCGTGGCATGAACGCGAGGGCCCGTCGGCGCTGGATCTGGGCGGTGGTGCTCGGCATGCCCCTGGCCGCCTTCACGGTGTGGGGCCTCGCCGACAACGCCAAGGTCTTCCTCACCACCGCGCTCAACGGGCTCACCCTCGCCGCTCTCTACTTTCTCGTCGCCAGCGGCTTCACCCTCGTGTTCGGCCTCATGCGGAACGTGAACCTCGCCCACGGCTCGCTCTACCTGCTGGGCGCGTACGTGGGCTACGTGGTGGGGGATAGGACCGGCTCCTGGCTGCTCGCGGTGGCCGCCGGGTTTGCCAGCGCGGCCCTGTCGGGGCTGATCCTCCAGGTCGCCGTGTTCCGGTTCATGCCGGGCCAGGACCTCCGCCAGACCCTGGTCACGATCGCGCTGTCGATCATGCTCGCCGACGTGCTCCTGTGGATATTCGGCGGCGAGATCTACACCTTCGATCCGCCGCGCGTCATCTTCGGCCGCACCCCGCTGCCCATCGTGCAGGTGTATCCGACCTACCGCCTCGTGCTCCTGGCGATGTCGGTGGCCATCGGGGTGCTGCTGTGGCTCTTCCTGAACCGGACGCGCGTCGGCATGATGATCCGGGCCGGCGTGGACGATCGCGCCATGCTCGCCGCGGCGGGCGTGAACGTGCAGCTCGTCTTCGCCATCACCTTCGCCATCGGCGCGGGCCTGGCCGGCTTCGCCGGCGTGGTGGGCGGGACGGCGCTCTCCATCGCCCCCGGCGAGGACATCCGCTATCAGCTCGCCTCGCTCGTGGTCGTCATCGTGGGCGGGATGGGCAGCGTGGTGGGCGCGGCCATCGGCGCCGTGCTCATCGGCGTGGCCGAGCAGTTCGGCCTGGCCTACGCGCCCACCTACAGCGTGGTGTTCAC
The DNA here is from genome assembly GCA_035281625.1 of Candidatus Methylomirabilota bacterium. Lineage (GTDB taxonomy): Bacteria > Methylomirabilota > Methylomirabilia > Rokubacteriales > CSP1-6 > DASRWT01. The sequence goes on from DATEDO010000202.1 coordinate 12,213, forward strand.
CTTCGTGATCATGGCGCTCGTGCTGGCCTTCCGGCCGCAGGGCGTGCTGGGCCGGCGCGGATGAGCGCGTCCCAGTGGCGCAAGGCGATGAACGCGGGGGCGGGCCGCACCGCGTGGCCGCGCA
>DATEDO010000203.1:0-14678 GCA_035281625.1 Candidatus Methylomirabilota bacterium
CGCGCCGCCCGGATTGTGCGCGCCGTCCAGCACGAGCGGCGGCGCGCCGGCCACGACCTGAAAGCGCCCGGGCCAGCGGGCGGCCGCGAGGCCCCGCCGGATGGCCGCCTCGTCGGCCCCGAGGGCGCGCGCCGCGGCCGCCGCCACCAGCGCGTTACTGGGCTGGTACACGCCGAGCAGGGCGCAGCGGGCGTCCGAGACGCGCCAGTCCGGCCCCGCGAGGTCCAGGCGCTGTCCGTCGAGCGAGCGGCCGCGCGTCGCCACCGAGAGGTCGCGCCCCTCCAAGAGCAGCGGCACCCCCATCGCGGCGGCGCGCTCGATGATGGGCGCGGCCGCCTCCTCCGTCTGCCGCGCCGACACCGCGATCCCGCTCCGGATCACGTGCGCCTTGTCCCAGGCGATGCGGGCGAGGGTGTCGCCCAGGAGAGCCTGATGGTCGTAGTCCACGCGGGTGATGACGGATACCTTGGGCCGGCCCACCGTGGTGGCGTCGAGCCGTCCCCCCAGCCCCACCTCCAGCACCGCGACCTCCACCTCGCTCCGGACGAAGTGATCCAGGGCCAGGGCCACGCACGCCTCGAAGACGCTGGCGTCGAAGCGCGCGAACAGAGTACCCATGGCGTCCATACCGTCGGCAAGATCATCCTCGGGGATGCACGCGCCGTCCACGCGGATGCGCTCGCGCACCGAGCAGAGATGGGGCGAGGTGAACAGTCCCGCGCGATGGCCGCCCGCGGTGAGGATGGCGGCGATGAGGGCGGCGGCCGAGCCCTTGCCGTTGGTGCCCGCGACCTGGACCAGGCTCAACCGGCGCTCGGGATTGCCGACGGCGTCCAGGAGGGCCTGGATGGTCTCCTGGCCGGGCCGCATGCCCGCCATCTCCCCGCCGCGGAGGCCGAGGAGACGGGCCACGGCCTCGCGGTACGTCATGGGGCCGGCTGGGAGGGCCCCGTGCCGAAGAAGGCGATGATGCGGCGAAGGGTCTCGCGCAGCTCGCGCCGCTCGACCACCATGTCGAGCTGCCCGTGCTCCAGGAGGAACTCGGACCGCTGAAAGCCCTCGGGCAGCGGCTGGCGAATGGTCTCCGCGATGACGCGCGGGCCCGCGAAGCCGATGAGGGCGCGCGGCTCCGCGAGCACCAGATCGCCCAGCATGGCGAAGCTCGCGGTGACGCCGCCGGTGGTGGGGTCGGTGAGCAGCGAGATGTAGGGCACGCGCTCCTCGGCGAGCCGGTGCAGGGCCGCCGAGGTCTTGGCCATCTGCATGAGGGAGAGAATGCCCTCCTGCATGCGCGCCCCGCCCGAGGCGGACACGATGAGGAGCGGCGCCCGCTTCTGGATGGCGAGCTCGATGGCGCGCGTCAGCTTCTCGCCTACCACCGAGGCCATGCTGCCGCCCAGGAAGCCGAACTCGAACACCGCCAGCACCACCGGGTTGCCGCCGACGCGGCCGAGCCCGGTGATCACCGCCTCATCGAGCCCGGTGGACTTCTTCGCCGCCTTCACGCGGTCCACGTACTTCTTCGTGTCCTTGAACTCGAGCGGATCCAGCGAGGTGAGGCCGGCGTCGCGCTCCTCGAAGGAGTCCGCGTCCAGGAGGCTGGCGATGCGCTCGCGCGCCGAGATGCGGAAGGGATACTTGCAGCGCGGGCACACGCGCCCGGCTCGATCCACCTCGGCCCGGTAGACGATCTCCTTGCAGGAGTCGCACTTGACCCAGAGGCCCTCCGCGATCTGCACCTTCTTCCGGGGCGCCTCCTCCTCCCCTTCGCGCTTCTTCCAGAACCAGGCGGCCATGACCTAGACCTTCGCCCGCTCGGCCCCGCGCAGCGGCGCCTTGAGCGCGGCGATGAAGCGGCCCACCTCGGGCACGAGCTCCGACGAGCCGGCGTGCCGCTCGATCAGGCGCACGATGGCCGAGCCCACGATGACGCCGTCGGCGTGCGCGCCCACCATGGCCGACTGCTCGGGCGTCGAGATGCCGAAGCCCACGCCGACGGGCTTGGTGGTGACGCCGCGGAGCGTGCGGAGGAGGCCGGTGAGATCGGGCGGCAGGCTGGCGCGCTCGCCGGTGACGCCGGTCAGCGACACCAGGTAGATGAAGCCGCGGCTGGCCCGCGCGATCGCCCGCATCCGCGCGGGCGGCGTGGTGGGGGCCACGAAGTGCACCACGTCCAGGCCGAGCGGATCGGCCTCGGCGTGGAGGGGATCCGCCTCTTCGGGCGGCAGGTCGACCACGATCACGCCGTCCACGCCGGCGTCGACGGCGGCGCGACAGAAGGCCTTGAGGCCGAATGCGAGGATGGGGTTGTAGTAGATCATGAACACGAGCGGCGTGGTGAGGGTCCCCCGCAGCTCGCGCACCATCTCGAGCACTCGGGGGAGGGTCACGCCGCCGACGAGCGCGCGCTGGGTCGCGCGCTGTATCACCGGCCCGTCGGCGAGCGGGTCGGAGAAGGGTACGCCCAGCTCGATCACGTCCGCGCCCTGCCGCGAGGCCTCGAGCATGAGCTTGGCGGTGTCGGCCAGCGAGGGATCGCCGGCGGTGAAGTACGGGATCAGGGCCCGCTCCCCCCGCTCGCGCAGCGCCGCGAACGTCTTCTCGAGCCGGCTCAACGTCCGGATCCCTTGCCGGCGCGTCCCTTGCCCGGGTGCCCGTTGCCGCCGTGCCCGTTGGCCGCGCCTTCGAGCGCCTGCCCCACCGTGTGCACGTCCTTGTCGCCGCGCCCGGACAGGCCCACCACCACCAGCTGCGACTTCTTCATGCGCCGGGCCGCCTTCATGGCATATGCCACCGCGTGCGCCGATTCGAGCGCGGGCATGAGCCCCTCCAGCCGCGCCAGCGACTGAAACGCCTCCAGGGCCTCGGCATCCGTGATGGCGTCGTACTCGAAGCGCCCGGTGTCCTTGTAGTAGGCGTGCTCGGGGCCCACGCCGGGATAGTCGAGGCCGGCGGAGATCGAGTGCGCCTCCGTCACCTGCCCGTCGTCGTTCTGGAGCAGGTAGCTCATGCTGCCGTGCAGCACGCCCACCGCGCCGGCGGTGATGGAGGCCCCGTGCTTCCCGCTGGTCAGGCCGTGCCCACCCGGCTCCACCCCCACGATGCGCACCTTCGTGTCCTTGATGAAGGGCCAGAAGAGCCCGATGGCATTCGAGCCGCCGCCCACGCAGGCCACGAGGAGGTCGGGCAGGCGGCCGGCCTGCCGGCGGACCTGGGCCCGCGCCTCCTCGCCGATCACGCGGTGGAAGTCGCGCACCATCATGGGATACGGGTGCGGGCCCATCACCGAGCCGAGGAGGTAGTACGTGGTGCGCACGTTCGTGACCCAGTCGCGGAGGGCCTCGTTGACCGCGTCCTTCAGCGTCCGGGACCCGCTCTCCACCGGGATCACCCGGGCCCCGAGCAAGCGCATGCGAAAGACGTTGAGCGCCTGGCGCTCCACGTCCACGCTGCCCATGTACACCTCGCACTCGAGACCGAGCAGCGCGGACGCCGTCGCGGAGGCCACGCCGTGCTGCCCCGCGCCGGTCTCGGCGATGACGCGCTTCTTGCCCATGCGCTGGGCGAGGAGAGCCTGCCCCAGCACGTTGTTGATCTTGTGCGCGCCGGTGTGGCAGAGGTCCTCGCGCTTCAAGTAGATGCGGGCGCCGCCGCAGTGCTCGGTGAGCCGCTGCGCGAAGTAGAGGGGCGTGGGCCGACCCGCGTAGTGCCGCAGGAGATCGGCCAGCCGGCGCCGGAAGCGCGCGTCCGCGCGCGCGACCTTGAAGGCCCGCTCCAGCTCGATGAGCGGGGCCATGAGGGTCTCCGGCACGAAGCGGCCGCCGAAGCGGCCGAAGTGACCGCGAGCGTCGGGCAGCGCCGCCGGGTCGACGAGCCGGGGGGCCATCAGGCGCCCCGCGCCGCGGCGATGAAGCGCCGCACCTTGTCCGGGTCCTTCACGCCCGGCCGCGCCTCCACGCCCGAATTCACGTCCACCGCGAAGGGGCGCGCGGCGGCAACCGCGGCGCCCACGTTCTCGGGGGTGAGGCCGGCGGAGAGCACGATGCGATGGCCCGCCGCGGCCGCGGCCTTCGCCACGTCCCACGAGATGGGGGCGCGCGCCTCGCCCTCGCTCCAGCGCGCGGGCGAGTCCAGGAGATACGCGGCGGCGGCATGGCGGCCGATGCGCGCGAGCGCGTCCGGCCCCTCGACCTTGATGGTCTTGATCACGGGCAGGCGATGCTGCGCGACGTCCTCGGGCGCCTCGTCGCCGTGGAACTGCAGCGCGGCCAGGCCGCATTCCTCGGCCACCGCCTTCACGTGGCCCGCCGGATGGTCCCAGAAGACGCCCACCGGGGTCACGAACGGCGGCAGGGTCGCGATGATGGCGCGCGCCTGGGCCGGCGTCACGAAGCGCGGCGTCTTCTCCACGAAGATGAAGCCGAGCGCATCCGCGCCCGCCTCGACGCAGAGCCGCGCGTCCTCGGCGCTGGTGATCCCGCACATCTTCACGCGCACCATCACACGCGCTCCAGGCACAGCTCGCGCACCTTGGCCGCCACGTCGCCCGCCCGCACCAGCGCCTCGCCGACCAGCACCGCGTGGGCGCCCGCCCGGGCCACGCGCTCCACGTCGTCTCTGGAGAAGATGCCGCTCTCGGCCACCGCCACGTGGCCGGGTGGCACGCGCGGCAGCAGGCGGACGCAGGTGTCGAGGTCGGTGGTGAGGGTCTGGAGGTTGCGGTTGTTGATCCCGACCACGCGCGCGCCGATGGCGAGCGCCGCGTCCAGCTCGGCGGCGGTGTGGGCCTCCACCAGCGTGTGCACGCCGATGCCCTTGGCGGCCTGGAAGAGATCGCGCAGGGCCGGCGCATCCAGCGCGGCCACGATCAGGAGGGCGGCGTCCGCGCCGGCCGCACGCGCCTCCCACAGCTGGTACTCGTCGATCGTGAAGTCCTTGCGGAGCAGCGCCCGTGAGATCGCGCCGCGCACCGCCACCAGATCGTCGAGGCTGCCCTTGAACCATCTCGCGTCGGTGAGGACCGAGACCGCGTCGGCGCCCGCCGCCGCGTAGGTGCGCGCCTGGACCACGGGATCGAGATCGGTCGACAACACGCCCTTGGACGGCGACGCCTTCTTCACCTCGGCGATGAGGCGCACCGGGCGGCCGGCGCCCGGGGTGAGCGCTTCCGCGAAGTCGCGCGCGGGGCCGAGGCCCCGGCAGACGGACTCCAGCGCCGCGAGGGGACGGGAAGCCCGACGGGCCGCGACCTCCTCGCGCTTGTGGGCGACGATCTCGTCGAGCACGCCCATGGCGGGGCCGGAGCCCTCAGTAGTCTCCGCGCAGACCGCGCTCCCGGGAGGCGCCGATGTCGATGCGGGCCATCTGCTCGATGACGTACTCGCGGATGGTCCGCGGGGGCGGCAGGTCGCGGGCGAGCCGCCCGCCGGCGAGGAGCGGCTTCAGCAGCGCCTCGGCCTTGCGGCCGTCCGGCCCGATGGGCGCGGACTTGTGGGCGGGCAGCACGTGATTCTCCACGGTGCCGGGGATTCGCCACACCTGCTTGGCCCCCGACTGCTTCCCGCGCTTGGCCATGGGCTTGCCCTCGATCTCCATGATGTCCAGCGCGAAGGAGAGCACGGGCGCATTGGCGATGGAGGTGCCCACGCCGTAGCCGTCCACGAGCGAGTTGAGCTTCAGGATCTCGTACTCGTCGATGCCGCCGGATGCCAGGATCTTCACGTGCTCGAACCCGCGGAAGTCGAGCTCCCAGCGCACCTCCTCCAGGATGCGGAAGAAGTCGCCGCGGCGGGACGACGGCGTGTCCAGGCGCACCGCGTAGAGGTCGCGTCCGAGCGCCTCGGCGACGCGGATGGCCTCGAACTTCTCGTCCTGCAGGGTGTCGATGAGGGCGACCCGGCGGACTTTCGGGTCCACGACCTCGTGGAAGGCCCGGAGCGCGTCCACGGTGTCACCGAACATGAGGACGAGCGCGTGCGGAATGGTGCCCATGGGGTCGGCGTCGATCAGCTCCGCGGCCTTGGTGACCGCCACGCCGTCGCACCCTCCGATGAAGGCGTTACGCTCGATCATGGGGGCCAGCGCGGGGTGCATGCGACGGGCGCCGAACGAGATCACCTGCCGCTCTCCCGCCGCGCGCTTGCAGCGCGCCGCCTTGGTGGCGATGCCCGAGGCCTGGCAGAGGAAGCCCAGGAGGGCGGTCTCGAACTCGGCCCAGTCGAGGTAGGCGCCCTCGATCATGAGCACGGGCTCGTAGGGCGCGAACACGGTCCCCTCCTCCATGGCCCAGACGTCCACCGGCAGGCCCTCGAGGAGGGTGGCCGCTTCCTCGATGCCGGCGAGGATCCCGAAGGACCAGTCCGACTGCGGGAAGCTCTTCAGGCGGATCTCGGCCTTGACCCGCTTGTTGACGCGCTTGGCGCGGAGGATCTGGACGGTGCGGGCGAAGTACACATCCGACACGTCTCCGGCCTTGATATCGGCCTCGGAGGCGGTGTGGAAGGCCCGCTTGGGATGATTCGACATGTCGGCTCCGGGGCCCGTCAGGAGCTCGGCCGCCCGTCGGGGGTGCCCATCTGATTGTCGCGGATTCTCTCAGATGGCCCCAGCGAAGTCAATCGAGCGCCGGGGGCCAGCGTAACGGAACCCCCCGTCGGCAAAGGATTTCCTCCGCTAGAGGCCGAGGCCCTTGAGGTAGGCGCGGAAGTCGTCGCCCAGATCGGGCCGGGCCAGCGCGAAGTCCACGGTGGCCTTGAGGAAGCCCAGCTTGTCGCCGGTGTCGTATCGCTTCCCTTCGAACTCCACGGCAAAGATGGGCCGCTGCTGGCGGAGCGTGCGCAGGCCGTTGGTGAGCTGCACCTCGCCCCGCGCGTCCGGCGGAGTGTCGGCCAGGATCGGGAAGAGGTCGGGGGTGAGCACGTAGCGGCCGATGATGGCGAGATCGGACGGCGCGTCCTTGGGCGCCGGCTTCTCCACCATGTCCAGCACCTCGTAGACGCCGCCGCCGAGCGCCTTGGGCTTGATCACCCCATAGCGCCCGATGTCCTCGCCGGGGATGCGCATGACCGCCACCACCGGCCCGCCCTGCCGCTCGTAGACGTCGAGCAGCTGCCTCATGCACGGCGTCTGGGACACGATGATGTCGTCGCCGAGGAACACGCCGAAGGGCTCCTCGCCCACCAGCGCGCGCGCGCAGAGAATGGCGTGGCCCAGCCCGAGCGGCTCCTTCTGGCGCACGTAGGACACCGATGCCAGCTCGGAGATGGTCTTGATCTGCGAGAGCTCCTCGGTCTTGCCCCGGTCCTGGAGGTAGTACTCCAGCTCGAAGGCGGCGTCGAAGTGATCCTCGATGGCGCGCTTGTTGCGGCCGGTGACGAGCACCAGCTCCTCGAGTCCCGAGGCCACCGCCTCCTCCACCACGTACTGGATGGTGGGCTTGTCCACCAGCGGCAGCATCTCCTTCGGCTGCGCCTTGGTCGCGGGCAGGAAGCGGGTGCCGAGGCCAGCGGCGGGAAAGACACCTTTGCGCACGGGTCTGTTCATGAGGTCGTCCCGGTGAAGTGGGTCAGGCTTCTGGCTGACTGCGAACCTGGATGCCGAGCTTCTTGACGCGGTACCAGAGGCTGCGCTCGGAGATCCCGAGGATCTTGGCCGCGCGGGCCTGCACGCCCCCACCCTGGCGGAGGGCGTCCAGGATCATCTGCCGCTCCCAGTTCTCCAGCGCTTCGTCGAGCGGCCCCGCCAGCACCGGCGCGGCCCCCGCGGGCGGCTGCGCGGTCGAGCGCTGGATGGCGGGGGGCAAGTGCTCGGGCTGGATGACGCCGTCGGACATGACCATGGCGCCCTCGAGCACGTGCTGCAGCTCCCGCACGTTGCCGGGCCACGCATAGGCCCACAGCGCGCGCAGGGCCTCGGTGGACACGGTGGCGGGGAGCCGGTTCATGCGCCGCGCCGTCCGGTCGAGCAGGTGCGTGATGAGATCGGGGAGGTCGTCGATCCGCTCGCGCAGGGGCGGCAGGCGCAGCCGCACGCCCTGGAGGCGGTAGAAGAGGTCGGCGCGGAACTTTCCCTCCGCCACCAGCGTGTCGAGGTTCTGATGGGTGGCCGCGATCACCCGCACATCGATGGAGATGGACTTGGTGCCGCCGACCCGCTCGATCTCCCGCTCCTGCAGCGCGCGGAGGATCTTCACCTGCATCGCGAGCGGCATGTCGCCGATCTCGTCCAGGAAGATCGTGCCCTCGCGGGCGAGCTCGAAGCGGCCGGGCTTGGCGCGCACCGCGCCGGTGAAGGCGCCGCGCTCGTGCCCGAACAGCTCGGACTCCAGCAGGCCCTCGGGAATGGCCGCGCAGTTCACGGGGATGAGCGGGCCGTCCTTCCGGCTCGAGAGGCGATGAATGGCCCGCGCGAGCACCTCCTTGCCGGTTCCGCTCTCGCCCTCGATGAGCACGGTGACGTCGGCGGGCGCGGCCCGCTGCGCCATCTCCACCACCCGCTTGAGACTCTCGCTCTTGCCCACCAGCTCCTCGAAGCCGGTGCCCTGCGCCGCCTGCAGCGCCTTGATCTGGAGCTGCAGCCGCCGCCGCTCGAGCGCGCGGGCCACCACCACCTGGAACTCGGTCATCTTCAGCGGCTTCGTGAAGAAGTCGTAGGCGCCTCGGGTGATCGCCTCCGTCGCCACCTCGCGCGTGCCGTGCGCGGTCATCACGATGATGGGCGTGTCGGGCGCGAGGTCACGGCACTTCGGGATGGCGTCGAGGCCGTCCATGTCGGGCAGGCGCACGTCGAGGAGGATCAGGTCCCAGCTGCCGGCCTTCAGCGTGTCGAGCATCCGGCCCGCGGTCGCGGCGACCTCGACCTCGTAGTCCTTGCGGATCAGGGCCTCGCGCAGGACGAACGCCAGGTCCTCGTCGTCCTCGGCGATCAGGATGCGCTCGGCCATGTCACGACTTTACTACGGGCGCCGCGGCGGCGGGCTGCGTTATGGGGAGCTCCACGGTGAAGACCGTCTCCGCGCGGCCGTCGCTGTCGACCCGGAGGGTGCCCCGGTGCGCGTCGACGATGTGCTTGGCGATGGCCAGCCCGAGCCCGGTTCCCTTCGCCTTGGTCGTGAAGAACGGCTGGAAGATGCGCTCGCGGATGTCCGCGGGGATGCCCACGCCGGTGTTCCGCACCACCACCCGGACGAGCCCGCGGTCCGGCGCCTGGAGCTTCACCTCGACCACGCCGGTGGCGGGCGTGGCCTCCAGCGCGTTTTTCACGAGGTTGTTGAACACCTCGTGGAGCCGGAAGGCGTCGCCCTGGATGGGCCCGAGCGCGGCCGCCGTCTCGCCCTGCACGCTGAGCCGCGGGTCCGCGGGCAGCTCGCGCACCACCTCGTCGACGAGGTCGCGCAGGTTCACCGGCTGCAGCGACTCCGGCTCCGGGTGGGACAGGGTCAGCATGTCCTCCACCAATCGGTCCTGGCGATCCACCGCCTGCAGCACCCGGTCGATGTACTGCCGGCGCATGGTGTCGCTCTCGGAGAGATCGGCCTGGAGCAGCTCGACGAGTCCGCGCACCGTCGCCATGGGCGTGCGGATCTCGTGCGCCACGCGCGCCGCCATGCCGCCCAGGAAGGCGAGCTGGTCCGCGCGCCGGATCTCTTCCCGGATACGCCGCTTCTCGGACGCGTCACGGAAGAGCAGGATGAGCGCGGTGGACTCCCGCCGCCACTCGCGGTGCTGCACCGTGACCTCCAGGAGGATTTCCCGACCCGTCGCGGTCACCACCGACACCTCGCCGAGCTGGAGCGACCGCTCTTCGAGGGTGGCGTCGTCGAGCAGGCGCGCGAGCTGCTCGTTGCCGGCGGCGAGCGGGAAGAGCCCCTGGTTGGAGAGCAGCGGCACGCCGCGGAAGCGCTCGAGCGAGGTCTCCAGGACGACTTCCGCGGTGGTGTTGAACGAGAGGAGGTCGCCGCCCGGCCCCAGCAGCAGCATGCCCTCGGGCAGGCGGCTCAGGATGTCGCTGTCCCGGACGAAGCGGTCCATGGACAGGGTGAGGCGCCCCACCGCCGCGTCGAGGGCGCCCAGCTCGTCGCGCGGGCCGGCGGGCGTGGTCCCGCCGTCCACGCGCGCGGTGAGCGCCTCCGCCTTCTGCGCGATCCCGCGGATCCGTCCCGTCACCCGCAGGCCGATGACGAGGCCGCCGAGGGCCCCGAGGCTGCCCGCCGCCGCCGTCCCGAAGAAGAGCCAGGCGGCGGCGCGCTCGGCGAGCTGGGCGTTCAGGCTGTTGATGAACGGCCGCGCGAGGAAGAGCACGTAGAGCCCGGAGGCCACGGCCGCGGCCATCATGAGGAGCGGCAGCACGACCCAGAGCCGCGGGGCGCTGCGGAGGGGCCGGAACGGGTCGGTGGTCGATGGCATCGCCTAGCGGATCCCTCCGCGAAACGCCTGGCCCAGCGTGAAGATCGGAAGGTACAGGGCGAAGATGACGCTGCCCGCGATGGCGCCCATGATGACGATCATCACGGGCTCGATGAGGGTGGACAGGGTGGCCACCGTGTTGTCCACCTGCTGCTCGTAGTAGAGCGCGGCCCGGCCCAGCATGGTGGGCAGCGTGCCGCTCTCCTCGCCGGTGGCCACGAGCTGGATGACCATGGCGGGGAACTGCCCGGTCTCCCGGAGCGTGGCCGAGATGGTACCGCCGTCCCGCATGCGCCGGGTGGCGGCGGTCAGCGCGAGCTCGATGACGCGATTGCCGGCGACGCGGGACACCGTCTCCATGGCCTCGATGAGCGGGATGCCGCTGTTGAGGAGCACCGCCAGGGTCCGGCACACCCGCGCCATGATCGCCTTGCGGATGAGGGGGCCGAAGAGCGGCATGGCGAGCTTCACGCGATCGAAGAGCTGGCGGCCCCCGCTCGTCTGGAGGAAGAGGTAGGCGGCGACGACGGCGAGCAGGACCAGGAGGAAGACGGTGAGCGTGTAGTAGCGGACGAGCCCGCTCACCCAGATGAGCGTGCGCGTGGGCGCGGGCAGGGTCGCATTGGTGCGCGCGTACACCCCCTCGAAGATGGGAACGATCTTCACCACCATGATGAAGACGACCGAGAGCGCGACGGTGAGGATCACCGTGGGATACGCGATGGCCCCGAGCACCTTGCGGCGAAGCGCCGCTGTTTTCTCCAGGTAGACGGTGAGGGTGTCGAGCACGCCGGGGAGCGAGCCGGAGATCTCCCCCGCCCGCACCACCGACACGTAGAGCCGGTCGAACACGTGCGGGAACTGCGCGAGCGCGTCGGCGAAGCTCGACCCCGCGGTGATCCCGTCCCGCACGCTGGTGAGGACGGCGCGGAACTTCTGATTGGAGGTCTCCGCGGCCAGCGAGGTGAGGATGCGCACGAGGTGCAGGCCGCCGCCGAGCATGGCGGCGAGCTGTCCGGTGAAGAGCACCAGCGTCGCGAGCCCCACCCCGCTGGTCAGCCGCCGGAGGGCGCTCTTGATGGACTCGCCCACCGCCAGATTCGCGAAGGGATTGTCCGGCGCGGCGGGCCGGATGGCGAGGACGACCCGCCCCTGCTCGCGGAACCGCACGATGAGGTCGCCGGGGTTGTCGGCCTGGGCCCGGCCGCGAGAGAGGGCGCCCAGCCGGTCGGCCACCTCGTACTCGAAGACGGGCAACCGCCTACTCCTGGTCCGCCACGACCGCCATGACCTCCTCGACCGTGGTGTGGCCGGCGAGGGCACGCCGGAAGCCGGCCTGGCGCAGCGTCATCATGCCGCCCTCGACGGCGTAGCGCCGCACGGTGTCGCTGTCGGCGCCATCCAGCACCATCCGCCGCACGGCGGCGTTGACCCAGAACACCTCGTACAGGGCGGCCCGGCCGGCGTAGCCGATGTTGCGGCACGCCTTGCACCCGCGGCCGCGATAGAGCACCTCGGGCGGCGGATCGGGGGCGAACAGCGCCGCCTCCTCCGCGTTGGGCCGGTACGCTTCCTTGCAGGAGGCGCAGATCTTCCGGACAAGGCGCTGGGCGGCGGCACAGTTCACCGCGGTGGCCACGAGGAAAGGCTCGACGCCGATGTTGATGAGCCGAGTCACCGTCGACACCGCGTCGTTGGTGTGGAGCGTCGAGAGCACGAGATGGCCGGTGAGCGCGGCGCGCACCGCGATCTGCGCCGTCTCCTGGTCGCGGATCTCGCCCACCATGATGATGTCGGGATCCTGGCGGAGGATGGACCGCAGCGAGCGGGCGAAGTCGAAGCCGATGTCGGACTTGACCTGCACCTGCTGGATGCCGGGCTGGCGGTACTCCACCGGGTCCTCGACGGTGATGATGTTCTTCCGCGGCGACTTGATGGCCTTGATCGCGGTGTGGAGCGTGGTCGACTTGCCGCTCCCGGTGGGCCCGGTGAGGAGCACCATGCCCCACGGCCGCCGGATGCCGCGCATGAAGTGCTCGAGCTGCTCGGGCTCGAAACCGAGGCTCTCCAGCGAATAGTGCTGGACCACCGCCTCCTTCTCGAGGAGCCGGAGCACCACCTTCTCCCCGAAGATGGTGGGTAGCGTCGAGACACGGAAATCGATCTCGCGGCCGTGGATACGGGAGGCGAAGCTCCCGTCCTGGGGCAGCCGTCGCTCCGCGATATCGAGGCGCGAGATGATCTTGAGGCGCGACACCACCGCGAGATGGAGCGAGCGCGGAACCTCCAGGAGGTCGAAGAGGAGCCCGTCCACTCGATACCGCACGCGCGTTCTATCCTCGTGCGGCTCCACGTGGATGTCGGAGGCGTTGTCGCTGGCCGCGCGGCCGAGCACGTAGTTGACGACCTTCACGACGGGGGGGTCGTCGGCCTGGGTCCGGAGCTGCTTGACGTCCACCGCCTCCTCCGAGGCGGGGCTCACGCCCACCGAGAGGCCGAGGTCCTGGCGAAGGGCCTCGTCGATGCCCTCGGTCGAGATCATGCGGCGGTACGTACGGTCGATGGCCTCCTGGATCGCGCTGCCGGGGCCGATGCGGAAATCGATCTCGAGCCCGGTGGCGCGGCGCAGATCGTCGATGGCCACCACGTTCAGCGGGTCCGCGGTGGCCACGATGAGGCGGCGCCCGTTGCGCTCGGCGGCGATCACGCGGTGCTGCCGCGCCACGTCCTCGGGGATGAGCTTGACCACGTCGAGATCGAGCGTGGCCAGCTCCGGCCGGGTGATGGGCTCCTTCCGGAACTGGGCGCCGAGGTACTTGAGGAGCACTTCCTCGTCGATCAGGTGCATCTCGATGAGGACCTGCCCCAGGCGCTCCTTGGTCTTTCGCTGCCGCTCCAGCGCGCCGGCGATCTGCTCGTCGGTGAGGATGCCGTCCTGGACCAGCATCTGGCCGAGCGGCACCCAGCCCCAGCGCTCGGTCGGCTGGGTCACGCCGGCCTCCGCTCCTGCGCGAGCTCGTGGAGCCTCCGCCGCACGTCGGCACGGCCGGGATACTCGTCCGGCGTCAGCGCCAGGAAGCGCTCGTAGTGGCGGACCGCCTCGTCGCGGCGGCCGAGCCGGTCCAGCGCCACCCCGAGATTCCGATGCGCGTCCGCGTGGCCGGGCGCCAGCCGCAGCGCGGTGTGAAGCGCCTCGATGCCGCGCGCGCGGGCCCCCTGGTGGATCAGCGCCACGCCGAGCCCGTTCCAGGCCTCTGCATCGGCGGGATCGGCGGCGACGGCCAGGCGGAAGAACCGCTCGGCTTCGGCCATTTCTCCTCGGCGCGCCGCTTCGAGCCCGAGGGCGAGGCGTGAGGGGGTGGGAATCGGCGCGATCTCGGGGGCCGGGGCGATCGAAGAGGGCGTGGACGCCGATCGTAGCGCGGCGGCATCCGGAGCGGAGCGCGGCGCCGGGGAGATTCGACCCGGCGGGCGCACGGACAGCGCCACCGCGATGGCCGCCATGCTCACTAGGATAATAAAATACCCACCGATACGCCACGCTCGTCTGCCCCCGGCGGCTGCCGGCGGGAGCGGCAGGCGCCCCATTTTCGCCGGCCGCGCGCGCCCCCGGTCCAGGTGCGCGAGCATATCGAAAAGCCTGCTCAATTCAGCGGGGCGGCCCGGCCAGGGAGGGGCCGAAGGGGCCGGTGGTGGCGCGGGCCAGGGCCAGGGTCGTCAGAGGGCCCATGATCCCGTCCTCGGCGAGCCCGTTCGCCCGCTGGAACCGGCGCACCGACTCATCCAGGCGCTCGCCCGGAAAGCCCAGCTTCGACAGCCGCAGGCTGACCGTGGTCGCCACCGTGGGGGTCATCCGGGCGGCCGGGTCGGCGGGGAGGAGATCCACGTTGCGCCAGAGCACCCAGGCCGAGCGCGTCCACCCCCGTTCGAGCTGATCCAGAGGCACCTCACGCTCTTCCCCCGCCGCGGTCACGAGCGCGGCGGCTTCGCGCCCCATCCGGCGCAGCAGAACCGCGTGGCGCACCCCGCGCTCCTCCACGTCCACGAGCGCCGGCAGTGCGACCGCGCGGACGTCGCCGAGGGAGGTGTCGGCGAGGAAGGTGGCGGCGAGGTGATAGCGCGCGGCCACCGCCACGACGTCGAGCGCGCCCCCCGGCAGGGTCGGCCACGCCGCGATGGCGGACGCGCCCAGCTCGTCGCTCACGCCCCAGAGCCGCAGCAGCCGGGCGAGAAGGGCGCGCACCGGCTCGGCGCCGCGCGCATCGGCGACGGCAG
>DATEDO010000204.1:0-6966 GCA_035281625.1 Candidatus Methylomirabilota bacterium
CCGCGCCTGCTCGGCGAGTCCGCCGTCCACGTCGATGCCGATCGTGGTGCGAGCCAGGCAGACGTTCCGGTTGCCTTCCCGGCAGAGCGCGCAGACACCGCAGGAGTAGTTGGGCTCCACCGCGACCTTGTCCCCCACGCGCACGTTGTCCACGCCGGCGCCCACCGCCACCACGTGGCCGATGAACTCGTGCCCCATGATCCGCGGGTAGCCCACCGGCCGCTCACCCGTCCAGATGCTGTAGTCGGTGCCGCAGAGGCCCACCGCGGCCACGCGCACGATCGCCTCGCCCGCGCCCGGCTCGAGGTCGGGCCGCGGCTCGACGCGGAGATCGCGAGGTCCGTGGAGCACGGCAGCGCGCATGACGCGTATCCTAGCAGAAGGCTTCGTGTTACATTGGCCGTGGATGCGATCGCATTCGGGTCGATGACGATTCCCTCCTCGCCCTTCCTGAAGGACCAGCAGTCGGCGTCGGTGCCGATCTGGCGCGAGGCGCTGGCCGGGCTCGACTGGGTGTCCCTGCGCGCCTCCCCCGTCTTCTACGGGTGCGGCGTGCCGCGCGGCGACGGCGCCGCGGTCGTGCTCGTTCCCGGCTTCCTCGCGAGCGACTGGTATCTCTTCGAGATCCACGCCTGGCTCACCCGTATCGGCTACCGGGGGTACATGTCGCGCGTGGGTCGCAACGCCGACTGCCTCGACGTGATCGCGGATCGGCTCTTCGTCACCATCGAGTCCGCCTCGGCCGCCACCGGCAGGCCGGTGCACCTCGTCGGGCACAGCCTGGGCGGAATGCTGGCCCGCTCCGCGGCGGCCCGCCGTCCCGATCTCGTCGCGTCGGTGGCGACGCTGGGCTCACCCTTCCGCGGCGTGCGCGGGCATCCACTCGTGCTCTTCGCCTCGGACCGCGTGCGGGAGCGGCTGCGGCGCGGCCGCGAGGACCGGCCGCAGTGCTACACCGGCTACTGCGGCTGCCCCGCGGTGACCGGCCTCATGAATCCGTTCCCGGCCGGCGTGCCGCAAATCGCGGTGTATACGCGCAGCGACGGCATCGTGGACTGGCGCTACTGCGTCAGCGGGGATTCCGCCTGCGACTTCGAGGTCGCGGGCACCCACATCGGCCTCGTGGTCAATCCCGCCGTCTACCGCATCCTCGCCGAGCATCTGGCCGCGCATCCCGCCCCTCGCCTCGCCGGCGCCGGGCCGGGCGCCGCCGCGTCAGGCCCGCGCGGCTGAGGACCGGGCGGGTGTCGACGCGGGAGCTCAATCGTCGTCTCACTTCCGTCGACGCCACGTTTCTCTACACCGAGAAGCCCACGCTACCCATGCACGTGGGCGGCTGCATGGTCTACGAGGGGCACCTCTCCCTCGCCGAGCTCATCGCGGCGCTCGACGCGCGGCTGCATCTCCTGCCGCGCTACCGGCAGAAGGTGGTCTTCCCGCCGTTCGGCTTCGCCCACCCCACATGGGAGGACGATTCGGCGTTCGACATCCGAAATCACGCTGCGGAGATCACGTTGCCGCCGCCCGGCGACGAGCGCGCGCTCTCCGAGGCGGGCGGGGCGGCCTTCGCGGGCATGCTGGACCGGGACCATCCGCTGTGGAAGCTCATCGTGGTGCACGGTCGCTCCGACGGGAACACCGCCGTCATCTGGAAGATTCACCACGCCATGATCGACGGCGTCTCCGGCGTGGACCTCACCATGGTGCTCCACGACCTCACGGCGGACGCGCCGCCGCCCGAGCCGCCGGCCACGCCCTGGCAGCCCCGGCCGGTGCCCGATCCCCTCGCGCTGCTGCAGGACTCGGTCCGCGATCGACTCACCGAGATCGCCCGGGTGGCGACCGACGAAGCCTTCCGCTTCCTGCGGCCCACCGAGATCGATGCGCGCATCCGCCAGCTCGTGAGCGCGCTCACGTCCTCGGCGCCGAACCTGCTGCGGCCCGCGCCGCGCGTGCCCTTCAACGGTCCCATCGGCGGCGAGCGGCGCTTCGGCTGGGCGGAGTTCTCCTTCGGCGAGTTCCGCCAGATCAAGGCCGCGCTGGGCGGCACGGTGAACGACGTGGTGCTGGCAGTGATCGCGGGCGGGCTGGGCCGCTATCTCCGCGCGCTGGGCGTGTCCACGACCGGTATGGAGCTGCGCGCGATGTGCCCGGTGAGCATGCGCCGCCCGGACCAGCGGGGCGCGCTCGGCAACCTGGTGTCGATGATCTTCGCGCCGCTCTACGTCGACCTGCCGGACCCGGTGGCCCGGCTCGTCGCCGAGCGCGAGGCCATGGAGCGGCTGAAGAGCCAGGACCAGGCGGGCGGGCTCTACGAGATGACGACGCTCATGGAGCAGGTGCCGCCGGCCCTCGCCGCGGTGGCGGGGCAGCTCACCGTGCCCAACACACTCCTCAACACGGTCTCCACCAATGTGCCGGGGCCCCAGATCCCGCTATACCTGTCGGGGCGGCGCCTCATCGGCTGGTATCCCCTGCTCCCGCTCGCCGGTGACGTCGGGCTCTGCAACGCCATCCTCACCTACGATCAGCGGCTCACCATCGGCGTGACCACCGATCCTCGGCTCGTGCCCGATGTCTGGCTCTACGTCGAGTGTCTGAAGGCCTCCTTCGCCGAGCTTCGCGAGGCCGCGGCGAAAGCCGAGCGTGCGACCGCGGGAACCGCGTCAACGCGCGCGCCGGAGCGGGCGATGGCCGGGGACCGGCTCGTCACCGGCCCCCGGCCGCACGCCGGTTAGCGAGAGTAGATCTCGCGCATCCGGTTCACGTACGCGTTGCCCGTGGCTTCGATCTCCTTCGCCGTGCGCTCGGCCGACGCCTGGAAGCGCTCGGCGGTGCGGGCGATGATCTGGGCATTGGTCTCCACCAGCTTGGTCGCTCGCTGGGTGCCGTCGGCCAGCGCCTGAAGCCCCTTCCGGTACCATACGAGGGGGTCGCGCCGCAGCTCATCGACCATGTCCGCCTGCGGCAGGCCGGGGAACGGCAGCTCGCGCGCGGCCTCGAGGGCCGCCGACTGCAGCTCGATGTAGCTCTTGACGCCCTCGCGGGCCGTGGCGGAGCCCAGCTCCAGGAGCTCACCGATGACGCGCTCGTTGGCCTGCGTGTAGGCCGACACGGCGTCCAGGATCTTGCCCTTCGTGATGATGTTCTGCATTGCCCGTCTCCTTCTCTTCTCCGGCCTCGCCGGCTTGGGGTTTCGGACCCGGTCGGTCCCGTCGTCGGACTCACGATAACACACTGCGTTATGACGTCAAGCGAAATTTAACGCATAGAGTCAACACGGCATATACTCCTGATTAGCATGGTGAATCAGCGCCTCATCCACGGCGGCCACCCCGTCCCCCGGCAGCGGCGGCTGGCGCTCGGCGTCCTGCTGGCGGCGGTCGCGCTGGCCGTCGCGGCCTTCCCCCTGCGGGCGACCTGGTGGGGCGGCTGGATCCTCGCCATCGCCGAGGCGGGCATCGTGGGTGGGCTCGCCGACTGGTTCGCGGTGACCGCGATATTCCGGCGCCCGCTCGGCCTGCCCATCCCGCACACCGCGCTCATCCCCGCCAACTGGGAGCTGATGGCCACGCGCGTGGGCAGCATGGTGGGCGACCGCGTGCTCACGAAGGACTACGTGACGCAGGAGGTGGCGCGCTTCGACCTCGCCGATCTGCTCGCCCGCGCGGCGGACCGTGTGCGGCCGGCAGATCTGGAGGGCGGCGTGCGCCGGGTGGCGCGCTGGGTCGCCGCGCAGCTCTCACCCGCGGCCACCGTCGATGTGGTGGCGTGGGCGCGGCGACTGCTCCTGGCCCAGCCGGTGGCGCCGGTGCTGGCGCGGGCGGTGGAGATCGCCCGCGGCCAGGGCTGGGATCAGCGAGCCATCGAAGCCCTCGCCACCGCGCTGGCGGATGCGCTGGACCGCCCCGACGTACGCACCACCGTGGCCGAGCTGGTGGACGAGGTGCTCGCCGCCTATCGCGCGAAGATGGGCACCTATCCCCGCCTGCTCCTCGGCCTCGCCGACGCCTTCGGCTTGATCGACCGCGACCGGCTCGTGGGCGCCCTCCACTCGGCCGTCCGCAAGATCGCGACCGATGTCGACGACCCCCTTCGCCGGCAGCTCGCGGAGGTGGTCGCCGCCCTCCCCGAGCGGCTGCGCACCGACGCCGCACTGGCCGCCCGGGTGGAGGCGGCCAAGAGCGAGCTGATCGCCAGCGCGGAGGTCAGCCGGCTCATCGAGGATGCCGCCGAGGCGGTCCGCCGGGCGCTCGTCACCGACCTCTCGAGCGAGGGCTCCGACTCGGTGGCCTGGATCACCGCGCGCCTCGAGGACATGCGGCGCGAGCTCGCCACCGACGCCGCGCTCCGCGCCGCGCTCGACCGCTGGACCAAGGCCCGCGCCATCGAGCTGATCGAGCGCTATCACGATCGCATCGCGCGCTTCATCGAGCGCGGCGTCCACGCCCTCGGCCCCGAGGGCGCGGTGCGCCTCATCGAGGAGCATGCGGGCGACGATCTCCAGTACATCCGGGTCAACGGCACCGTGGTGGGCGGGCTCGCCGGCGGGGCGCTCTACGGCATCCACCTGCTCCTGCGGCTCTTCTGAGGGAGGGCGACGCGCGGTATCCTGGGTGCGATGAGGCTCGCCGTCCTGGTCACCCTGCTCGCCCTCGCCGTGCCCGCGCCGGCACAGGAGACGCCGTTCGACCTGAACGGGATCACCCTGGGCACCGCCCTCGCCACCATCGAGGCGACCGGGCGCTTCACGTGCATCGATCCCAAGAGCCCGGTGGCGGACCGCCTCTGCCGGCTCAAGTCCGGGGAGAAGGAGAGCATTGCGGAGGCCCAGGTGAAGGGCCTCTTCCTCTATTTCTACTCGGGCAAGCTCGAGATGATCTCGCTGACGCTGGACCCCAAGGCCTTCCCCGAGGTGGTCTCCGCCCTCAGCAGGCGCTACGGCACGGGCAGCATGGAGACCGAGACCATGCAGAACGTGACGGGGACATCCTTCGAGAACCGGATCTACACCTGGCGCCGCAACAACGCGACCCTCGAGGCCCAGACCTACGGCCGGAACCTCGAGACGTCCACGGTGATGTTCCGCAGTGACTTCTCGCTGCAGGAGTACGCGCGGCGGAGCGGCACCGCCGGCAAGGAAAAGGCAAAGGAGTAGCCGCGCGCGCCGGCGCGGGCTAGCCCGACGCCCAGACGTCCACCAGGTAACGCCCCCGAGCGGTGAGATCGTCCAGCCAGGCGTCCGCCTGGGCCGCGCTCCCGCCCGTCTTCGCCTGGTGAATGGCCACGAAGGCCGCGCGCACGTCGGGGGCCATGCGGGTGGCGTCGCCGCAGACATAGACCACCGCGCCCGCCTCGAGGAGCTTCCAGATGGCGTCCTGCCGCTCGCGCACCGCGTCCTGCACGTAGACGCGGGGCCGGTCGGGCACGCGGGAGAAGCACGGCATGAACTCGGTGACGCCCGCCTCGGCAAAGGCGCGCAGCTCGCCCTCGTAGATGAAGTCTTGCTCGGGATGGCGGCAGCCGAAGAAGAGGAGTGCGGGCCCGATCCGCTGTCCGCCCGCGCGCAGGGCCGCGCGCTCCTGCAGGAAGCCGCGGAACGGCGCCAGCCCGGTGCCCGGCCCGATCATCACGATGGGCGTCGCCGGGTCCGCGGGGAGCCGGAAGGCCGAGTGCGTGTCCTTCACGAACGCGTGCACCACGCCGCCCTCGCCGTGACGGGCGAGATGCGTCGAGCACACGCCCTCGAAGCGCCCGCGCCCGGAGCGCGCCTCGCCCGCCACCACCGCCACGGTGACGCTGCAGCGGCGCGCGTCGTGGAGCGGCGAGGAGGAGATGGAGTAGTAGCGGGGGCGCAGCGACGGCAGCATGTCGAGGTAGGCGGAGAACGGCAGCTGACAGGCCGGATACTCCTCGAGGAGATCGAGCACCGACTTGCGCCGGCCCATGACGTCGTCGCGGTAGCGGGCCTCGTCCATGAGGGCGCCGAGCCGGGGACGCGTCCACGGGCACTCGGTGTGCTCCACCATGGTCTGCACATGCCGGCGGGACGCGACCTCCTGCAGCTCCACGAACTCGCCAAGCAGCCGGGCCAGCGCGATGGGCTCGCCCAGGGGCAGGACACCGGGCCGCCCTCCCGCGCGCTCAAGTCGCACGTGCGCGGTCGGATCCAGGCCGAAGCGCGCCGTCACCCGCGCCACGAGAGCATCCGGATTGCGGGGCACCACGCCGAGGTGATCGCCCGCGCGATAGCTCACGCCGGCCGGGAGCTCGAGCTCGATGTGCCGGGTCGAGCGGTCGGAGGGCATGCGCCCCGCCTTGGTGTGGAGCTCCCGGTTGACCGCCACGCGCATGGGGCGGGCGCCCACGCCGTCGCCCCGCACGCCCGCGTCCGGTCCCACCACCGTCTCCACCGTGAGCGGCGCGGGCTCCGCGGCCTCGGCGGGCGCCAGCGGCACGTCCAGGGCTACCGCCAGGGCGCCCCACAGCGGCGCGCGCCACGCCTCGAGCTGCGCGTCGAAGTCGTCGCGCGCGTCGCCCTCCCCGCGCCCGTGCACGCGCTGCGCCCCGAGGGCCTCGAGCCGCGCGTCGATGAGGCGGGGCACCGCCTGGAACGTGGCCGCCCAGTCGCGGTTGCCGCAACCGAATACCGCATAGCGCACGCCCGCGAGCGCGCCCGGCGCGATCGACTCGTCGCGCAGCCAGGCGCAGAAGCGGGCGGCGTTGTCGGGCGGCGTCCCGTTGTACGAGGCGGTCACGATGAGCACGGCGCCGGCGGTGGGGAGGCGGCCCGCGTGCTGGTCGAGCGGCGCCACCGTGGCCGCGAAGCCGGCCCCCTCCCCCGAGTCGGCCAGCCGGCGCGCGACCTCCTCGGCGGTGCCGAGGTTGGAGCCATAGAGCACGAGCAGCGGGGTCTCGTGCCGCGCGTGCGTCGGGCGCGCGGACGCCGCCGCCGGCGCCGCGGCG
>DATEDO010000205.1:0-16396 GCA_035281625.1 Candidatus Methylomirabilota bacterium
GTTCGCCGCTTGCACCACGGGCTTGCCCGGGAGGAGCGCCATGGACATCCGGGACGAGATTCGCGAGCTGGTCACCAAGGCCGGCGGCATCTTCAACGGCATCTGGGAGACCCCCCGCGGGCGCTTCGCCACCCTGACCGATCCGAGCACCCTGTCGACCGCCTTGACCCCCGTGGCGGGGATCTCGCTCACCACGATCAAGGACGCGCTGGAGCGCGTGCGCGCACGGTTCTAGCCGGCGATCGCGATAGCCGGTCCGGGGGCTGAAAAGGGGCTAGGGGCACACCACCCGTAGCCCCTTCTTGATCGCCGCTATGACTCCTCGTCCGAGGAGTCGCTGAATCCCAGCAGCCAGAACCCAAGCCCGCCGAGGCCCGTCGCGAGCGGGCCCGCCGGCACGGTCATCTCGAAATCGAAGGCCCCGGGGCCCCACGAGGGGCGGAGATAGGGGTTCCGCACCTCCCTTGGGTTCAGGGAGTAGGGCAAGCGAGAGAACCGGTGGAAGGCGGCTCGATCCGTCAGGAACTGGTAGCGATGGAAGTTCTCGTGGGCGAGGACGCGGAGAGCAAAATTGCCGCGGAGAACGTTGCCGACCTCCCAGCGAAACCGGGCCCACCGGCTCGTGCCCGGGTAGGCGCCGATGCTGGTCCATCCTCCCCACGGGCGGAACACGGTTTCGGCGATATTGATCGTGTCCCGGCGATGGCGGAACACCCCAAATACGGGCCGGGGGCCGCGTCCATTCGTACTGGCAACACGGACTCGGCTGAAGAATCGCACGCGTTCGGGCGCCCCGTGGTGGGCCTCGATTCCCGCGTATCGGGCAGCACTGCCCTGAAATTGTCTCAACCATGCCTGTCGGATCCGCCATCTCAGCCTGATGCCGCGGGGGCCGAGGAGCGTGAGCGCCTTGACCGCCACGCTCCCTCTCCACCCGCGCGCGCCTCGCGCCAGGCCACGCACGCCCTGCGCCAAGCCAAGCAAGTTGGCCGTCTCCGCGCCGAATGCCCCGTAGTCGGCCCGCTCGATCGCGTCGTACCAGCGGCCCGGGGTGCCGACGATGCCCTCGCCTATCCACCTGAGACCGTCAAACGGGCCTCGAAGCGGGATCTGGCCGCGCTGCGCCGCCTGGCCGATCCCGCTCTTCGCCTGATAGTCGTGCTGCCAGCCGCTGAGCGCGTCCGCGGTGAGACCGACAACGTCGACGACGCTCAATGCGAGGTCGACGAATCCGAGCGCGAGCGAAGTGAATGCGCCGGCGACGACCAGGAGAGCGCGGTTGTACCAGGTGTTCTCGAGGGTCTGCTCGCCGTATCCGAACGAATACGTCAACCGCCCCGGCCGGCCGGCCATGTCGGCCGGCTGCGCCATGAGACCGCTCGGGTCGTTGAACGCAAGCGGGTTGCCGGCGGCGTAGAGCGTCCGGTTCGGTCCGTCCGGAAAGCCCAGGGGGTCAGGCTCGAGGAAGGTTCCACTCCGAGGCTCGTAGCTCCGCGCCGGAGTGAGGAGGAGGTCCAGGCCCGGCACGGCCAGGAGGCCGTGGAACGACGGCCCGATGGCCGGCGACGCTCCCTGGGTCCGGCGGCGCTCGCCGAACGGGTCGTAGAACGATGACGCGACCGGTCCGCTGCTCCCGTCCGTGAGCCCGACGACCGAGCCTTGCCCGTCGAGCAGCGGGCGCAGGGGGGCGCCCGGGAGCCCGGTCTCGACGAGCGGCCCACCGGGCAGGCGGACGAACTGCGCGCTCGGGGTCCCGCCGGCCCGGATCTCGACCAGATCCCCCGCCGCGTGAAGGAGCTCCCAAGCGCCGACCGGTGTCGTGACCGCGGCAATGCGGCCCAAGGCGTCGTAGGCGATCTCGGCCACCCGCCTGCCGCCGTGGTCGACTCTGGCCAGTCGCCGCCAGGCATCGTACCCGAGCGAGTGGCCCCGCGCCGCGAGCGGCAGGCCGTCGAGATCGTCGCGGCGTCCGCTGCCGATCTCCACGGCCCGTCCGATGCCGTCGACGTCGTAGCGACGTCGTTCGACGACCGCGCGGGCGGCGCGCCGTACGAATTCGTGCCGCGCGCCATCGGTGTCGACGGTCAGGCGCATCTCCTCGGCATCGGCCGGCACGGCGGCGATCACGCCGGCCCACCGCTGGTCGAGGTCCGCCTGCGTGAGGACGGCGCCCGGCGCGAGGAGCGGGGTCACGTCAACCGGCGTCAGCGCATCGAACGCGGCCCGCACGATTCTCCCGGTCCCATCGAGCTCGACGGCGAGCGTTTCCCCAGTGCCGTCTACCTCGACCCGACGAGCACGGACCAGACCGCGCGCGTCGGCGAGCTGGCTCAGCTCGAGAATCGGCCGACCGTCCGCCAGACGCGTCTCGCGGGTATACAGGAGGCGGCCGCCTGGATCGGCGGTGTCTTCGCGCCGTAGACGACCTCGCCAGTCCTGAACCGGGAAGGTGCCGGCTCCAAGCGTCCATAGACGGAGCAGCTCGATCGGGGTGGGCACTCCCGCCGGCCGATCCAGGACGCGCTGGAGCCGACCGTCCGGAAGGCGCTCGAAGTTCAGGCGACGGCCGTCGGGAAACACGAACCCGATCGGGCGACCCCCGAGATCGTACGTCCACGAGCTCGTCGCCCCTCCGGCCGTCTCCTCGATCAAGAGCCCGCGTGAGTCGTAGCGCCGGCGGACGGGTCGGAGGCCGTCGTCGGCCTCGACGAGCCGCCCGGCGCCGTCGAACCGGTAACGAAACGTTCCCTGTGCGCGGTGACGTGCCGATGCGGCCTGGGGGCGCGGGGGCGACGCGGTCGCACCCTCCAGTCCGCCATCGGCCGCGTACCGGTACGTCGTCGCCGCGCCGCTCACCTCGGTGGCGCTCGCCACTCGTCCGTGCTCGTCGTAGGTGTAGGCAACCGTCTCGCGCCCGGCCGCGGCCGCCGTCGCGACGGTTCGGGGCCGCCCGAAGGCGTCGCGCGTGACCGTCGAGATCGGTCCGCGAGGACCGTCGACCGCCGAGAGACGCCCGAGCGGATCGTAACGGTACGACGTGAGGGCCTGGGCGCCCACCGTGACCCGGGCGAGGCGTCCGTCGGCCGAGTAGGCGTACTCGGCCGCGACGCCCGCTTGATCGATCGTGCGCGTCAGCAGCCCCCGGCTGTCGTACGCGTGAGTGACGGTGTTGCCCAGTCCGTCGATCTCCGCCACGACCCGGCCGTGCGCGTCGGTTCGAGTGCGCGTCACGAAGCGGCGCGTCACCGCGGCGCCGGCCGGGTCGACGCCGGACAGCGTGATTTCCTCCGTGTGCTCCGCCGTGCCGTCGTCGTATGTGCTGCGAACGACCGTGCCCACGCCGTCGCCGACCTCGATCACGCGGGAGAGGCCGTCATAGCGCATCGTGCGGAGCACACCGTCGGGCGAGCGCAGGGCGACGATGCGGTCCGCCCGGTCGTGCGTGATCGTCGTCACGGCGCGTCCTCCCCCCGCCCCGGGATTCGCCGGGTCGAAGATCGCGTCGGTTCGACGGATCAGTCGGCCAATCTCGTCGTAGGCGCGCGCTTCCTCCGACAGGAGCGTCGGCCGGCTCACCCCCGGATAGGCGCCGACGACGCGGTGGCGAACGAGATGGTCCCCGGCGTCCCACTCGAGGAGCTCTTCCGTACCGGAAGGGTGCTCGAGCCGGGCGAGCCGGCCGAAGCCGTCGTACGCCATCCGGGTCTCCGACACGCCGTCACGGATGGACTCGAGCCGACCCGCCGGATCGTAGCGGTAGCGGCGGCGCCGAGTCTCTTCGGTGCCCGCGCTGAGCCAGGTCTCGCTCGGCCGACCTCGCGCGTCGTATCGCGTCTCGACCGTCACCCCCGCCTCCGTGTATGCGGTCAGGCGCCGGTCTGGGTCGCGGCGGTAGCGTACCGCGCGGTCGATCGTCCCATCCGCCGACCGGAGTCGCGATGCCTCCACATCCCCCTCGGCGTCGAAGCTGAACTCTTCGATGAGCTCCGCCCCCGCGTCCTCGATCCCCATGGCATCCAGCCGGTTCAGGCGGATCCGTTCGGGTAAATCGAGCGCGCCCCAGTCGTTCCGCGTGACCGCCGGGGCGACCCGGCCCGGCTCCCACGTCTCCTCGCGAAGGACCCGGCCCAAGTGATCGAGCGTCATTCGCACTTCCAGCCCGCGCGGCTCACGCGCAGCGAGCGCCCGCCCGGCGCCGTCATAGTCGAACCGGTGCTCGAGCCGGAGCCCATCGGCGTCGACGATCTCGAGGTCTGGAAACGGATCGCGGTCCGACGCGTAATGGAGCTCGGTCGCCAGGACTTCCGGCGAGGACAGGGGAACCTCGCGCCGCACGAGGCGCCCTCGGGCGTCGTAGCGCAGGATCAGCTCGGGTCCGGGCTGGGTCGGACCATCCGGAAGGGTGCAGTCCGGAAGCCGCATCGACGTGAGATTGCCGCGGGCGTCGTAGCCGAACCGCTGGGACCACGCGGGGCCGGGGTCGATACGGTTCCCCAGCGCGTCCCCGTAATAGGGACCGCGGCACTCGGCCACCAGGCCGTGGACCGGCTCGTAGTCGTATTCCGTGACGCGCGTGAACGGCCCGTCGGTCCCCGGCCGCCGGTACTCGACGATGCGACGGAGCTGGCCGAAGCGGGCGCGCTCGTCCGGCGACGCCTCATCGGGGTCGCGGAGGGCGGCGAAGACCTCGCGCCCCCACGTGTAGGCGACGCGGCTGCCGTCCGGGCGGTCCTCGCGTACCACGTTGCCGTCGGCGTTGTAGCGCCAGCGGGACGTGAGCACGCGAGGCGCAACCAGGGGCCGGTCCTCGAGCTGGAGCCGGACGAGCCGGCCCAGCTCGCTGTAGTCGAGGATCTGGAGGTCGCCCCCCGGAAGGGTCATGCGGACGCGCAGGATCGGCGCGTTCACCCGATCGCTCTCGTCGATCTCAGCGAGGAACTCGTAGTCGAACCGGGTGACGCCGCCGTCCCGCTGCTCGACCACGCGGTTGTAGGAGATCAACCCGGGCTCGTCGCCGTAGCGGACCTGGAGCACCTCCTGGCCACGACCGTCGGCAAGGGCGAGCATGTTGCCCTCGAGGCCGGGCGGAGCCCCGTCGCCCCAGTATCGGTAGGCGGCGACCAGGATGGAGCGGTGGGGATCGAGCGACTTGCGGACCCACTGGAGCCGGCCCCCCTCGTCGTAGCCATACCAGACGTGACGGTCGAGGGAGCTGTCGAGCACGTGGCACAGCCGCGTCTCGGCGTCGTATTCGAATCGGATGCGCCGACGACACGTGTCGACGATCTCCGTGAGCCGCGGCGGGTCGCCCGTGTAGCTCAGGTGCAGCTCGTTGCCGTTACGATCACGCAGCGTCTCGGCGAGCAGATGTTCGTTGTACTCGATCTCCCGTCCGTCCGGAGTGGTCGCCACGAAGCGGCCCGCCCGCTTCACGAGCTGGTCCACGGTACCGTCGGGGGGGATGAAGCGTGCCTCGGCGACGTCAGCCGGACTCGTGGCCCCCTGATCCACGGCAGCACGGAAGCGCTCCATCCGCAGACTTCCGGTCGCGCGGTAGACGACGTGCTCGCGGCCACCGCCGGGGGTCCCGGGGATCGGTTCCAGCGCCTCGCGCAGCCAGAGATTGTAGCTGTGGTCCCACTGGGGGCCGAGCGGGCCGACGTAGCGGACGCCGTGGAGATACGTGCGTTGGAGCGCGAAGTCGAGGCCCACGCCGTCCAGCTCCAGGTCCGTCACCTCCACGAGCAATTGTCCGCTGAACGGCAGGACCGGATCGGCGGCGCGCGCGGCGTCGACGACGGCGCCACCACTGGCGGTGGCGGGGCCACCCGGAACCGCCGCGCCTGCCGGAGTCAGGGGCGGAGCGGCCGGGGCCGGGCCGGCAACTCCGCCCGGCCCGGTCCGGCCGGCGCCCTCGATGGTGCGTGACACGCCCTCCTCGGCCAGGCCGATGGGAACCTGGTCGCCGGGCTCCACGCCGTCCGGGACGCTCGCCAGCCGCTGCTCGAGGTCGGGCCACACGAAGCGCCAGAAGGTGGGCGTGATGCCCCGGGCCTCAGTGAGGACGCGAATGGCCTCGGGCTGGGTGACGACCGCGCGCAGGATATCCGCCAGGGCGCTGGCCCTGGCGGTGTCGTCTCCGGGTAGGCCTCGCCAGATCGCGTCGAGCACGCCGAGGAGGGCAATCCGCAGCTCGTCGCGCGTCGCCACCCCCTCGCCCACCGTGCCGCCCTTCCGTCGCCACGGCACGCCATCGGTCCCGTGGAGCGCGATGAGCTGGTTGAGAAAGCGCAACGCCTCCTCGAGGGTGACCGCGTGCCGGTCCAGCAGGACGCCGTTGGCGTCGTGCCGGTAGATCAGGTATTGGCCGTCCTCGGCGCCGAGCGATTCGACCGGATGGGGTGACTCGATCTCACCGGGCATGAGCGCGCTCCTGGCTGGAGGCCATGATGATCAGCCGCGCGGCGGCCGCGTGCCCCGCCGGACGATCGGCAAACCGGCCGCGGACAGTCGAAGTCGGAGAATGGCCGGTGCCTTTCGTCCGGTCGCCGCTTCGAGCACGGCGTCCGGGGCGGCGAGGACGTCCAGTCGGGTCAGGGCCTCACTCGGCCGGCCGAGGGCGTCGCCGAGACGGCTCAGCTCTCGCCTCGAGAGGCCGAGCGAGCCCGCGCCCTGGCTCAGGGCGCTTCGGCGGCGCGGGTCCGCGAGCACGGTGCCCAGCACCGCGCGAAGGATCACCTCACGGTCGCGGGCGGGCGCCGCCACGGGATCCCTGAGGCGCATCGACAGCCGCTGGGTCTCCTCAGCCAGCCAGCGCTGCATCGCGTTCATCGCGACCAGGCCCCACTGGGACGCGGCCGGCCGGCCGGCGCCGGGGTGCATCACGTTGGCGCGCACCGGTTGCCGACCCGGGAGCCCAAGCGGGGACGTGGCGCTCGTCGGGGCCGCTGTCGGTCGTGCGTCGGCCGCGGTCGAATCCGCGGTGGAGCCGGGAAGGCCGATGCTGCGTCCGGTTCCGCTTGGCACCTGGTCGACGCGCGTGAGACCGGCGGCGACATCGTCGACCGGCACCAGATCCGTGATCTTCGGGTCGAGACTCGTGACGGTGTCGCAGCAGCGGAGCTGGCGCGTCGTCAACACGAGGAGGTACAGGTCCTCGACCTTCCGCGTGGGCAGCTCCGACCGGAAGGAGACCCGCACGGTCCGGCGTACGTGCCCCGGCTCCACGTGCTTGTGCTCCGGCACGGCATCCACACCGACGAAGTCGAGTGGTCCAACCGCGGCATGGTTGGCGGCGTCTCCTGCCGTGTTTCGGTGACACGCGAATCCCGTTGCCGTGGCGACAATGTTCACCTGCCGCTGATCCAGCGACAGGTCGACCGTGCTCGTGTTCGTGACACCGCTGCGGCCGGTCGCGAGGCTCTCGAGGTCCTCGGTCCCCTCGATGACGTAGCCCGAGGGCGCCGTGAGCGAGCCCTGCTGGACGACGGACTTGAAGAAGCAGCCATAGAACGACCGGAAGCCCCCCTGGACGACGTTGCCCGTTCCGGTGGCGGATGGATCGCCTTCGATGGGGGCTGGAGCCAGCGCCTCGACGGTGAGTGTCTGAGGCGGCTGCGAGCGGTCGAAGTCATAGACCGGCTGGACCGCCAGGTGGCCCGTGTCGAGCCGGACCGTGAGACATGGCAGGCGATCCTCCCTGGCTTGGCTGACGACCAGGAAGAAGTCCTGGATCCCGTCCAGTGCCCGTGGTCCGGACAGGCCGGTCGGCGGCTCGATGGTGTGGGGGCGCGGGGTCACGTAGAACACCACCCGGTTGGTCCCGAGGTGGTAGGCCTGAAGCAGCGTATACATCTGCGAAAGCTGCGTTGTGAAGGCG
Source organism: Candidatus Methylomirabilota bacterium (assembly GCA_035281625.1). Classification (GTDB taxonomy): domain Bacteria; phylum Methylomirabilota; class Methylomirabilia; order Rokubacteriales; family CSP1-6; genus DASRWT01. The sequence goes on from DATEDO010000205.1 coordinate 7,880, forward strand.
AGCGTCTCCCGAGCTTCCCGCGAGCCGTCGGTGGTGGTGACGAGCGTCGAATCTTGCCGCCCGAGAGATTTCGTTCCCCACTCCCCCGCGCGCTGACCGCCCACGCTGACCGGACCGACCCCGATCTGCAGCCCGCCACCCTGGTCGACGTCGAGGACCTCGACCGAGTTGCTGCTCGCCGCGTCCTTGCGAACCTGGAGCGTCTCGAGACTCCGGCTCGCGCGTTCCTGCGTCTCGGTGACCTGCTCGTAGAGCAGTCGCTGACGCGGTTGGACGTCGAGGAAATACGGCTGCCCCTGCGGTGCCCGCTCGCCCTCGCTCGCCGAGACCGACACCTGGACGACAGCCGCCGTGCACGGAAGCGACTGCTCGAGCCGCCGCTTGACGTCCTCATCGGTGAGCGTGCCCGTTCCCAGCCCGTAGAGGTCGATCGCACCCAGAACCTGCTGGTCTCTCGGCTGGTAGTTCGTGATAGAGCACGTCAGCTTGTAGTAGAGGATGCGCCGGCCCGGGTAGACCTGGTACTCGTCGGGCGGCACGTAGCGGAAGAGGGCAACCGAGGACTGCCAGAGCGGCGGGGTCTCGTCGGCCACGCCGCGTCCCGGGTCCACCATATCGCGGGCCACGCAGACCCGTTCCCACGGGATGTCGATCGGCAAGTTCAATCCGGTGATGGCCATCGCTCACCTCGCTTGCGCTTCACGCGGTGTGGAACATGTTGCGGATCCCGTAGGGCCCGTCGACGTCACCGTCCACGGACCTCCTCGTCGACCATCCGCTCGATGAGCCGCCCGATCGCGCTCGGATCCTCGAAGCGATGCTTCTCGCCGTTGCGTACTCGCTCCACAACCCCGGCCAGCCGGCCGTCGGGCCCCCGAGCGGCGCGAACGACGAAGGTGACGCTCTGGCCCATCGTTTCCTCGGTGATCATGTCGACGCGCCGAAGAGTGCCGTGCCGTCGTCAATCGCCCGTGAACATACGCCGTGAAAGAATCGTGAACGGGCCGAGACATGTCCTTGCCGGCAGGCGGTGCGGGGTGCTAGGGTCACTCCTGAATATCCCTGGTTGACGACATGATCCGCCTCGTTGTGCGTCTCCTGGGCGATCTCCAGGTGGAGCACGGTGGCTCGGGCCTGGCCGTGCGGATTCCTGCCAGAAAGGCGCGCGCGCTGCTCGCGTATCTCGCCCTTCGCCCCGGTCGCGCGCATCCTCGTGACCGACTGACCGGACTCCTCTGGCCCGATGTCACCGATGTCCAGGCGCGACAGAGTCTCCGACAAGCCCTGGCCGCGCTGAGGCGAGCCCTGCCGAAGCGCAGCGAGCTTGTCATCGACGGCGACACAGTGGCGATGGACCCATCGCGCGTCGACGTCGACGTGGCCCGATTCGAGCGTCTCGTCGCCGATGGAAGCCGCCCCCGGCTGGAGGAGGCGGTCGGCCTCTACCGGGGGGATCTCCTCGAGAGCTTTCACGTCAAGGCGCCGGCCTTCGAGGACTGGCTGGTGTCCGAGCGGGAGCGAGTGCGGGAGTTGGGTCGCAAGGCACTGGCCACGCTGCTGGGGCATCAGACGCGGACCGGTACGGGTGAAGCCGCCCTGCACACGGCGCGCCGGCTCCTGACCCTCGATCCCCTGCAGGAAGACGTCCACCGGGCGCTCATGCGTCTCTACGTCGCCCAGGGGCAGCGTGCGGCCGCCCTTCGCCAATACCAAAGCTGTGTGGCCCTGCTCCGGCACGAGCTCGGCGTCGAACCGGACGCGGCGACCAAGCGGCTGTACCAGGAGATCCTGCAGCAACCGCTCCCGGCCGGTATCACCGTCAAGCGCCCGCCGGCGGGTCGCGGCGGCGCGCGGCATACGCCGCCGCCGGGGCGGGCGCATGGTGAGCTCGCCCTGATCGGGCGCGACGCGGAGATCGCGCGCCTCAGACGGGCACGCGAGGAGGCGTGGGCGGGACGCGCCGCGGTCGTCTTCGTGACCGGGGAGGCCGGGGTCGGCAAGACCCGCCTGCTGGAGGCGGTCACGGGCGAGGCCGCGGCGTGCGGCGGACGCGTCCTCACCGGGCGCTTTCACGAGACCGAGCAAATCCTGCCGTTCCAAGCGTGGGTGGACGCGCTTCGAGGGGGCGATGCCCTCGGCGACCTCGGGGATCTGGGGGCGTGGCGTTCCGAGCTGACCCGCCTGTTCCCCGAGCTCGGCTCTCACCCGGGTGGCGCCGGGAGTCCCGTTCGCCTCCTCGAGGCCATGGTGGCTGTCGTCGACCGTCTCGCCGCGCGAGGCCCCTTGCTCCTCGTGCTCGACGATCTGCACTGGGCGGACGAGATGAGCATCCGCCTGGTCTCGTTCCTCGGCCGTCGAATCGGGCGCCGGCCCGTTCTCCTGGTCGTCAGCGCTCGTGAGGAAGATCTGACCGAGGCCAAGACCCTGCGGCAGGCGATGGAGGAGCTGGACCGTGAAGAGCGGCTCGTCCGTCTCGTCCTCTCCTCCCTGTCCCATGTGCACACCGTGGCGCTCGTGCAGGCGTTCCTGCGGCGCGGCACCGCCGAGGTGTCCGTGGAACGCGTGGCCGAGGAGATCTGGCGAATCAGCGAGGGCAACCCGTTCGTCATCGTGGAGGCGCTCCGGGAGCTCGCCGAAGGTGACCGGCCGCCCGATAGCGGGCCGGTTCTGGTGCCACGTCGCGTCCGTGACCTTCTCGGTGCCCGTCTGGAGCGTCTGGGCGAGGCGAGCCGACGGCTGGCCGCGGTCGCCGCCGTGATCGGGCGTGATTTCAGCTTCGCACTCCTCCAGCGGAGCGCGGGCCTGGCTCCGCCGCTAGTCGCCGAGGGCCTTGAAGAGCTCGTGCGACGGCGGATCATGAGCGCAGTCGGAGATAGCTTCGACTTCACTCACGACCGTATGCGTCGTGTCGTGTACGACGCGGTGCTCGAGCCGCGCCGGCGAACGCTGCACACCGCGGTCGGCGAAGCGCTGGAATGGTTCCATACCGACAACGCGGCTGAGGTCCACGATCGTCTCGCCCATCACTATCGGCAGGCCGGGGTCGCCGACAAGGCGGTGACCTATCTCATCCTCGTGGGCGAGACGGCGCGGGCGCGGTACGCGCTCAATGACGCGCTGCGGGTCTTCGATGAGGCGCTGGCGCTGGTCGACCGCCTGCCCCCCTCGGTGCGGGAGTCGCAGCGGCTCGACGTGCTGCTCAGGAAAGCATTGATCCTCTCGATGCTCGGTCGGTTTCAGGACATCCTGGCGCTCCTGCTACCGGAGGGAGGCCGTGTCGACAAGCTCGAGAACCCCGGCGCCTACCACTTCCGCGTGGCGCTGACGCACGCCTATCTCGGCCATCGACAAGAGGCGACCGAAGCGGCTGGCCGGGCCATCGAGGCCGCGCATCGAGTTGGAGATGACATCGTCGTGGGCCAGGGCCACTACGTGCTGGCCCTCAACGCCTACTGGTCGGGCGCGCCGGCCGAGGGGGTCGAGCATGCTGGCCGGGCGATCCGGCTCCTCTCGAAGACCGCCCGCCGGGATTGGCTTGGACTCGCGTACCTGGCCCTCGGCTCGAACCTCCATCTCCGGGGTGATCTCGAGGGCTCGTTCGAGGCCCACGGTCAGGTTGAGCGTCTCGGGCGCACGCTCGCCGACGCGCGGCTTCTCAGCTTCGCGGCGTTCGGACGCGCGGTCGCCCACGCCGATCGGGGGGAATGGGAGAAAGCCTTGGAGGCCGGCACGTGTGCCCTCAATGCCTCCCTGGACCCGTATGCGGCCGCAGCAGCACGCGCCGCACTCGGGATCGCGCACCTCGAGAAGGGAGACGTCGAGACCGCCGCCTCCTGTCTGGAGGCAGCCGTCGCCGACTTCGAGCGGTTCGGCCATATGCAGCCGGCGGGGCGGTTCATGTCGCTCCTCGGCCAGATCTGGCTGCGCCGTGGACATCTCGGGCGTGCGCGTGACCTCGGCGTACGCGCACTCGACCTCGGCCGACAGGCTGGCTCGCCCTGGGCCGTGGGCCTGGCCGAACGGGCCCTCGGCGGGGTCGCCTTCGCCGAGGGGCGCTGGGCCGAGGCGGCGCAGCTGCTGCGCGAGGCCCTCGGACGGTTCGAGGCCATTCCGGCACCCGCGGAGCTAGGACGCACGCTGGTCGACCTTGCCGAGGTCCTCCAGGCCCAAGGGGAGCGGGAGGAGGCCGCCCGGTGTCTCCTCAGGGCGATACACCTGTTCGGGACCCTCGATGCCCCGCGATGCGTCGCGCGCGCGGTCGGGCTCACCGAGCGTTTCGGATGCAACAAAGGGGTTACGGGTGACCCCGTAACCCCTTGAGTTGGAGCGGCCGACCGGATTCGAACCGGCGACGTCCAGCTTGGGAAGCTGGCATTCTGCCACTGAATTACGGCCGCGCGTGCCCTCCTATCCTACTCCTCTCGCTACTTGATCGCCATGTCGTAGGCCTTGATCAGCTCGTCGCTCCGCGCCTTCCAGTTGAGGCGCTTGCTCGCCCCGTAGAGATCCATCTGCTGGTAGAGCGGGATCGCCGGCACCTCTTCCACGAAGAGCCTGTTGATCTTGTGGTAGGTCTCCAGGCGCTGCTTCTCGTTCATCTGCGCCTGGGCCTGATCGATCATCCCATCGAGGTCGGGGTTCGAGTAGTTGCCCAGGTTGCTGCCGGTCCGGAAGAGCGGCCCGTACACCGTCTCGGCGTCGATCGTGGGCGTGCCCCAACCGATCAGCCACACCGGTCCCGGCTTGTGCACGTAGACCATGGTGTTGAGGAAGTTCACGAACTCGAAGGTCTTGAGCTGGGTCTTGATACCGGCCTTGGTGAGCTGTCCCGACACCGCCTCCGCCACTTCCTTGTCGCGCACGTAGCGGCCCTGAGGGCTGTTCAGGGTGAGCTCGACCCCGTTGGGGAAGCCGGCCTCGGTGAGGAGCTTCTTCACGCGCGCGAGGTCGGGCTTGGCGGGCTTGAGCGCGGCGTCGTAGCCGAAGTGCAGCGGCGTCAGCAATGTCGCCACCCGGAAGGCCTTGCCGTCGAGCACGTTCTTGATGATCTCGTCCGCGTCCACCGCGTACAGCATAGCCTGGCGCACCCGCTTGTCCGCCACCGGGCTCTTCGACACGCCGATCAGCTTGTGGTCCTTATCGAAGTCGTGGGTGACGATCATGAGCTGCAGCGTGCGGATCGAGGGCGCGGTGGAGAGGAAGAGCTTCGGGTGATTGGCGATGATGTTGGCCAGGTGCGGCGGAATGTTGACGGCCACGTCGATCTCGCCGTTCTGCAAGGCGGCCACGCGGACGGCGTCGTCGGGGATGGGGCGGAACACCACCGTCTTGATCTTGGGCGCGCCCCGCCAGTACTGATCATTGGCCTCGAGCACGATCTGCTCGTCCTTGTCCCACTTCACGAACTTGTACGGTCCGGTGCCGATGGGGCTCTTGGAGATGAAGGCCGAGTCCTTCCCCGCGTACGCCTTGGGCGGGTACATGGACGCCTGGCGGAAGCCCATGATGGTGGTGAACGTGGGCCACGGCTTGGTCGTGTGCACCCGCGCCGTGTACGGATCGACGACCTCCACGCGGTCGATGGGCCGGAAGTTCGAGCTGGACCGCATGCCCGACTTCACCCGCTCGAGGCTGAACTTCACCGATTCCGCGTTGAACTCCTCCCCGTTGTGGAACTTCACGCCCTTGCGGAGCTTCACTTCCCAGGTGGTGGGGGCCACCAGCTTGGGCAGCTCGGCGGCGAGGGCGGGGACGATCTTGAGGTTCGCGTCCCGCTCGACCAGCGTGTCGAAGATGTGCGTCGCCACCACCGACGCCGGCGTCTCCTGCTGGTTCATGGTGTCGAGGGTGCTGGGATCGACGCCTTGCGCGATCACCACCTTGCCCTCCGGCGCGGCGAGCGCCCACGCGGGCGCGGCGACGACGAGGAACGCGGCCACAGCCAATCGCTTCCAGTTCATCCAGTCCTCCTCACGATCCGGTGTGAGATGCGAAGCGATTTCGACTCTAAAGACCCGTCCGCGAACTGTCAAGTTGACGGGGACTTACCGGACGTCCCGCGCGGCCATGTCGAGGCCCTTGATCTGCTCGTCGCCCCGCGCCTTCCAGCTCACGCGGCGGGTGGCCCCGTAGAGGTCGAGCTGCTGGTAGAGGGGCATGGCCGCGGCGTCGTCGACCCAGAGGCGGGTGATGCGGTGGTAGAGCTCGGCGCGCCGCTTCGGGTCCATCACCGTCTGCGCCTGGTCCACCATGCCGTCGAGGTCCGCGTTGTGATAGTTGGCGAGGATCTTCCCGGAGCGGAACAGCGGCACGTACACCGTCTCCGCGTCGTAGGCCGCCGTCCCCCACCCGATCAGCCACACCGGCCCCGCGCGGTGCACGTAGCCCATGTTGTTGAGGTAATTGCCCCACTCGTGCACGCGGAGCGTGGTGCGGATGCCGGCCTTGGTGAGCTGCCCGCTGATCGCCTCCGCCACCTCCTTGTCGCGGACGTAGCGGCCCTGGGGCGCGTTGAGCACCATGTCCACGCCGCCCGGATAGCCGGCCTCGGCGAGCAGCTGCTTCACCCGGGCGGGATCGGGCTTGGTGGGGGGCAGCCTCGGGTCGAAGCCGAAGTGCTTGTCGGTGAGCATCGAGGCGACGCGAATGCCCTTGCCGTCGAGGACGGTGCGGATCACCTCCTCCACGTCCACCGCGTGATTCATGGCCAGCCGCACGCGTCGGTCCGCCACCGGCCCCGCGTAGGGGCCCACCAGCTTGTGCTGGGCGTCGAACTGATGCGTGTAGTAGAGGAGCTGGATGGTGCGCACGCTGGGCGCGGTGGACAGGAAGAGCTTCGGATGGCTGGCGATGATGTTGGCCAGATGGGGCGGGATGTTCACCGCCACGTCCACCTCGCCGTTCTGGAGCGCGGCCACCCGCACCGCGTCGTCGGGAATGGGCTTCCACACCAGCCGCTTCACCCGCGGAGCGCCGCGCCAGTAGCCCTCGTTGGCCTCGAGCTCGATGCGGTCGTCCTTCACCCAGCGCACGAACTTGTAGGGCCCGGACCCCACCGGGTTGCGGGCCACGTGGGTCAGCTCCTTGTCGCGGTAGTACCGCGGCGGAAGGATGGCCGCGCCCGTGCCCGCCACGATGGCGTCGAGGATGGGCCACGGCGCCTTGGTATGGATCCGCACGGTGAGCGAGTCCACCACCTCGACGTGGCTGAGGGGCGCGAAGGGCGTGGCCCCGCGCAGCTTGAGCTTGGGATCGATCACCCGCTCGAGGCTCCACTTCACCGCCTCCGCGTCCAGCGGCTCGCCGTTGTGGAACGTCACCCCGGCCCGGAGCTTGAACTCCCACGTGGTCGGCGCCACCAGCTTCGGCAGCTCGGCGGCGAGCGCGGGGCGAAGCGCCAGGTTGCCGTCGCGCTCGAGGAGCGTGTCGAACAGGTTGCGGGCGAGATTCCCCGCCGGCGTCTCCTGGTGGTTCATGGGATCGAGCGTGGTGGGATCCACGCCCTGAGCGATGGTCACCGTTCCATGGGGCGCCGCCGCCCCGACGGCGGGCGGCATGAGCGCGAGCACGACGAGCGCAGCCACCCGGCACACGCGCATGCGGCAATGCTAGGAGGCGGTCTCCGGGGTGTCAAGCGACGGGCCATCGCGGGCGAGGAGGGCGAGCGCGTCCTCGCGCGTCGCCACCAGGCCCAGCGCCTGGGCCTCGCGCGCGCGGGCGAGCAGGCGTCCCACTTCTCGGCCCGGCGCGAGGGCGAACGCCGCCATCACGTCCTCGCCGGTCACGAGCGGCGGCGCCGCGGCCAGCGCGCGCTCCTCGGCCGCGCCCGCCATCAGCTCGCGCAGCACCCGGCCACCCTCCCCCGCCCACACCGCGAGGGGATCGTCGCCGCGGAGCCCGGCGGCGTCCGCGAGGGCCAGCAGCAGGAGATCCGGGGCGTCCTCGCCCAGGTCCCGGAAGAACCGATGCCGCGCGCGCCGCGTGATGGGGCCGGCGAGGGCCAGGTGCATGGGGCGGAGGTGATGGCGGACCAGGCGCTCCAGCACCGCGATGGCCCGGCGCGAGAGGCGCCACCGCTCGCCGATGCCGGTGACCCGCGCCGCGCCGGCCACGTCATGGCCGATGAAGCGCACGCGGCCCTCCACCTCCGCCCGTGTCTCCGGCTTGGCCACGTCGTGAAGCAGCGCGGCCAGTCGCAGCATGGCCCCGCGGGTGAGGCCGTCGCCGAGATCGTCGCGGAAGCGCGTCGCGACCTCCGCACCCCAGTCGGAGACGGCCGCCGCCTCCGCGACCAGCCGGTCGGCCGCCTCCACCACGCGCAGCGAGTGCTCCCACACGTCGAAGTGATGCGGCAGGGGCTGCGGCGTCACGCGCATGGCCCGGCTCTCGGGCAGGAGAACGTCCAGCGCCCCCAGCGCGTCGAGGAGCCGGAGGCCGCGCCCTGCCGCCGCACCGTCGAGGAGCCGCGCCAGTTCGTCGCGCACGCGCTCCGCGGCGACCCCGGCGAGCGCGGGCGCG
>DATEDO010000206.1:0-16224 GCA_035281625.1 Candidatus Methylomirabilota bacterium
CCCGCGTGGCGATGATCTCCTTGGTGGTGTAGACGGGGATCCACACCATCTCCTTGGCGAGGATGTCCTGCACCTCGGCGTAGAGCTTTTCCCGCTCGCTCTGGTTCAGGCTGCGCCGCGCCTGCTCCACCAGGGTGTCGATTCGTGGGTTCGAATAGCGTGAGGTATTCCAGCCGGGGGGCGGCACCTGCTTGCTGTGGAAGAGGGCGTAGAGCGAGTAGTCGGCGTCCGCGTTCGACGTCACCCAGCCCAGGGTGAACATGTTGTGGGCCAGGGTGGCGCCGCGGATCTGCTGGAACACCGCCGCCCACTCCAGCACCTGCACCTTGGCCTCCACCCCCACGTCCTTGAACATGGCCTGGATGGCCTCGGTGATTTCGCCGTCCTTGGGGTAGCGGCCGCGCGCGGCCAGCCACGAGAGCGACAGGCGCTGCCCGCCCTTCTGCATGATGCCGTCGGGGCCGGGCGTCCAGCCCGCCTGGCCGAGCAGGGCCTTGGCCTTGGCGCGGTCGAACGGGTAGAGCTTGTCGAGCTGCATGTCCTTGAAGCCGAACACGCCCGGGGCGAGCACGCCCAGGGCCGGGCCCGCCGAGCCTTCCATGATGTTGTCGAGGATGGCCTTCCGGTCCACCGCGTGGAGGAGGGCCTGCCGGACGCGCACGTCGTCGAGCGGCGGCATGCCCGCGTGGAAGCCGGCGAACACGACGCGGATGCCGGTGGTCTCGTGGACGGTGAACTTCGGGTCCTTCCGGAGCGCGGGGAGCTGCGCGGGCGCGGGGAACAGCACCATGTCCGCGTCGCCGGTCTGGAGCGCGAGCATGCGCGCGCCTTCTTCCGGCACCACCTTGAAGATCACCCGGTCGAGCAGGGCCTTGTCGCCCCAGTAGTCGTTGAAGCGCTCGATGATGACGTGGGTGTTGGTCTTCCACTCGACGAACTTGAAGGGCCCGGTGCCCACGGGCGCGCGGCTGAAGTCCGCGCCCAGCTTGCCCACCGCGGTGGGCGACACGATGCCCATGCAGTACATGGCGAGCGTGCGGAGAATGGGCCCGTAGGGCTCCTTGGTGACGATGTCCACGGTGAGGTTGTCCACCACCTCGGCGCCGGCGAGCGAGCCGGCCAGGCTGGCCCAGCGCGCGGGCGGCTTGCCGTTGAGCGCCCGGTCGTAGGTGAAGCGCACCGCCTCCGCGTTGAACGGGGTGCCGTCGTGGAACTTCACATTGGGCCGCAGCTTGAAGCGCACCTTGGTGGGCGACATGATCTCGTACGACGTCGCCAGCGCGGGCTTCACCTGCATCTTCTCGTCGAGGGTGAGGAGCCCCTCGAGCATGTTGAAGTACACCCACGCCCCCGGCGCCGTCGTCTCGAGGTTCGGCTCGAGAGACACCGGGTCGGTGGGTCGGACGATGGTGAGCGTGCCGCCGCGCTTCTGCGCGGCCGCCTCACCCGCCGCACCCATCAGCAGCAGCACCGCGGCCAGGCCGGCGACGAGCCGGATCGGCGTTCTCATCGGGACATCTCCTTTCGCGTGAGGGGCGGAGCGACCTTCACCAGCTCGTCGAGGTTGGCCCATGCCATCTGGCGCTGGCCGGTCTCGAGCTCCTGGATCAACGTGATGAGGCGCGCGGTCAGGGGCGCCGGCACCCCGCGCGCGCGCGCCTTGGCGGCGGTCACCGCGGTCTGGCCGTCGACCTCGGTCTTGCGCTTGCGCACCGCGAGGTCGCGCCAGATCCCGCTCTTGGTCTTGGTGTGCTTCCGATAATGGGCGGCGACCGCCTCCATGGCCAGCCCGCGGGCGCCGGCGTCGCCCTTGGCGGCGGCGCGATACCACACGGGATCGAACTCGTCGAAGGGCTCGACGGTCACGCCCCAGGCGTCGGCCACGAAGATGCCCTCGGCGACCAGGCAGGTGAGCGCGTGCTGGATCTCCGGGCTCCGCTCCACCACGTCGTAGATGTGCGCGTCCACCAGCGCGGTGGCGAAGAGGAGGGCGCCGTACACGTGCTTGGCCCACTTGTAGCCCCAGATGTTGGTGCTGACGCGCGTCTCCGCCACCGGGGCGAGGAGCGCGGCCAGCTCGCGCACCCGCGGCGTGTCGCGCCCGTCGAGCTCTCCCAGCACGAAGGCGCCGTCGCCGCCGTGCTGGATACGACCCGGCGCCAGCCAGTCCCCCGCCCAGTTCACCAGGCAGCCGACGGTGCGCGCCGCGCCCACCTCGGCGGCGATGAGCTCCTCGCTGAGCCCATTCTGGATGGACACGATGGTCCCGCCGGGGGCCAGGCGCGGGACCAGCGTCCGCAGCGCCTGGGCGGTGTGATGCGACTTCACGGCGAGGAGCACGAGCTCGAGCCCGCCGCCGAGGCCGTCGGGGGTCACCGCGCGGACCGGCACGGTGACCGCGCCCTCGGCGCGCTCGATGATCAGCCCGCGGGCGTTCATCGCGTCGACGTGCTCGGCATCGATGTCCACCAGGAGCACGTCGTGGCCGGCGCGCGCGAGCGCGGCGCCGGTGATGCCCCCGATCGCGCCCGCGCCGTACACCGTGACCGTCATGACGCCCCCTGACTATCACACGCCCCCGGGAGCGTCAAATGGCGTGGGGCGGCGGCCGCCGGGACGCCGCGCCGTGGGGGCCATCGGGCTATAATGTTGGGCCCATGCACGCGCCGCTGGCCGATGTCCTCGTCGCCGACCTCACCCAGAACGTGGCGGGGCCCTTCTGCGCCCAGATCCTGGGCGACCTGGGGGCCGAGGTAGTGAAGATCGAGCGCGCCGGTCGGGGCGACGACGCTCGCGCATGGGCCCCGCCCTACTGGGGCGCGGAGAGCGCCACCTTCATGAGCGTCAACCGCAACAAGCGAAGCCTCGCGGTGGACCTCAAGTCGGCCGAGGGGCGCGCCATCGTGGAGCGCCTGCTCGCGCGCGCCGACGTCTTCGTGCAGTCCCTGCGCGCGGGCGCCGTCGAGGACCTCGGCCTGGGCTGGGAACGGGCGCGCGCGATCAATCCGCGGCTCGTCTACTGCTCGGTGACCGCCTTCGGCACCGAAGGCCCGCTCCGCGACCGCCCCGGGTATGACCCGCTCATGCAGGCCTATAGCGGCATCATGTCGATCACCGGACATCCCGGCGCGCCGCCCGCGCGCGTGCCGGTGTCGCTCGTCGACATGGGCACCGGGATGTGGGCGGCCACTGCCGTCGTGGCCGCGCTGCGCGAGCGCGATCGAACCGGCCACGGCGTGCACGTCACGACCGCGCTGTTCGACACCGCGCTGGCGTGGACCGCCTTCCAGACCAATCAGTACCTCGCCACCGGCGAGGTGCCCCTCCCCCAGGGCTCCGGCACCGCCATGATCTGCCCCTACGAGGCCTTCCCGGGGCGGGACGCGTGGGTGATGATCGCGGCAGGCTCCGACGCCCTCTTCGGCAAGGCCTGCGAGGCGCTGGGCGTGCCCGCTCTCGCCGCCGACCCGCGCTTCCGGACCAATCCCGCGCGCGTGGAGCACCGGAAGGCGCTGGTGGACGCCCTGTCCGCGGTGACTCGCGCGCTCGACTCGGCGGACCTCCTGACGCGACTTCAGGGCGCCGGTGTGCCGTGCGCCCCCATCAACGCGCTGGACCGGGTGCTCGCCGAGCCCCAGACCGAGGCCAGCGGCATGCTCGTCGCGGCCAAGCATCCGCGGCTGCCTGAGTACCGCGCGCTGGGCCTGCCCGTTCGCTGGAACGGCGAGCGCGCGGGCGTGACGCGCGTGCCCCCGCTCCTCGGCGAGCACACCGCCGAGGTGCTGGGCGAGCTGGGCTACGACGCCGCCACCATCCAGGACCTCGCGAGGCGCCATGTCGTCGGACTATAAGACCCTCAACGTCACGCGCTCGGCCGACGACTTCGTCGTCACCGTCGAGCTCTGCCGCCCCGAGGCGCTCAACGCCATGAACACGGAGATGGGGCGCGACCTCCTGCGCTGCTTCGAGGCACTCAAGTGGGACACCACCGCGCGCGCCGTCGTCTTCACCGGCTCCGGCACCAAGGCCTTCTGCGTGGGCGGCGATCTCAAGGAGCGCGAGGGCATGACCGACGAGGCCTGGCGCGCCCAGCACGTGATCTTCGAGGAGGGCGCCTTCCTCGTCCTCCACTGCCCGGTGCCGGTGATCGCCGCGGTGGAGGGGTTCGCCATGGGAGGCGGCTGCGAGCTGGCCGTGCTCTCCGACTTCGTGGTGGCCAGCGAGACGGCGGTGTTCGCGGTGCCGGAGGTGACGCGCGGCATCTTCCCCGGCATCGGCGGAACGCAGCTCCTGCCTCGTATCATCGGGAGCCCGCTCGCCAAGGAGATGATCTTCACCGGCCGACGCGTGGATGCGCGCGAGGCCAAGGCCATCGGCCTGGTGAACCATCTCGTGCCGGCCGGACAGGCGCGCGCCAAGGCGCTGGAGATCGCCGTCACCATCGCCGACAATGGGCCCATCGCGGTGCGCAAGGCGAAGCAGGCCATCGGCTGGGGCAGCGAGACCGACCTCGAGACGGCGCTGCGTCTGGCCATCGAGGCCTACAACAACACCGTGACCACCGAGGACCGCCTGGAAGGGGTCCGGGCCTTCAACGAGAAGCGCAAGCCGCGCTTCAAGGGGCGCTGACATGGCCGAGACAATTCGTCGTCTGCGCGGCACCGCCACCGGGCGGAACCGAGCCTCCATCTATCGCGATCTCGTGTGGACGGTCGCCACCGCGCCGGATCGGAAGCAAGGCGTCAAGGGCCAGACCGAGCAGTGCCTCGCCGCCCTCGACAAGAGCCTCGCCGAGGCCGGCGCGGACAAGACCCGCATCCTCTCCGCCCAGATCTTCCTCGCCGACATGGCCACCAAGTCCGAGATGGACGCGGTGTGGAATGACTGGATCGGTCCGAATCCCGACCAGTGGCCGCAGCGGGCCTGCGTGGGCGCGCCCCTCGCCGACGGCTGCCTGGTGGAGATCATCCTCACCGCGGCCCGGACCTGACGCTCAGCGACGGAGGCGACGATGACCAGGGACATGACGTTCACGCTCAGCGACGAGCAGCGGGCGCTCAAGGCCGCGGTGGCCGACCTCTGCAAGCAGTACCCGCCGGAGTACTGGCGGGACCTCGACGCCAAGCGCGAGTATCCCGAGCGCTTCATCGACCAGCTCACCAGAGCCGGCTATCTCGCCGCCCTGATCCCGCAGGAGTACGGCGGGCCCGGCCTGGGCATCATGGAAGGCGCGCTCATCCTGGAGGCGATCAATCACTCGGGCGGCAATGCCGGCGCCTGCCACGCCCAGATGTACATCATGGGCACGGTGCTGCGCCACGGCTCGGAGGCGCAGAAGAAGGAGTATCTGCCCAAGATCGCAACCGGCGAGCTCCGCCTTCAGGCCTTTGGCGTGACGGAACCCAATGCCGGCTCGGACACCACCAAGCTCCAGACGACGGCGGTGCGCAAGAACAACAGTTACATCGTGAACGGGCAGAAGATGTTCATCTCGCGCGTGCTCCAGTCGGACCTCATGCTCCTCCTCGCCCGCACCACCCCGGTGGACCAGGTGAAGAAGAAGACGGACGGGCTCAGCGTCTTCCTCATCGACATCCGGCCTCTCAAGGGCAAAGGGCTCGAGGTGCGGCCCCTGCGGATGATGATGAACCACTCCACCAACGCGCTCTTCTTCGACAACATGGAGATCCCCGCGGCGAGCCTCATCGGCCAGGAGGGCAAGGGCTTCTCCTACATCCTGGACGGCATGAACGCCGAGCGCATCCTCGTCGCCTCCGACTCCCTCGGCGATGCGCGCTGGTTCATCGACAAGGCGGTGGCCTACGCGAGCCAGCGGGTGATCTTCGGCAAGCCCATCGGGGCCAACCAGGGCGTGCAGTTCCCCATTGCCAAGGCCCACATGGCCATCGAGGCCGCCGATCTCATGCGCACCAAGGCGGCCAAGATGTTCGACGCGGGCATCCCGTGCGGGCCCGAGGCCAACATGGCCAAGTACCTCGCCTCCGAGGCGGCGATCCAGGCCGGCGACGCATGCGTGGATTGCCACGGCGGCTACGGCTTCGCCGAGGAGTACGACGTGGAGCGGAAGTTCCGCGAGGCGCGGCTCTACCGCACCGCCCCCATCAACAACAACCTCGTGGCCGCCTACGTGGGTGAGCACGTGCTGGGCATGCCCCGCTCCTACTGACGCCATGACCCTCGAGGCCATCGACCGCGTCACCATCACCACGGTGGTCGACAACTCCGTCGACAGCCTCCGCGCCGACGAGAAGGTGGCGCGGCGCTGGACGCACGCCCGCGCGCGGAAGATGCCCACCCTGCGCGCCGAGCACGGCCTCGCCCACTGGGTAGAGGTGACGCGGGGCCGCGAGTCCGCGCAGATGGCCTTCGACTGGGGGCTCACCGGCGAGTCCTATCTCAACAACCTGCGCGAGCTGAGGCTCGACCCGGGCCGGCTCGACGCCCTCGCCCTCTCGCACGGCCATCAGGATCACTGGGGCGGGCTGCCCGGCTTCCTGCGCGACAGCCGGCGCGCGATGAAGCAGGCCCTGCCCTTCTATGCGGGCGCCGACCACTTCCTGCCGCGTTACAACGAGCGCGGGGGCGACCGCGTGTACATCGGGCGCCTCGACCGCGCCGAGCTCGAGCGCCAGGACCTCGACGTCCGCGTGGTGACCAAGCCCATCACGCTGTCCGAGGGCGTGATGCTCTCCGGCGAGATGCACGAGACGGTGCCCGGCGAGACGATCCCCGCGTCGCTGCGGGTGGAGCGCGACGGCGAGATCGTCCAGGACACCTTCATCGGTGAGCAGACCCTCATCGCGCACGTGCGGGGCAAGGGTCTGGTGGTGGTCACGTCCTGCTCGCACCGGGGCATCGTCGGGATCTGCCGCCACGCCGCGCGCGTGAGCGGGGTGCCCAAGATCCACGCGGTGATGGGCGGCTTCCACCTGAGCGGGCTCGGGGACGAGCGGATCACGCTCGTGGTCGACGAGTTCCGGCGGCTGGGGCTGGACTGGATCGTGCCCCAGCACTGCACGGGCATGGAAGCCTTCATGGCCATCGGCCAGCGGCTGCCCGCGGAGATGGTGATCTCCTCGGTGGGCAGCACGTTCACCTTCGAGGCCTGAGGCGATGCTGGGGCCCATGATCGAGGGTGAGCGCGTGCGATTGGAGCCGCCCCGCGCCGAGTTCCTGCCCGCCTACCGGCGCTGGTTCTCGGACATGGACGTGACGCGCTACATGCTCTACCGCCATCCCCTGTCGGACAAGGGCGAGACGGACTGGCTGGAACGGACGGCCACGGACGACAAGCTCGTGCTGTGGGCCATCGTGGCGCGGACGAGCGGCCGGCTCGTCGGCAACACGGGGATCCACGACATCAACTGGCGCAGCGGCTACGCCATGACCGGGATCGTGATCGGCGAGAAGGACGAGTGGGGCAAGGGCTACGCCAGCGAGGCCATGCGGCTGCGGACACGCTATGCCTTTCGCGAGCTCGGGCTGCGCAAGCTGATCACCACCGTGGTCGGCGGGAACGATGCCAGCCGCCGGGGTCTGGAGCGCGCCGGCTACCGGCAGTGCGGCCTGTACCGGCGCCACTTCCTCGTGGACGGGGAGTGGCGGGACATGTGGATCGGCGAGATCCTGCGGGAAGAGTGGGAAGCCAAGGAGGGGAGAGGCGCATGAAGCTGCCCCGGCGGGTGACGCTCTGCGAGGTGGGCACGCGGGACGGGTTCCAGATCGAGCCCGCGTGGATCCCCACCGAGACCAAGGTGGAAGTGGTAGACCGGCTCTCGGCCACGGGGGTGCCGCGCATCGAGGTGACGTCCTTCGTGTCGCCCAGGGCGGTGCCCGCGCTCCGGGACGCCGAGGCCGTGATGGCGGCCATCACCCGGCGGCCCGGCACGCGCTACGCGGCGCTGGTGCCCAATGACAAGGGGGCGGTGCGCGCGGTCGACGCGCGGGTGGACGCGATCCACACCGTGGTGTCGGCCAGCGAGAGCCACAACCTCGCCAACGTGAACATGACCATCGCGGAGTCGCTGGGCAAGCTCCGCGCCACCATGGAGGTCGCGCATCGGGCCGGCGTGCCGGTGAATTCCGGCGTCTCCTGCTCCTTCGGCTGTCCCTTCGAGATCGACGTGCCGGTCGCGAAGCTCGCGGAGATCGTGGGGGCCCTCGTGGACATGGGCGCGCGTGGCATCGGGCTCGCCGACACCACGGGCATGGCGAATCCCGCCCAGGTGAGCCGAGTGCTGGAGCGGCTGGTGCCGCGCTTCCCGGCCGTGGAGTGGACGCTTCACACCCACGACACGCGGGCCATGGCCATCCCCAACATCCTCGCCGCCATGGAGCATGGCGTGACGTGCTTCGACGCCTCCATCGGCGGCCTCGGCGGCTGCCCCTTCGCGCCCGGCGCCTCCGGCAACGTGTGCATGGAGGACCTGATCCACTGCTTCCACGCGATGGGCGTCGAGACCGGCATCGACCTCGACGCCTATCTCGCGGCGTCGCGCCGCGTGCAGGAGGTGGTCGGCCACTCGCTGCCCGGCCAGATCGTGAAGGCCGGGAAGTGGGACCGGCGCTACCCGCTTCCCGACGGCGTGCAGGCCAAGCGGGTGGCCGGGGCGGCCAGCCGCGCATGAGCCGTACCAAAGCCCTCCCGAAGAAGGCCGCGCGGATGCTCCGGCTCATGGACCGAGCGGTGACGGAATGGACCATCCCCGTGATCGGGGTGGAAAAGGGCCGCGTCTTGCGCCGGCTGCTCGCGCGCCACGCCCCCACGCGCGGCATCGAGGTGGGCTCGCTCTTCGGCTACTCCGCCATTCTCATTGCTGCCAGTATGCCGCGAGGCGCGAAGCTCATCTGCGTGGAGGAGAACGCCTACCTGGCGAAGTTCACCGAGTTCAACACCGCGGCGGCCGGGCTGAAGGGCCGGGTGCGGGTGGTGGTGGGCGACGCCCTCCGCGTGCTCCCGATGCTGCGTGGTCCCGTCGACTTCCTGCTGATCGACGCCAAGAAGGAAGACTACCTCGACTACCTCCGCGCGGTGGAGCCGCGCCTCGTCAAGGGCGCGCTCGTCATCGCCGACAACACCGGCATGTTCCGCCGTGATGTGAAGCCGTACCTCGATCACGTGCGGGAGAGCGGGCGCTACCAGAGCCGCGAGCTCGACTTCGGCTTCGACTGCATGGAAGTCTCGGTGTTCCGCGGCTAGGCCGGCCCGTGTACGGCGAGCGTCACGACCCCGAGTTTCTGAAGAGCCTCTTCGAGCGCACGGAGATCCTTCGCAAGCCGGTGACCGGCATCATCGCCGGCTACCACGTGCTTCCCTACATCCTCGTAGGGCCACAGGAGGACAAGCCCGCGCGGGCGGTGGAGATCCGCGGCAAGATCAAGGTGTCTCCGCGGCTCGTGCTCGCGCCCGGGCGCGCCGGGCAGACCTACGGCGACCTCTTCAAGGACTCCGAGCTGATGGACCAGACCCTGATCGCGCGCGTCTTTTCGTTCATGTACTCCTCCAAGCACCAGGTAACGCTGGAGAGCGAGGATCTCTCCATCCAGAAGGTGGAGCGCGACCCCCAGGCCCAGATCGAGCGCGCCCTCGACGAGCTCGCGCAGCGGGAGGTCATCGACACCGGGGTCATCCTCTCGCCCAACGTGCGCTTCTACCCGGTGTCGCTGGACCGCTTCATCACCGAGATCCTGGATCAGGAGTTCCGGTCGGCCTGACGTGCGCGCGTACGTCCTCTCCCGGCTCGGCCAGACCGTCCTCGTCGTCTTCCTCTCCCTCACCGCCGTCTTCTTCCTCGCCCGCCTCGGCGGAGATCCGGTGCTCCTCTTCCTCCCCATGGACATCCAGGCCAAGGACCTCGACGAGTTCCGCCAGCGTCTGGGCTTCAACGATCCGCTCCCCGTCCAGTACGGGCGCTTCATGGCGGGCGCGGCCCGTGGGGACTTCGGCGAGTCGCTCCGGTACAAGCAGGACGCGCTCGGCCTGGTGCTCGAGCGCCTGCCCGCGACGTTGAGGCTGGGCCTGCTGGCGTTGCTCCTGACCTTCTGCCTCGCCATTCCCGTGGGCGTGATCTCGGCGATGCGGCGGGGATCGGTGTGGGACTACGTCGGCATGGGGGGCGCGGTGCTCGGCCAGGCCATTCCCGGGTTCTGGCTCGGGCTCATGCTGATCTACTTCTTCTCCGTGCGCCTCGGGTGGCTCCCCACCGGAGGCACCGGTGGGCTCGCCCACTACGTAATGCCGGTGCTCGTGCTCGCGAGCTTCTACGCCGCCCGGATCGCGCGGCTCACGCGCTCGTCGGTGCTCGACATCCTCGGCGAGGACTTCATCCTCACCGCGCGCGCCAAGGGCCTCGCCGAGCTGGTCGTGGTGGCCAAGCACACGCTCAAGAATGCCGCCATCCCCATCGTGACCCTGGCCGGGCTCGAGACCGGCCAGCTCCTGGGGGGCGCCGTCATCACCGAGACCATCTTCGCCTGGCCGGGGGTGGGGCGGCTCACCGTGCAGGCCCTCCTCAACCGCGACTTCCCGGTGGTCCTCGCCGCGGTGTTCGTCATCTCGCTCACCTACACCCTGATCAACCTGCTCGTGGACCTCATCTACGGCTGGATCGACCCGCGGACGAGCCGCGCGTGAGGCGCAACGCGCTCGGCATCCTCGGCATGGTGCTCGCGGGCACCGCCATCGTGGCCGCGCTCGCCGCGCCGCTCCTCGCCCCTCACGATCCCCTCGTGGGCGACTTCGCTCAGAGCCTCAAGCCCCCCGGGACCGCCGGACATCCCTGGGGCACCGATCAGCTCGGGCGGGACCTCCTCTCCCGCGTGATCTATGGGACCCGCATCGCGCTCTTCATCGGCATCTGCGTGGTGTGCCTCACCGCGGTGGTGGGCGGGCTGCTCGGGCTCGTGGCCGGCTACTTCGGGGGCTGGCCGGGCACCGTGCTCATGCGCCTGGTCGACGTGCAGCTCTCCTTCCCGTTCATCTTCCTCGCCCTCACCATCAACGCCATCGTCGGGCTGGGGCTGCGGAACATCATCATCAGCCTGGCCGCGGCGGGATGGGTCGTGTATGCTCGCGTCGTCCGTGGGGAGGTCCTGTCGGTGAAGCAGCGCGAGTACGTGCAGGCGGCGGCGGCGCTGGGCATGGGACGGGCACGCATCCTGTTCCGGCACGTGCTCCCGAACGTGCTGCCGTCCATCCTGGTCGTGGCGAGCCTCCAGTTCTCGCAGTTCATCGTGGCGGAGGCGGCGATCTCGTTCCTCGGCTTCGGTGTCCAGCCCCCCACCCCGGCGTGGGGCAGTATGCTGTCGGAGAGCCGCGATTTCCTCTACGTGGCGTGGTGGCTCGCCGCCTTCCCCGGGGCGGCGCTGGCCCTCACCGCGCTCGGCATCAATCTCGTCGGGGACTGGCTGCGTGACGTGCTCGATCCGAAATTCCGCGCCTGACGGCGCGTCGCCAAGGAGGCATGCAATGCGGATTCCCCGGATCCAAGTCGTGGCCCTGGTGGCCCTGGCCGCCGCGCTTCTGCCCGCGGCGCCCGCGCCCGCCCAGGACCGCGCCAAGGCCAAGGAAGTGGTGGTGGCCTTCGCGGCCGAGCCGCGCTCGCTCCTCCCCAACACCATCGTGGACTGGACCACCAACAACCAGCTCGAGCACATGTACGACCGGTTGGTGGACCGCGACGCCAAGTCCTACAAGCCCGCGCCGATGCTCGCCACCGGCTGGAAGATCATCAACGACACCACCTGGGAATTCACGCTCAAGCAGGGGGTGAAGTTCCACAACGGCGAGCCCTTCAATGCCCAGTCGGTGAAGGCGACCATGGACTACATCAAGGACCCGGCGAGCAAGAGCCACTACACGCCGCGCTGGGCCCAGGTGAAGGACGTCCAGATCGTCAACGACTACACGGTGCGGTTCATCACCGAGAAGCCCTGGCCGGGTCTCATCGACCGCATGGCCGCCACCGACTTCCTCCCCATGCCCGCCAAGGCGCTGAAGGAGCAAGGGGTGGCCGCCCTCGCCACCAAGCCCATCGGCACCGGGCCCTTCAAGTTCGTCCAGTGGGTGCGGGACGAGAAGCTCGTGCTCGAGCGGAACCCCGACTACTGGCAGGGCCCCGCCGACCTCAGCCGCGTGACCTTCCGCTACATCCCCGAGTTCAGCGCCCGTCTCGCCGCCCTCCTCGCCGGCGAGATCGACATCATGAAGGACGTGCCGCCGCTCAACGTGGAGCAGGTGGACCGGAGCGGCAAGGCCAAGGTGCGCGCCACGGTGTCCTCGCGCATCAACTACCTGGCCCTGGTGAACCTCAAGCCCGGTCCCATGCAGGACCTCAGGGTCCGCAAGGCCATCCACCACGCGGTGAACGTGGACGAGCTCATCGCCCAGGTGCTGCGCGGGCGCGCCACCAAGATGTGCGGGCCGCTCTCGCCGCTCAACGTGGACTACACGCCCAAGATCGAGTGCATCAAGTACGACCCCGCGCGCGCGCAGGCCCTCTTCAAGGAGGCGGGCGTGGATCCCACCAAGCTACAGCTCACGCTCGACACGCCGTCGGGCCGCTATCCCCTGGACAAGGACATCTCGCTCGCCATCGCGTCGCAGCTCGCGCGGATCGGCATCAAGACGAACGTGGTGGTGAACGAATGGGGCACGCACCTCGACAAGATCAAGAACCGCACCACCGGCGACATGTTCTTCCTGGGCTGGGGCCCGGCGCTCGAGGCTCAGGGCACGATCGAGCAGCTCTTCCAGGCCAAGCCCACCTACTCGTCGTTCGGAAACAACGCCACCATCGAGGCCAAGATCGCGCAGGCGGTGACGGTGGTCGACCCCAAGAAGCGGCTGGAAGCCTGGGCCGAGCTGCAGCAGCTGGTCCATGCCGAGGTCCCGTGGGTGTTTCTCTGGCAACAGCACGATCTCTACGGCGTGGCCCCCTGGATCGAGTGGACGCCCCGGGCCGACGAGAAGGTGTGGATGTACGAGGCCAAGGTGGTGGCGCGCTAGGCTTCCCAGTAACGACAAGGGGCGACGGGCGCCGGATTCGTCTCCGGCATCCGCCGCCCCTCGCCGCTCGGGCGGGCGACTCAGGCCGCTTGAGCGGGCGGCTGGGCGGGCGGCTCCGACTCGGACGCGGCGGGCGTAGGCGCCGTCTTCGCGCTCTTCTCGGCCTCGCTGATCATCTCCTTCGCGTGATCGGCGAGCTCGCTCAGCTCCCGGACCGCCAGGTCGTACCAGGTGTCGATCTGCATGATCCCCTCCCCGGCGCCGCTGTCCCGGCGCCCTCACCACGGCGGACAGGCATGGGGCGTGCCAGCCAGATAGGCCTCTGGTTTCAGGCAGATGCGGAGGGGGGCTCGCCAGGCTCCCTCTGACATATCGCCCGGACGAGGGCAGGACGCCTGACGCGAAGCCCGCGAAAACTTGCTAGAATCCGCCCGCTGATCAAGACCGCTTCGAGGAGGCCTCATGGCCATCACCGTGTTCACCAATGCCTTCCTGATCGACTGCACGGGCAAGGAGCCCATGGACGGCGCCGCCGTCGTCGTGGAGGGCGAGCGGATCAAGGACGTCATCCGATCGGGGAAGGTCGGTCCGCTCAAGGGCCGGGTCGAGACGGTGAACTGCAAGGGCAAGACCCTCATGCCCGGGCTCACCGACGCCCACGTGCACATGTGCGCGGTGGACGCCAACATCCCCGAGCAGCACCGCAATAGCCCGCCCAGCCTGATCGCCGCCAAGGCGATGCGCCGCATCGAACAGTGCCTCATGCAGGGCTTCACCACCGTGCGCGACGCCGGCGGCGCCGACTACGGCTTCCGCGAGGCGGTGTCCTCGGGGCTCTATCCCGGGCCGCGCCTGCTCGTCTCCGGCCGGCCGCTCTCCCAGACCGGCGGCCATGCGGACAAGCGCCGCCGCGCGGAGTGGATCGAGCCGGTTCAGTGCTGCGTGGGCATGGCCGGAATCATCGCCGACGGAGCGGACGAGGTGCGCAAGGCCGCGCGCGAGCAGATCCGTCACGACGTGGACCAGATCAAGATCATGGCCTCGGGCGGGGCCATGTCGCCGGGCGACGAGCTCGACACCACGCAGTATACCGTGGACGAGATGAAGGCGGCGGTGGAGGAGGCCAACGCGGTGGGCAAGTATGTGCTCGCCCACGCCTACTCCGGCGCGGCCATCCGGAACGCGGTGACCGCCGGCGTGCGCTGCATCGAGCACGGCAATCTCCTCGACGCCGCGGGGGCCCAGGCGATCAAGAAGGCCGGCGCATTCCTGGTGCCGACCATGGTGACGTACGAGGCCATCTACCGCGAGGGCAAGAACTACGGCATCGGTGATCACCAGATTCAGAAGATCAACATCGCCCGTGAGCGAAGCGTGGACGGCTTGACCCACGCCTACCGCGCCGGTTGCAAGATCGGGTCGGGCTCGGACCTCCTGGGGGACATGCAGTCGCAGCGCGCGGTCGAGTTCGAGCTGAAGGCCCAGGTCATGAAGCCGATGGAAGTGCTCATGTCGGCCACCCAGGTCAACGCCCAGATCTTCAAGATGGAGAAGGACATCGGCACGGTGGAGCCCGGCAAGTACGCGGACCTCCTCCTGGTGAAGGGCAATCCCCTCAAGGAGCTGCGGCTCTTCCAGAACCAGGACAATCTGCTGATCATCATGAAAGGGGGCGTCGCGTACAAGCGGACGGCATGAGCAACCGCGCCCAGGGCGGCAAGCGAAGCAACGCGGCGACCGCCGCGCCCGCCGACTTCGAGAAGCTCGGCGTCTTCTACCTCGGCCGCCCCTACGATCTTGGGGCGAAGAAGGCCGGGGACGACCTGCTCCTCTACGACGCCAAGGATCTCGTCACCCACGCCGTCTGCGTGGGCATGACGGGCAGCGGCAAGACCGGCCTCTGCCTGGCGCTGCTCGAAGAGGCGGCGATCGACGGCATCCCCGCGCTGGTGATCGATCCCAAGGGCGATCTCGGCAACCTGCTCCTCACCTTCCCCGACCTCGCCCCCGGCGACTTCCGTCCGTGGATCAACGAGGACGACGCCCGCCGCAAGGGCGTGGCCCCGGATGCCTTCGCCGAGCAGCAGGCGGCGCTCTGGGCCAAGGGGCTGGCGAGCTGGGGCGAGGACGGCGCGCGCATCCGCCGGTTGCGCGAGGCGGCGGATTTCGCCATCTACACCCCCGGCAGCAACGCGGGCCTGCCGGTATCCATCCTCAAGTCCTTCGCCGCGCCCCCGGACGCGGTGCGAAAGGACGCGGAGGCCCTCGGCGAGCGGATCAGCACCACGGTGACCAGCCTCCTCGGCCTGGTGGGCGTCGACGCCGACCCGGTGAAGAGCCGCGAGCACATCCTCATCTCAACCGTCCTGCGCGCCGCCTGGAGCGAAGGGCGCGACCTCGACCTCGCCGGCCTCATCCAGCAGATTCAGTCACCGCCGGTGAAGCGCGTGGGCGTGCTCGAGCTGGACGCGTTCTTCCCCGCCAGGGACCGCTTCGCCCTGGCCATGAGCCTGAACAATCTTCTCGCCGCGCCCGGCTTCGCGGCCTGGATGGAAGGCGACCCGCTCGACATCCAGTCCCTCCTGTTCACGAAGCAGGGCAAGCCCCGCATCGCCATCTTCTCCATCGCGCACCTGGGCGACGCGGAGCGGATGTTCTTCGTCTCGCTGCTCCTGAACCAGACCCTGGGCTGGGTGCGCAATCAGGCGGGCACGACCAGCCTGCGCGCCATCGTCTACATGGACGAGATCTTCGGCTACTTCCCGCCGGTGGCGAACCCGCCGTCGAAGCAGCCGCTGCTCACCTTGCTCAAGCAGGCGCGGGCCTTCGGCGTGGGCATGGTGCTGGCCACTCAGAATCCCGTCGATCTCGACTACAAGGGGCTCGGGAACGCCGGCACGTGGTTCATCGGGCGCCTGCAGACCGAGCGCGACAAGGCCCGGGTGCTCGACGGGCTCGAGGGCGCGGCGGCGGGCGCGGGCAGCCGCTTCGATCGAGGCCGGATGGAGGAGACCATCGCCGGGCTCGGCCATCGCATCTTCCTCATGAACAACGTCCACGAGGACGCGCCCGTGGTCTTCGAGACCCGCTGGGTCATGTCCTATCTGCGCGGGCCGCTCACCCGCGATCAGATCCGCACGCTCATGGCCGGCCGGCGCTCGGCGGCGCCACCGGCCGCGGCCGCGCCACGCGCCACC
>DATEDO010000207.1:0-31527 GCA_035281625.1 Candidatus Methylomirabilota bacterium
CGGCTCGTGCTGGGCGTCGGCCTCGCGTACGCCGCCTTCAGCATCGGGCTCGAGGCGATGGACGTGCCCTTCACGCAGGAACTGGTGCTGCTGGTGTCCGCGGTGCTCATCGTCATGCTGCTCTGGCGCATGGGGCTCTCCCGCGCGGTGGCCATCTCCGCCTTCGTCATCTTTCTCTTCCGCGCGGTGCCGGGGGTGGGGCAGGGATACAGCTACTGGGCGATCGACCACCTGGGCTTCGACC
Source organism: Candidatus Methylomirabilota bacterium (assembly GCA_035281625.1). GTDB lineage: Bacteria > Methylomirabilota > Methylomirabilia > Rokubacteriales > CSP1-6 > DASRWT01. The sequence goes on from DATEDO010000207.1 coordinate 245, forward strand.
AGCAGTTCCTGGGCATCCTCGCCCAGGTGAGCTCGGTGCTGAGCCTCCTCGGCCTCATCCTCTTCCGCAAGCCCATCACCAGCCGGCCGGTCAGCTTCACCATCACGTGGGTGACGGTGGCGGGCTTCATCTTGTCGCTTCCGACCATCGGGCTCTTCTACGGGGTGAACGAGTGGTTCGGCCTTTCGCCCCGCGCCTTCGCCGTGATCGACACCACCATCTCCGCGCCCCTCGGGCAGCTCGCCATGGTGCCCATGCTGGTCCTCATCGCGAAATCGGCGCCGGCGGGCGCCGAGGCCACGATGTTCGCGGTGATGGCCTCGCTCATGAACCTGGCGCTGTCGGCCAGCGAGCTGGGCACGCGCTACCTCAACACCGCCTTCGCGGTCACCCAGCAGAGCTACGTTGGTCTGGGCTCCCTCATGATCACGGTGGCGGTCATCGGGCTGCTGCCGCTTGTCGTGGTGCCGCTGCTCCGCCGCGAAGAGGCGCGGATGGCGAGGGCGGCGGCGCCCGCGCCCACGCCGGCCGCCGCGCAGCCCACCGCCGCCACCCCCGGATGAGCCGGCGCCGCGCTATCATGGTCGCCGGAGCCATGGCATGAACCCGCGCCGCCCCTGGTCCGCGATGGTGCGCCTGCTCGAGCGCGACGAGCGGGTATTCGCCTTCCTCCTCGCCGTGGTGATGGTGGGCGGTCTCGCCACCTTGGGACTGGCACCCCTCCGGCCGCGCTATCGCATCGACCTCTACTCCCTCGTGCTGTGGTTCGCCGCCTACAAGGCGTGCGTCCTTGCCCTCGTCACCGTGAATCCGCGGGCCACGCGCTTCATCTTCACGGGCGCGCTCGTTGTGGACATGCTGCTGGTGTTCGCCCTCCTCTACCTCACGGGCGGCGGCGAGAGCCTCTACTACCTCTTGTTCTTTCCCCTCGTCGCCGTGAACGCCTACTATTTCGGCCGCGGCGTCGGATTCCTCATCACGCTGGGGGCGGGGCTCATTTTCTGGGCCGCGTGCTATCTGGCCCCGCCGCCGGCCACCTGGACCGCGGTGGTGATCCTCATGGGCCTGGTGGGGCTGCCCGCCTTCGCCCTGGCCCACGTCGCCGAGCGCGAGCGGCGCGGCCGCGCGGAGGTGGAGCGGCTCAACGCCGAGCTCACCGGCACCCTCACGCGGCTCCAGGCCGCCCAGCAGGAGCTGGTAGTGGCGGAGCGCATGGCCACCGTGGGCCGGCTGTCCCTCAAGGTGGCGCACGAGGTGCGGAATCCCATCGCCGCCATCGGGCTCAACGCCGAGATGCTGGGCGACATCGTGAGCGAGCGGTCGGATCCGGAGATGGTCGAGGCCAAGAGCCTGGTGGGCGCCATCCGCGACCAGGTGGGCGCCCTCGACGCGCTCACCGAGGAATATCTGGCCTTCGCGCGCTTCCCGCGGCCCCAGTTCGACGAGGACTCGGTCAACGACATGGTGACGGCGGTCACCGAGTTCGTGCGGCCGCTCGCAGCGCGGCAGGGGATCACGGTGCGGGCGGAGATGGATGCCGACGTGCCGTCCATGGCCATCGACCGCACCCTGCTCCGTCAGGCCGTGCTCAATCTCATCAAGAACGGACTGGAGGCGGTCTCGCAGGGAGGGACGCTCACCGTCACCACCCGCCGCCTCGGCGACACCGTGACGATCGCGGTGAGCGACAGCGGCTCGGGGATCAGCGAGGAGGTCGGCCGGCGGCTCTTCGAGCAGTTCTTCACCACCAAGCCTCAGGGGACGGGGCTCGGCCTTGCCATCACCCGCCAGATCGCCGAGGAGCACGGCGGCAAGGTGGAGTGGACGAAGCAGGCGGGCCCGGGCACGACCTTCACCATCACCCTACCGATCAAGAGGCCCGAGCATGCCTGCTGAGATGACTCCTACCCTGCTCGTGGCCGACGACGATCCGGCGGTGCGGCAGAGCCTGGAGCGCACGCTCGCCCGCGAAGGCTATTCCGTGGTGCTGGCGCCCGACGGGCAGGCCGCCCTCGAGCGGCTGCGTCAGGGCGGGGTGGACCTGCTCCTCTCCGATCTGCGCATGCCCGGACTCACCGGGCTGGAGCTGCTCCGTGAGGTCAAATCCGCGCTGCCCGACGTGGACGTGATCATGCTGACCGCGTTCGGCACTGTCGAGGAGGCGGTCGCCGCGATGAAAGACGGCGCGGTGGACTTCCTCACCAAGCCCTTCCAGCGCGCGCAGCTCATCCGGGTCATCCGCAAAGCCCTGGAGCGCCGGGAGCTGATCGCGGAGAATCGCGCCCTCCAGCGCCGCCTGGACGATCTCCTCGCGCAGGGGAATATCATCGGCGTGAGCCCGGCCTTTCGCGCCACCATGACCCTGGTGGAGCAGGTCGCCAACAGCTCCGCCACCGTGCTGATCCAGGGCGAGAGCGGCACCGGCAAGGAGCTGCTCGCGCGCGCCATCCACGACCGCTCCTCACGGCGCAACGGGCCGTTCGTGGCCGTGAACTGCGCGGCCCTGCCCGAGACGCTGCTCGAATCGGAGCTGTTCGGCTACGAGAAGGGCGCCTTCACCGGCGCCGCCGGCCGCAAAGAGGGCCGCTTCGAGCTGGCCGACGGAGGCACGTTGTTCCTCGACGAGGTCGCCGATCTCTCCCTGGTGACCCAGCCCAAGATCCTGCGCGTGCTGCAGGAGGGGGAGTTCGAGCGGCTGGGCGGGACCCGGACCAGCAAGGTGGACGTGCGCATCGTGGCGGCGAGCAATCAGGACCTCGCCGCCCTGGTCAAGGAGAAGCGCTTCCGCGAGGACCTCTTCTACCGCCTGAACGTCATCACCATCACCGCGCCGCCGTTGCGCGACCGCCGTGAGGACGTGGCGGTGCTCGCCCAGCACTTCCTCCGCATCTACTCGGCCAAGAACAACCGCAGCCTGGTGGGGTTCTCCGAGGACGCCCTCCGCTGCTTCGAGAGCTATCCCTGGCCGGGCAACGTGCGGGAGCTCGAGAACGTCGTGGAACGCGCGGTCGTGCTGGCGCGCGGGCAGACGGTGGAGGTGGGCGACCTCCCCGAGAAGGTCACCGCCCGCGCCATCGTGCTCGAGCGGCCCGCACCGGGGGAGCACGCGGAGGGGAACGCGGACAGCTTCCTGCGCATCCGCGTGGGCACGCCGCTGGACGAAGTCGAGTCGCGCATGCTCGAGGAGACGCTGCGCATGACCCGCGGCAACAAGACCCTCACCGCCAAGCTGCTGGGGATCGATCCCAAGACGGTATTCCGCAAGCTCAAGGCCGCGGAGGAAGACGAGGACGAGGAGGGCGCCGAGCCGGGCGCCGAACGATCGGGCGCCTGAGCGTATGGCCTTCTCCGAGATCCTCTACGAGGTGCAGGACGGCGTCCTCACCGTGACGCTGAACCGCCCCGCGAAACTGAACGCGCTCACGCGGACCATGCTGGCGGAGCTTCTCGAGGCCCTGGACCGGGCGGACGCCGACGATACGGTGCGCGCGGTCATCGTCACCGGCGCGGGGCGCGCCTTCTGCGCGGGCGCCGACCTCTCCGCGGGGGCCCGCACGTTCGATCGCACGACGGGTGGCGGCCGGACGGAGGACACCGATCCTCGCGGAGGGCCGCACCGCGACGGCGGCGGGCTCTTCTCCCTGCGCGTCTACGCCTTGAAGAAGCCCGTGATCGCGGCGATCAACGGCCCGGCCGTCGGCTTCGGCGCCACCATGACCCTTCCGATGGACGTGCGCCTGGCCTCGTCGGCCGCGCGTATCGGCTTCGTCTTCAGCCGGCGCGGCGTGGTGCCGGAGGCGTGCAGCACGTGGTTCCTGCCGCGCGTGGTGGGGATCAGCCGGGCCGCGGAATGGGTGTACACGGGCCGGGTGTTTCCCGCCGCCGAGGCCCTCGCGGGCGGCCTGGTGAGCCGCGTGGTCGAGCCGGAGAGGCTACTGTCCACCGCGCGCGATCTGGCCCGCGAGATCGCCGACAATACTTCGGCGGTCTCGGTGGCGCTGGCCCGGCAGATGATGTGGCATCTTCTCGGCGCCGACCATCCGATGGCCGCGCACCGTCTCGACTCGGCGGGCATGGAATACATGGGCCGCTCGCCCGACGCGCGCGAAGGCGTGACCTCGTTCCTCGAGAAGCGCCCGCCCCGCTTCACCATGCGGCCCAGCGCCGACATGCCGCCCTTCTTTCCCTTCGGAGCCGCCCGCCCATTCTCGCCCTGAGCGGCACCCTGCTGCTCTGCCTCGTCATGCTCGGCAACACGTTCCTCGTCGGTGCATTCGGGCCCGTGCTCCCGGAGATCGCCCGCACCCGCGGCCTCGCCGACTGGCAGCTCGGCGTGGTGGCGGGCGCCTTCGGCTTCGCCCGCATGGCGGGGGCGATGCCCGCGGGCGTGCTCGCCGGCCGGCACGTGGGGGCGAGCCTGGTGCTCTCGCCGGCCTTTCTCGCGGTGGGCCTTCTCTGCGTGACGGCCGGGCCCAACTTCTGGCTGCTTGTGCTGGGCCGCGCGCTCATGGGGGTGGGCCACACGCTTCTCATGGTGGGCGGCCTCACCGCCATCTTGCGGGACGACAAGGGCGCGGACGCCTCGCTTCGTCTCAACACGTTCGAGTTCTCCGGCATGCTCGGCATTCTCGGCGGGCTCCTCGTGATCGGCGTGCTCCCGTCGGCGTGGTCCTGGAATCTCTCGCTGGCGGTCGCCTCCGCGCCCCTGATCGTGAGCGCGCTCGTCGGGCGCAGCCTTCTCCATCGCTTCCCGCCCACACCGCCGCCGCCGCGGGCCTCCTCGGAGGCGCCGCCGCCGGCCGCGACCCGCGGTGTGCGGGTGTTCTGGCTCATGCTGATGGTGGGCATCACGATGGCCTTTGCCTGGTCCTCCGTGAGTCAGTTTCTCATCCCACTCCGCGGGACGCGGGAGTTCGGCCTGGATCGCGGCGGGATCTCGGTGCTGCTGGGCCTCGCGCAGGTGGTCGATCTGATCGTGCTCCTCCCCACCGGACGGGTCGCCGATCGCGTGGGGCGCGTGCCGGTGCTGGCCACGCTCATGCTCGTGCTGGGGCTCGGCGCCGTCGGCACCGGTCTCGGCAGCTATCCGCTCTTCGTAGCGGGGTGCGCCGCGTTCGGGCTCGGGCTGGCGGGCTGGATGCTGCCCCTGGGGATTGCCCGCGAGCACGGTGGGGCGGAGGGTCTCGCGTGGCGCACGGCGCTCTATCGCGTGGGGACCGACGCCGCCATCTTCCTCGGCCCCGTGCTGAGCGGCCTCCTCGGCGAGCGTGCGGCCCGCCTGTTCGTGGCGGCGATCGGGCTCGCGGCGCTCGCCGCAGGCGCGCGGCTCCTCCTCCGCCCGCTCCCGCGATCGCCCCGAGGATGACGGAGGCGTATCCTCTCGGCATGCCGGTGAGCCTTCGAGCGCTCGCGGCCGCCCTCGTGAGCGTGCTGCTCGCGGGGTCGCCGGCCCTTGCCGCGGGGAACGACACCCTCTGGACCCTGCTCCGCGGCGGCGGCCAGGTGGTGCTGCTCCGCCACGCCGCTACCGACATGGAGCAGCGGGATCAGGTCGGCGCGCCGCTGTCCGACTGCGCGCGACAGCGAAACCTCAACGAGGACGGCCGCGAGGACGCTCGGCTCATCGGGGCGGTACTCCGCGCGCGGGCGATCCCGGTGGGCCGCGTGCTCTCCAGCGGCTACTGCCGCTGCCTGGAGACGGCGCAGCTGGCCTTCGGTCGCGCCGAGGCCTGGACGGCGCTGCAGCAGGCGCTCACCGACAAGCCCGTGCAGGAGGCTCGCATCGGCGAGATCCGCGCGGTGGCCGGGGAGCGGCCCACGGACGGCAATCTCGTGCTGGTGACTCATCAGTACCCGATCCGGCTCCTCACGGGCGAGAAGGTCGCCGAGGGCGAGATGTTGATCCTGACCCCGCGCGGCAACGGCGAGTTCGAGATCGCGGGCCGCATCCCGCCCGAGGGGCTGTCGCATCCCTGACGGGACGCGCCGCCTCAGGCGGTGCGCGTGCGCAGGTGGAAGCTCTTGGGGCGGGTGAGCTGCTGGAACCCCAGGTGGGAGAGCGAGCACCCCTTGCCGCTGTCCTTGACGCCCACCCAGGGCAGGAGCGGATCGAGGTAATCGCAGCGGTTGGCGTAGACGGTGCCGGCGTCGAGCTGGTCCAAGAGGCCCTCCGCGCGCGCGGCGTCCTCCGTCCAGACCGAGGCGGTGAGCCCGTAGGGACTGTCGTTCATGAGGCGCACCGCCTCGGCGTCGTCGGCCACGGGCATGAGCCCGATCACCGGCCCGAAGCTCTCCTCCCACATGACGCTCATGCCGTGATTGACGTCCACCAGCACCGTCGGCTCGCAGAAGTAGCCGCGGCCGCGCCACGGGGCGCCGCCGGTGAGGATACGGGCGCCCGCGGCACGCGCCTGCGCGATCTGGCCCTCCACCACCTGGACGACCTTCTTCTGGGCGCAGGGCCCGAGGGTGGTGGCGGGGTCCTCGGGGTCGCCCATGCGATAGCGCCGCACCAGCTCCACGTAGGCCTCGACGAAGCGCGGGAAGAGCGCGCGGGCCACGTAGATACGCTCGATGCCGCAGCAGCTCTGGCCGGCATTGTAGAACGCCCCGTCCACGAGATTCTCCACCGCGAAATCGACGTTGGCGTCGTCCGCCACGTAGGCGGGATCCTTCCCACCCAGCTCGAGGCCGGCGTCGATGAAGCGGCTCGCCACGTGGCCGTGGATCTCGCGCCCGCCCTCCACCGAGCCCGTGAAGGAGACGTAGTCGACCTGGCCGGACCGGATGACCTTGGCGGCGAGGGCGTGATCCATGGGCACGGCCGCGATGAGGCCGGCGGGGAGCCCCGCCTTGGCGAAGGCGTTCACGAAGTGGTCGGCGCAGAGCGCCGTGAGGCGCGCGTGCTTGACGAGCACGGCGTTGCCGGCGAGGAGGGCGGGCACGATCACGTTGACCGCGATGAGCAGGGGATAGTTCCAGGCCGCGATGTCGAGGACCACGCCGAGGGGCTCCCGGCGGATGAAGCGCCGGAACCCGTCCTTGGGCGGGAGGGGCTCGTCGGCGAGCGCGTCCGCGGCGATGCGGCACATCGTCTCCGCCCGATCGATCATGGTGTTGATCTCATTGCGCGACTGCTGGAGTGGCTTCCCCATCTGCCGGGTGATCTCGAGCGCCACCTGATCCGCCTGGGCCCGGAAGGCCGGCACCATCCCCGCGACCACACGCACGCGCTCGGCGACGGGCGTCTGCCGCCAGTCGCGCTGGGCGTGGCGGGCGCGGACGACGAGGGCGCCGAGCTCGGCCTCGGAGAGGGCGGTGACGGTGTGGAACGGCTCCTCGGTGGCGGGATTGATGAGGCTCCACGTCTGGCTCATGCGCGCGAGCTTACTCTGCGCCGGGCGCGCCGGACAAGGAGTGCTATGCTGAGCCCGTGACGACCAAGACGCGCACCGAGACCGACACCATGGGACCGATCGAGGTCCCCGCCGACTGCTACTGGGGCGCGCAGACGCAGCGCTCGCTCGAGCTCTTCAAGATCGGCGGCGAGCGCTTCCCTCGCGAGTTCATCCGAGCCCTCGGCCTCGTGAAGAAGGCCTGCGCGCTCGTGAACCGGGAGCTGGGCCTCCTTCCCGGGGACAAGGCCGACGCCATCGTGCGCGCCGCCGACGAGGTGATCGACGGAACGCTCGACGAGCACTTCCCGCTGGTGATCTGGCAGACGGGCAGCGGCACCCAGACCAACATGAACGCCAACGAGGTGATCGCCAACCGGGCGAATCTCCTCCTGGGCGGGACGCTCGGGGCCAAGAAGCCGGTGCACCCCAACGACGACGTGAACCGGTCGCAGTCCTCGAACGACGTGTTCCCCACCGCCATGCACGTGGCCGAGCTGGAGCAGCTCGAAGGGCACCTCCTGCCGGCTCTGGACCGCCTCCGCGCCGTGCTGGATGGGAAGGCGCGCGCCTACGCCGACGTGGTGAAGATCGGGCGCACGCATCTCCAGGATGCCACTCCGCTCACGCTGGGGCAGGAGATCTCCGGATGGGTGGCCATGCTCGATCACGCCGCCGCGGGCCTGCGTGCGGTGGCGCCGGGACTGGGCGAGCTCGCCATCGGCGGCACCGCGGTCGGCACCGGCCTCAACGCGCCCGCCGACTTCGGCGAGCGCGTGGCCGCGATGCTGACCCGGCTCGCCGGACGGCGCTTCACGAGCGCGCCCAACAAGTTCCAGGGCCTCGCCTCGCACGAGGCGGACCTCCTGGCGTCCGGCGCGCTGCGAGCGCTCGCCGCGTCCCTCACCAAGATCGCCAATGACGTGCGCTGGATGGCCTCGGGGCCGCGCTCGGGGCTGGGCGAGATCACGATTCCCGAGAACGAGCCCGGCTCGAGCATCATGCCGGGGAAGGTGAATCCCACGCAGTGCGAGGCCCTCACCATGGTCTGCGCCCAGGCGCTGGGGAATGACGTGGCGGTCGGGATCGGGGGCGCGTCCGGGAACTTCGAGCTGAACGTCTACAAACCGCTCATCGTATCCAATCTGCTGCGGACGATTCGGCTCCTCGGCGACGCCATGGAGTCGTTCCGCGCGCACTGCGCGGAAGGGATCGAGCCGAGGCCGGACCGCATCGCCGACCACGTGGGCAATTCGCTCATGCTGGTGACCGCGCTCGCCCCGCACATCGGCTACGATCGCGCGGCGCAGATCGCGAAACGGGCGCACAAGGACGGGACCACCCTCCGCGAGGCCGCGCTGGCCCTCGGCTACGTCAGTCCGGAGGAGTTCGACCGCCTCGTGCGCCCGGAGGAGATGGTGAAGCCGGGCGGGACCGGCTAGCTCTTGAAGTTGATCTTCTTGTGCCCGCCGTCGCAGTAGGGCTTGTTCGCGGACGCGCCGCAGCGGCACAGGGCGAACTGCGCGCCCTTCGAGGGCAGGGGGTTGCCCTGCGCGTCTTGCAGCTCGCACTCCCCATTCACGATGAGTGGACCGTTCTCCATCAACTTCACCGTCACCGGCATGCGCGGGTCTCCTTTGGCTGGGCCGCTTGACGCGGCCGTGGCGTTCCGCGCGCTCCGCGGTGGGGCGCGCAGGCGCAGTATAGGGGCGTTCGGCGTCGCGCGAAAGTCACTTTTCCCGCCCGGCGCCGCGGCTAGACTCGGCGCATGGCGGTGACGCCCATGGCCGAGCGGCTCCTCGAGGCCTTCTCCGGCGCCGCCGCGCGCCTCTACGGCGGGGAACCCGTCACCGAACTCGCGCACTCGCTGCAGTGCGCGGAGCTGGCGCGGGAAGCGGGCGCGGACCAAGATCTCCAGCTCGCGTGCCTGTTGCACGATGTGGGCCGCTTCGCGGTGGACCCGCGCGAGATCTTCGACAAGAAGGACCAGCGGGTGGGCGCCCACCCCGGGGCGCGCGGGCACCACGACGTGGGGGCGGACCTGATCGCCCCCTGGGTGCACCCGCGCGTCGCCTGGCTCGTGCGCATGCACGCCGATGCGAAGCGCTACCTCTGCGCCGTCGAACCCGCGTACTGGGACACGCTGACCCCGGGCTCGCGCCACACGCTGACCCTTCAGGGCGGGGTGATGACGGCGGTGGACGCCGCGCGGGCAGCCACGCACCCCTGGATGGCCGATGCGGTGCGCCTGCGGCGGTGGGACGATCTCGCGAAGGTGCCGGGCAAGCCGACGGCGCCGATCGAGGCCTGGGCGCCCCTGCTGCGCGAGGTCTTCGGGCGGCCGCGGCCGGTCTGAAGCGGTTGTCCGCCAATGGTGAGAGCGGGGGCCATGTCTGGGCCCCCACTGATGGTCAGTCGACTCGGCGGAATTTCTGCAGGGAGCGGATCTCGCGCGGCGGCTTTTCGAGGCTGCCCTTGGCGGTCCAGGACACCTCCGACACGTAGACGTCGCCGTGGGAGTCCACCACCACGCTGTGGGGCGCGGTGAACTCGCCGGGCTTCTCTCCCGCGAACTGCCCGCCGAAGCGGGCGACCCGCTGGCCCTTGGCGTCGAGCACGGTGACGCGCGGGCCGATGTTGGGCGTGTTGTCCGTCACCGGGATCGCGGAGCCGAGCTCGCCCACGTACAGCAGATCTTCCTGCCGACGGTTCGTGTAGAGCCCGCAGGGGCGGTGGAGATTGTTCCACTGCCCCTGATAGCGGCCCTGACCGTCGAAGATCTGGACGCGATGATTCTCGCGGTCGGCGACGTAGACCAGCCCGTTCCGGTCGGTGGTCAGGTTGTGGGGCAGGTTGAACTGGCCGGGATCGGTGCCCGGCTCGCCCCACGACAGGAGATGGCGTCCGTCCGGCGCGTACTTGTGCACGCGGGAATTGCCGTAGCCGTCGGATAGGTAGAGGTCGCCGGTCCGCGGGCAGACCGCCACGTGGGTCGGCCGGTTGAACGGCTTGCCGCCCTGAAGCGTGGACGGCGTGTCCGGATCGCCGATCGTGAGGAGCAGCGCTCCCTCCGGGGTGAACTTGCGGCTCGTGTGGTGGAGATCGTCGGTGAGCCACAGCATGCCCTCCGCGTCCACGCTGATGCCGTGGGCGCGGCGGATCAGGCCTTCGCCCCAGGAGCGCAGGAAGTTGCCGTCGCGGTCGAAGACGATCACGGGATGCTCGCCCCGCGTGAAGCAGTACACGTTGTCCTTCGCATCCACCGCCACGCCGGCGACCTCGACGTAGCGCCACCCCACGGGCAGCTTTCCCCAGCCGACGATCGGCTCGAAGCGCATCTTATTGGCTCTCCTCGATGGCCTTCTCCATGCGGGCGAAGCGGCGGCGGAGGGGCTCGAGCCCCTCGCGATGCGTGATGACGTACAGGCGATCGGCGAGGATGGCGGCGAGCACGCGATCGGCCACGTGTTCCGGGGTGAGATAGCGGCCGATCAGCTCCACCGCGGGGCCCTCCGCCTCGCCGCCCGCGTTCCGCAGAGCGGCGGGCCGGCTGCGCGCGCTGTCCCGGATGCGCGTGGTCACGCCCATGGGGCAGAGCACCGACACGCCGATGCCGTGGCGGCGCAGGTCCTTCTGCAGCGTCTCCGAGAGGCCCACCACCGCGTACTTGGTGGTGTTGTAGACACCGAGCCCCTCGGACGCGATGAGCCCCGCCATGGAGGCGGTGTTCACGATGTGGCCCTCGCTCCGCTGCGCGATCATGCGGGGCACGAACGTCTCCACACCGTGGACGACGCCCCAGAGATTGACGCTGATCGCCCACTCCCAGTCCTGGTGGGTCGCGATGTCGAGGCCGCCCCACAGCGCGATGCCCGCGTTGTTGCACAGCACATGCACCGCGCCGAAGTCCGCCCACGCGCGATCGGCAAGGGCCTGGACGTCGGCGAGCCGGCTCACGTCGGTGCGCACGGCGATGGCGCGACTCCCCGCCTTCGTCACGGCTTCTGCGGTCGCGGCCATCCCCGCCTCGTCGACGTCGGCGATCACCACCCGTGCCCCCGCGCGCGCGAAGGCGAGGCACAGCGCGCGGCCGATGCCGCTGCCGCCGCCGGTCACCACCGCCACGCGCTCGGCCAGCGTTCTCACGGACGGGGAGTGTGGGGCTCCCACGGAAGAGATGTCAAGTGTGTCGGTCGCAGGACTCTGGTATCCTGCCCCCCCATGGACTATCGTTTGCCGACATCGGTCGTCCCCAGCCGCTACGACATCCGCCTCACGCCGGATCTCGAGGCGGCGATCTTTAGCGGGGAGGAAACGGTGACGGTGACGATCACCGAGCCCGTCACCGACGTGTGGCTCAACGCCGCTGAGCTCACGATCCACGCGGTGGCCGCGCGCGACGCCGGCGGCACGGTGGTGCAAGGATCGGCCGCGCTCGAGGAGGCGCAGGAGCGGGCGCGCCTGAGCTTTCCCTCCCCGCTCACGCCGGGCGAATGGCGGCTCACCATCGGCTTCCGCGGCATCCTGAACGACAGGCTCCACGGGTTCTATCGCAGCACGTACAAGGACGGCGCCGGCGCGACCCACACCATCGCGGCGACCCAGTTCGAGGCCACCGACGCGCGGCGGGCGTTCCCATGCTGGGACGAGCCGGCCTTCAAGGCGGTGTACGCGGTCACCCTGGTGGTGCCCGAGCGCCTGGTCGCGGTGTCCAATACCGCGATCGCCTCGGAAGCGCCGACGGGCGACGGCAAGAAGGCGGTACGCTTCGCCGACACCATCAAGATGTCGACGTATCTCGTCGCCTTCGTGGTCGGGGAGCTGGAGGCGACGCCGCCGGTGATGGTGGGGGCGACGCCGCTGCGGGTGTGGGCCGTTCCCGGCAAGCTCGGCCTCGCCCAGTTCGCCCTGGACTGCGGCGCCTTCTCGCTCGAGTTCTTCGAGAAGTACTACGGCGTGCCGTACCCCGGCGACAAGGTGGATCTCCTCGCCATCCCGGACTTCGCCGCCGGCGCCATGGAAAACCTCGGAGCCATCACCTTCCGCGAGACCGCGCTCCTGGTGGACCAGGCGACGGCTTCCCACACCGAGCTGGAGCGCGTGGCCGACGTGGTCGCGCACGAGCTCGCCCACATGTGGTTCGGCGATCTCGTGACGATGGCGTGGTGGAACGGCATCTGGCTCAACGAGGCCTTCGCCACCTTTCTCGAGATGGTCGCGGTGGACGCCTGGAAGAAGGAGTGGCAGCGCTGGGTCACCTTCGGCGTCTCGCGCGCCGCGGCCATGGGGGTGGACGGCCTCCTGTCCAGCCGCCCCATCGAGTTCCCCGTGCGCGAGCCGAAGGAGTGCGAGGCGATGTTCGACCTCCTGACTTACGAGAAGGGGGCGTCGGTCCTTCGCATGCTCGAGCAGTATCTCGGCACCGAGGTGTTCCGGGAAGGGGTGCGGCACTATCTGCGGGAGCATCAGTACGGCAACGCGGAGACCACCGATCTCTGGAAGGCGCTCGGGGCGGCGTCGGGGCTGCCCATTCCCGAGGTGATGGACGGATGGATCTTCCGCGCCGGGTACCCGCTCGTCACCGTGGAGGCGGACGGGACGGGCGTCAAGCTCTCCCAGCGGCGCTTCCTCTACCTCGGCGCGGACGCGGGAGACGGCGGCGAGAGTGAGCCCTGGCGCATTCCCATCGCGCTGCGGGCGTCCGTCAAGGGGGGATGGGTGGACAAGCGGCTGCTTCTCGACGGGCCGGAGACGCGCGTCGCGCTGCCCGCCGCGCCGGACTGGGCCATAGCCAACGCCGGCGGGCACGGCTTCTACCGGGTGGGCTACGCGCCCGCCATGCTCAAGAAGCTCGCGCGCTCGGTCGCCAAGGTGCCGCCCATCGAGCGCTTCAACGTGGTAAGCGACGCGTTCGCGGTGACGCAGGCCGGTCACGTCGCCGCGGTGGATTACCTCGACCTCACCGGGCGCTTCCGTGAGGAGACCGACCGAAACGTGTGGACGGTGCTGACCGGCTCCTTCGCCTTCTTGAACCGCGTCGTCGCCGAGGGCACGCGCCCGGGCCTCGAGACCTTCGTCCGGCATCGCGTCGGGCTCGCCGCCGCGCGGCTGGGCTGGGAGGCGGAGCCGGGAGACGGCGAGCTCGTCCGGCAGCTGCGCGGCGACCTCATCCGGGTGCTCGGCACACTCGGCAACGACGAGGAGACTCACGTCCAGGCCCGCGCCTTCTACGCGCGCTACGTCGAGGACAGCGCCGCCGTCGACCCGAACATCCTGCCTGCGGTGATCGCCATCCTCGCCTTCGTGGGGGGCGAGGCCGAATACGCCGACTTCCTCCAACGCTTCCGTACCGCCCGGACTCCGCAGGAAGAGCAGCGCTTCCTGTTCGCCCTGGGGGCCTTCCGCGAGCCCGCCCTCATCGGCCAGACGCTGACGCGCACGTTGAGCGGAGAAGTGCGCAGCCAGGACGCGCCCTTCCTGCTGCGATCCATGCTGAGCGGGGTCTACTCGCGCGGGCTCGCCTGGGACTTCGTCAAGGAGCACTGGCAGGAGATGGCAAAGCAGTACCCGGGCAGCGCGTATCGCCGCATGTGGGAGGGCGTCACCGCGCTCATCAGCCCCGAGTGGGAACGGGACGTGAACGAGTTCTTCACGTCACGCGGGATCGTGCTGGGCGGGAAGACCCTGGACCAGTACCTCGAGCAGCTGAAGGTGGCGGTGCGGTTCCAGGGGCGGGAGGGCAGCGCCCTCGCCGCCTACCTGGCCCGCACGCCCCGCTGAGGCGCGCTAGAAGGCGAACATCCCCTTCACGAAGTTCACGGTGGCGTCGCCCGCGTCGATCACCGCGTCGAACGTCGTGTTCCACGCCCGCTGGATCCCGTGGCCGGTGACCTGTCCCACACGGACGATGCCGCGCCCGGTGGCCTTCGTGCCTGCGACGATGGTGTTGCCCATGCCCTTGCCCAGCTCACCCGCGCCCGAGAGCACCTGACCCCCGGCGATCTGGCTGGCGCCGGTCTTCACCTGCGTGGTCGCGGCGCTCATGCCGCTGGGCTGGTCCGGGCTTGCCGCGACCGGCGCGGATGCGGGCTCCGTCGTCGCGGTGGCCGGCTCGGGCGTCCTCGTGGCGGCCGCCGGTTCGGCGGTTGGAGGCGCCGCGGTCGCGCTGGCCGGGGCCGCTGCCGGCGATTCGTCCGGCCCCGCGGTCACCGGCGTCGCGGGGGCCGACACCACCGGCTCATCGCTCGGCCGACTGCCCTCGCCGGCGGATAGAACGCCCGGGGCCGTGACCGCCAGGGCGAAGGCCAGCGCCGTGGCCCAGCGCCCACCCGATCGAATGCCGTTCATCACCATGGTTCGCTCCTTTGGAGTGGCCTCCAGCGTCCGTCACCCCGTCGCCGTCAGGGTAGTACGGAGCCGCCCACCCACCAAGGTTTCTGGCGCGCGGCGCGGCGTATAATGGCGCCGCTTCCGACCTCAACCCGACTCCGCGAGAGGGCGCGCCATGAAATACGGATGCTTCATGTTCGCCACCGACTACGCTATTCGACCCGACGACCTCGCCCGCGCCCTCGAGGAGCGCGGCTTCGAGTCCTTCTGGGTTCCCGAGCATACGCATATCCCCGCGAGCCGCCGCTCGCCGTTCCCCGGCGGGACGCCCTTACCCAAGGAGTACTGGCACACCCTCGATCCCTTCGTGGCCCTCGGCGCGGCCGCGTCGGTGACGAGCCGAATCAAGCTGGGGACCGGCATCTGCCTCGTCATCGAGCGCGATCCCATCACTCTCGCCAAGGAGGTGGCGAGCCTCGACTGGCTCTCGCGGGGCCGGCTGCTCTTCGGGATCGGCGGGGGCTGGAACGCGGAAGAAATGGAGCACCACGGCACCGAGTTCGCAAGCCGGTGGAAGGTGCTCCGCGAGCGCATCGCCGCCATGAAGGCGATCTGGACGCAGGACGAGGCGGAGTTCCACGGCAAGCACGTGAACTTCGACAAGATCTGGTCCTATCCCAAGCCAGTGCAGAAGCCGCATCCGCCCATCCTCATGGGCGGCGCAGGACCGTACGCGCGGCAGCGCGCCGCCGAGTTCGACGGCCACTGGCTGCCCATCGCCAGCCGCGAGCCCATCGCGGAGGGGATCGCCGACCTCAGGGCCCGCGCGGAAAAGATGGGCCGCGATCCCGCCACCGTCACGGTCTCGCTCTTCGGCGCGCGCCCCGACGAGGCGCGCCTCGCCGCCCTGCGCGACGCCGGCGTCGAGCGCGCCATCTTCGCCCTGCCTCCGGCCGGGCGCGACGTCGTCCTGCCGCTCGTCGACCAGTACGCCGCGCTGACCAAAAAAGTCGGCTGACCGGAGGTCAGCCGACCCTATAGAGGTCGTCGCTTGCGACGACCGTGGATCAAATCAGGAAACAACCAGGGCCCGACCCTTAGATGGCTCTCACTCCTTCACGTATCGATAGCGCCACGTCACCGGGGCGATCAGCAGGCGCACGCCCGGAGCGATGGTGGTGGAGTGGCCGCCGTACAGCACCAGCGCCCCGCTCTGCGGATCCCAGGCGGCGAGATTGCCGAACACGCGAGGCGACAGCTCGGTCGAGACGGGTCGCTCGCTCCACTTCTTCGTCTCGACGTCGTAGATGTAGAGGGTGGTCATCACGCCGGCCAGGTTCGGCGTGAACGGATGGAGGACCACGCGCGCGTTCGGGTCGAAGACCATGTAGGTCTCCTGATCGGTGGTCGGCGCCTTGTAGCCCTCGGGCATGTCGAGCGCGGTGGCGCTCTTGCTCTTCAAGTCGAAGCGGATGAAGACGGGGCCCTTGCTGAGGCAGCTCATGTAGATCGCCTTGCCGGGCTCGAGCGCCATCTGACTCCGTACGCAATAGGCGTTGCGCTCACGCCTTCCCCCGAACCGGACGCGCTCCCAGGTGTTGGTGTCGCGGCGAAGAATGAGCATGTTGCCGCCCCAGGCCCCGTCCCACTTGTAAGCGTAGAGGCTGTCGGTGGGCTCGTCGTAGACACCGAAGGTCGGGCCCGCGGAGTCCGATCCCAGCCCGAGGGGGGATACCGGCCAGGGCGCCGGCTGGAACGTGCGGCTCTCGACATCGAAGACGAGGTCGGCCCGCACGATCTGGGGATCGTCTCGCTTGCAGACGGTGAGTCCGCGGGCCTGGGCGAAGAAGTATCCGCGAAGCAGCAGCGCCTGGTCGCGCTTGGTATCGTAGGCCCACACCACGTTGTCGGGGAAGTTGGGCATCAGCTCCGGCTCCGGCCGGCACATCGGTGACAGCTCCTCGGCCGTGCCGTCCGCGAGATTGACGCTCCATACGCTGCCGTTGCCGCCGTCACTTCCGTCCCGGTCCCCGCCGGTGATGAGGAGCCGGCCCCGCTTCGTGTCGTACGCCCCCCGCGCGTGCTTGCCTCCGCGCGCGAGCGGCGCCTTTCCCGGCGGCGGTTGTTGCACCGGGACCCACGTGTTGGCGGGGAGGGGACTGGGCGGTGGAGGCACCGGAATCTGCCGCGATGGCTCGTCCGCCGCTTCCGCCACCGAGACGCCGGACACACGGGACCGTTGCTCGGCCCGGGGAGCCGCCGCCGACGCGCGAGTCCACGGCGGCGTGAACACCCACACCTCCTGCAGAGGGGACGTCGTGATGTAGTAGCGCCCGCCGTAACGGGCGAAGCGGCCCCACGTGCCGGTCGAGTTTGGCGGGGGCGGGTGGACGTCGTCGGGCGGATCGTGGCGCTTCCACACCGCCGGCGTCTCCTTGAGGTCGAGCGTGTAGAGCGCCCCTTTCTTCCCATCGGCGGATTTGCCATAGGCGACGAGGCCCCGCAATGCGGGATCCCAGACGAGTCCGGCGCCGATCACCGTCTCGACCTGCGTATCGCCGGTCGTCTCCATCGTCGTCTCGCGTGTCGAGGGGTCCTTCAGATCGATGACGCGTAGGCCCCACGGGCCCTTCGCGGGCTTCCGGGGAAAGCGGTAGAGCTTTCGTCCTTCGGTATCCAGAGCGAAGGCGGACGATTCGGAAAGGGCGCCCGCTGCCATCTGGAAGCGGACTTGCCAGGCATCCGCGGTGGGATCGTACGAGGCGAAGCCCCCCGAGAAGCGAAACCACACCAGCTTGGCGTCGGGATCCCACATCATGATCCCCGCGTAGCCGCCCGGCCGCCGGCTCGGTTTGCTGACCCAGCCCTTGCCGTGCGCCCACCACCAGGTCTGGTTGGCGGGCTCGGCGTCCCACCATCGAAGCCCCCCCGCGCTGAGCACGGCGTCGACGGCAGGCATGTACGCTTGATTGCCGTAGGTGTGGAGCGAGGCGGGCGAGCCGTCACGGTACTGGTCCATCGCGGGCTCGGTCGCCTGGGAACACCGCGGCGGCGTCGGTGGATCTACGAACGCCCCGTCGGGGCCGCGCTTGCATGGGAGCCCGCTGTATTTGGGATACGCGCGCGAGTAGTCCTCGAGGAGCACCCACTTTCCGGACGGGATGTCGAAGGCCACCACCTGATTGCCCGCCCAGTCGGCATGGCCGCCGGTGCGGACGAGGATGATCTGACCCCTCCGCTCGTCCAGCGTGGCGCCGGAGTAGGAGAACACACCCAGCCCAGACTCGGTGCCCGCGGGAAGGGGGTTGGGCAGCAACGGCGTCCCATCCGCGCGCTTGGCCTGATCGAGACGGGAATTGCGAAGGGCCTGCCAGGTTCCCGGCGCCGGCGCGGGGCTCTGCCCGGATACCGTTCCCAGCATGGCGCCGGCGAGGAGCACCGCGACCACGAGGTGGCGACTGTAACTCATGAGAGAGCTCGAGCGAGCGCGTCCGCGCCGCTCGAGCGTCATTATTGACAATCCCCGCGGTGCGCGCAACAGTTCGCTCCCGGAGGAACCCCATGCCAGACGATCACCGCGTGCTCCTCACCGTGCTGCTGCATCACGACCAGGCGAAGACGCTCGACGAGATCATGGCGCATTGCCGGCGGACGGGCTTCTACCGCGACTTCCCGCCGGAGGGCAGCGAGCTGGTGTCCTGGGTCGTGGCCATGTCCTACGGCTTCGTCATCACGCTGCGCGTGGAGCCCGACAAGCTTCGCAGCGTCAACCGCTACATGGAGCAGAAGGCGTGGGGAGCGTTCCGCTACGAGGCCTTCCCCGCCTACGACTTCGCCCCCATCGCGGCCACGCTGAAGAAGGAGCACGCCTAGCCCCCGTGGCCGAGCTGCCCGAGCTGACGGTCTACGCGGAGCTGCTCGGGCCGCGGCTGGCCGGCCGGCGCATCGACGAGGTGGCCGTGCATCAGCCCCGCGTCGTCCGGGGCGCCGCTCCGGAGGCCTTCGTGGCCGCGGTGACGGGCCGGCGGGTCCTCGAGGTGATCCGGAGCGGCAAGACGCTCGCGCTGCCGCTCGAGACGGCGCCTCGCCTGGACGTGCATCTGATGCTCGGGGGCGAGCCCTACTGGCTCGAGCCCGGCGACGACACGCGCCCGCCCGAGCCGACGCTCACGCTGCGCCTCGAGGGAGGCGCTCGGCTCGTCTTCTCCGATCACAACTTCGACCTTCTCAAGCCGGGGGAGGCCAAGATGTGGGTGGGGCTGGACCGGCGCGAGCGGGGAGGCCTCGATCCCCTCGCCCCCGCCTACACGCCGGCGGCGCTGGGGAGCCTCTGCGCCCGGAACAAGCTCGCGCCCATCAAGACCGTTCTGTGCGACCAGCGGCTCATCGCCGGACTCGGCAATGCCTACGCGGACGAGATCCTCTGGGAGGCCCGGGTGAAGCCGCGGCGGACCGCCTCGCTCATGACCCCGGACGAGATCGCCCGGGTGCACGCGGCCACGGAAGTGACCCTGGCCGCGGCGACCAAGGCCCTGCGCGAGCGCCTCGCCGGGAAGCCGTTGCGCGGCGAGCCGAAGCGCGATTTCCTCCGCGTGCACCACCGGGCCCGCAAGCCATGTCCCCGGTGCCGCACGCCGATCCGGATGGAGACCCTCCGGGATCGCTCCACGTACTGGTGCCCCGCCTGCCAGCCCTGAGAACAAGCGAGACGGCGTGCTACGATCGATGCATGTCGGTTCCGCCTCGCCTCCCGCTGGCGCTCGCGCCGACTCCCATCATGAAGCTCGAGCGGCTCTCCCGCCGGCTCGGCATCGAGCTCTACGTGAAGCGCGACGATCTCACCGGGCTGCTCGAGTCGGGGAACAAGGTCCGCAAGCTCGAGTTCCTCGTGGGGGAAGCGCTGGAGCGCGGCGCCGACACCCTCATCACCTGCGGGACGCTTCAGTCGAACTGCTGCCGCGCGGTCGCGGCGGTGGCGGCGCGCCTTGGTTTGAACGCGGCGCTGGCGGTGAAGGGCGCGCGCCCGGCCGCCTATGACGGGAATCTCCTCCTCGATCGCCTTCTCGGGGCCGCGGTCCGCTACCTCTCGGACGCCGAGTGGACGCGGGTGGACGACGTCATGGAGGAGATGGCGGCGGCCCTCCGCGCCGAAGGTCACCGCCCCTACGTCATCCCGGAGAGCGGGTCCAACGAGGTCGGCGCGCTGGGCTATCTCGAGTGCGCGGTGGAGCTCGCCGGCCAGATCGGCCACGGCGCCCCCCGCTTCGACACCGTCGCGATCTCCGTATACAGCGGTGGCAGTCAGGCCGGCATGCTCATGGGCAAGCAGCTCGCCGGGCTGCCGAGCGAGATCGTCGGGATTCCCATCGCCTGGCCGGCCGACAAGGTGCGGGACCATGTCGTGCGCACCATGGCGGGGGCGATTCGCCGCTTTGGCTTTGCCATCGAGGTGCCGAAGTCCATCCATCTCCTCGACGGCTATCAGGGTGTCGGGCGTGCGGCCGTGAGCGATGCGGAGCTCGGCACCATCGTGCAACTGGCGCGCGAGGAAGGTCTGATCCTCGACCCCGTCTATACCGCCAAGGCCTTCACGGGCCTCGTGGATAGCCTGGAGAAGGACCCCAAGGCGCTGGGGCAGCGTGTCTGCTTCGTCCATACGGGAGGCATATTTAGCCTCTTTCCGTTCCGGGAGTCCTTGACCCGCCTGATCGACGCCCGCCCCGCTTGAGGGGGGCGCTAGAAGGTGTAGGTCTTGCCCTGCTCGAGAATGTGGATGCGGGTGGGATCGATCTGGGCGAGCTCGGCGGCGGTTTCCTGGTGCAGCTGCGGTTTGACGTGGAAGATCCAGATGGGCAGGTCCGGGGGCATCTTTCGCATCTCCTCCCGAAGCCGGTCCGGGGTGAGATGGCCCGAGGCGCGCGCGAGAGCCTCCATCCGGTTCGGAAACGCGGTCTCCACCACGAGGGCCTTGAGTCCTCGCATCTCGCGCGCCACCTGCCAGAGCCGCGTCGTCGGCCCCGTGTCCCCCGAGTAGACGAAGCCGGTCTCCCCGTCGTGGACAATGAACCCCGTGGTGGGTACCGTGTGCTCCACCGGCACCGGCGTGGCCCAGAGATCGCCCACGCGGGCTTCCCCTTCCTCGGCAAGCGCACGGAGCTTGAGAACGGGAGCCTCGCGGCTGGGGATCGTGGTGAAGTCGGGCCAGAGGGCGTCGTTGTACGTGTGGGTGCGGAGCGTGTCGATGACGGGGGCGATGCTGCACGCGGTGACCGAGCGCTCCGGGGCCATCATGGCGAGCGTGTCGGCGAGAAACGCCAGTCCCACGGTGTGGTCCAGATGGGCGTGGCTGATGAGGGCGTGGGTGATTGCGGTCTGCTCGGGGACGGAGAGGGCGCCGCCGACGGTGCCGGCGTCGATCAAGACGCGATCATCGACCAGAAAGGCCGAGGGTCGCTGTCCCTGTCCATCGCTTCCAAAGGCTCCGAGGACCTTCAGCCTCATTCGAACGTCGCCTGCCTCCCGTAGTTCGACGACTGGCGATTTTGGTGACTCTAGTGTAACAGCCCGAGCCCGGTCAAGTTCCTACACTGTCACGCCGGGTTCCGGGGCGAAAGGGCCGTCCGGCCTTGCGCCCGCCCGGAGCCATGTGGGACAATCCGAGCGATGATTTTTCAGCAGATCCTGAACGAAGAGGCGGGCTGCCTCTCGTATCTGATCGGCTGCGGTCAGGCGGGGCAGGCGGCGGTGGTCGACCCGGCGCGGGACCGGGTGGACGAGTATGTCGCGCTGGCCCGGCGGAAGGGCCTCACCATCACCCACGTGGTCGACACCCACATCCATGCCGACCACATCTCCGGGAATCAGGCCCTCGCGGACCGGACTGGGGCCGGCATCGTCCTGCACCCGGCGGCGGACGCCGCCTTTCCCACCGCCTCCGTCGAGGATGGGGACGACATCGTGCTGGGCAATGTGACCCTTCGGGTGCTCCACACGCCCGGACACACGCCGGAGAGCATCTCCCTCCTGGTGACCGACCGGGCGCGTGGCAACGAGCCGTGGTTCGTGCTCACGGGCGACACGCTCTTCATCGGGGACGTGGGGCGGCCCGATTTCGGCGGGGAGCGCGCGGCCGCCACGCTCTACCAGAGCCTCACACGACGCCTGCTGGCGCTGCCCGACAGCGTGGAGATCTACCCCGCGCACGGCGCGGGCTCGTCGTGCGGCCGCGCGATGTCGAGCAAGACGGCATCGACGGTGGGCTTCGAGCGCCGGTTCAACGTCGCCCTGCAGGCCGGCAGCGAGGAGGATTTCGTCCGCGCCCTCATGACGGGGATTCCCCCCAAGCCGCCGAACTTCGACCGCATCATCGCCCGGAACCGCGCGCGGGCACTGCCGCCGGTGGGCGAGCCGCGCGCGCTGTCGGCGGCTCAGGCGCGCGAGGCCATCGACAAGGGCGCCCTCGTGCTCGACATCCGCACCGCGGCGGAGTGGGGCGAGGCGCATATCCCGGGCTCGCTGAACGTCTGGGTGGAGAGCCCGCAGTTCGCCAACCGCGTGGGCCTCTTCGCCCCGGCCGATCGACCCCTGCTGCTCGTGGCGGGCGGGCCCACCGATCTCACCCACGCCGTCCAGGCGCTGGGACGAGTGGGGCTCGACGACGTGGCCGGGCATCTGCAGTGGGGCATGGGCGACTGGAAGGCGCAGGGCCTGCCGGTGGCGCAGGTGCCCCAGATCAGCGTGCACGAGCTCGCCACGATGAAGGACGAGCAGCGCGACGTCGTCATCCTGGACGTGCGCGAGCCGTTCGAGTGGGAGGAAGGTCATGTCGAGGGCGCTCGCCATCTGCCCATGGGTGAGGCGGTGCGGCGCGCGGCCGAGGTGCCCACGGGCCGCCCGGTGGCGGTGATGTGCGCGGGGGGCCTCCGCTCGAGCCTCGTCATCAGCGCGCTCGCCCGCGAGGGCTTATCCGGTCCCTGGCTCAACGTCGCCGGCGGCATGACCGCCTGGACTCGCGCCGGCTATCCCAGCACGAAGCCCCGCCCGGGCGCCGGAGGAGCGCCCCGCTCCGCATGAGCCAGGATCCCACCGCCGAGTTCGACTTCCCCACCATGGCCCGCGCCCTCATCCTCGGCGACAAGGACACGGTGGCGAAGAAGACCGAGGAGGGGCTGGCGCTGTCGATGGACCCCAAGTCGCTCATCTTCCGCGGCCTCATCCCCGGCATGGACGTGGTCGGCGAGAAGTTTCGGCGCAATGAATACTACGTGCCGCAGGTGCTGCTCTCCGCCCGCGCCATGTACGCGGGGCTGGATCTCCTCAAGCCCCTCATCACCGCGGCGGCGCGCGACGAGCAGGATCTCGGTGTGGTGGTCATCGGCACCGCCCAGGGCGACCTTCACGACATCGGCAAGAACCTCGTGGCGATGATGCTGGAGGGCGCGGGCTTCAAGGTGGTGAACCTCGGCCGCGACGTGGCCCCGGAGAAGTTCGTGGCCGCCGTCACCGAGCACAACGCCCAGATCGTGGGGATCTCCGCCCTCATGACGACGACCATGCCGGCCATGAAGCGCACCATCGACGCGCTCACCAAGGCGGGCCTGCGTGACCGCGTGAAGGTGATGATCGGCGGCGCGCCGGTCAGCCAGGCCTATGCCGACGAGATTGGCGCCGACGGCTACGCCAAAGATTCCACTCTCGCCGTCGTCCGGGCGAAGGAGCTGCTGGGAGTGCGGGCCGCGGCATGAAGAATCGCGGCGCAATGACACCAAACGGGTGGGGGGGGATGGGGGAGGAGCGGCCGCCGCTCCCCCCCATCCAGATCGATCAGAAATCGACGCACAGGCAGGCGGCGGCATGAGCAACCCCCGGGGCTGGGAGATCGTCGAGCGGGTCAAGGCCGGGGAGCTGCTCGTCTTCGACGGCGGCTACGGCACCGCGCTCTTCGACGCGGGCCTGCTGAACGGGGCCTGCCCGGAGCTCTGGAACGACACGCACGCCGACGTGGTGCGCGGCATCCATAAAGGCTACTTCGACGCGGGATCCGACTTCGTCGAGACCAATACCTTCGGCGGCACGCGGCTCAAGCTCAACGAGTACAAGATCGGCGACCGCTCGCGCGAGCTGAACGTGAAGGGCGCCCGGCTCGCCCGCTCGGTGTGCCCGCCCGGCCGCTGGGTGGCGGGCTCCATCGGTCCGACCTCGTGCGTGCCGGCCGACTATGGCGTGGGCGACAACATCGCCACCGACGAGCAGTACGTGGAGACGTTCCGCGAGCAGGCGGCCGCGCTGGCCGAGGGCGGCGTGGACATCTTCGCCGTCGAGACCATGATGTTTCCCCAGGAGGCCACCGCGGCCATCCAGGCCTGCAAGACGGTGTCCGACCTCCCCGTCATGGCCACCATGTTCTTCCAGTACGAGGAGATCCACGACCGCGATCGCACGATGTGGGGCGAGAGCCCGGCCGACGTGGCGCGCACGCTGCTCGCCGCCGGGGCGGACATCGTGGGGATGAACTGCGGCCGCGGCCCCGACCGGGCCATCACCATCATCCGTGAGATGCGCGCGGTCACCGACGCGCCTCTCATCGCGTATCCCAACGCCGGCTTGCCCATTACCACGGGCGATGTCACCACCTACGAGCTGGGCCCCGAGGCGATGGCCAAGGACTACCCCGCGCTGCTCGACGCCGGCTGCAACATCGTCGGCGCCTGCTGCGGCTCGGGCCCCGAGCACATCCGCCGTATCGCCGACATCGTCCGCGCGCGCCGGAAGCGGTGAGCGCCGGCCTGTCCGTCCTGGCCTCCGGGCCGGTGATCCTGGAGGACCTGCCGCTCCGCGTGGACCCCGACGAGGTCCTGCGCTTCCAGGGTTACAAGAAGGGGGTGGATGTGCCCTCCGCGGAGGTGCGCGCCATCTTCGCCGAGGCTCTCGCCCTCGGCGAACGCCTCATGGCGCCACGCGCCGTCTATCGGGCCGCTCCCGTGACCGGGCGGGGCGCCGACCGCATCGAGATCGGCGAGATCGTCTTGACCATCCCCGAGATCGGCCGGCTCTGGGGCCCGCTCGAGGCGGTAGGGGCGGGTATCTGCACCGTGGGCTCCGCCATCGAGGAGCGCGTGCGCGCGCTGTTCGACGCCCGTGAGCTTCCCCTGGCGGTGATGCTCGACAGCGTCGGCTCGGCGGCGGTGGAGAGCCTGGCCGAGCACGTCAACGACGTCCTGTGCGCGGCCGGCCTCCGCGAGGGCACGCGCGTCACCAACCGCATCAGCCCGGGCTACGCCGGCTGGGACACCGGGGAGCAGCGGCAGCTCTTCGCCCTGTGCTCGGGCACGCCGATCGGGGTGACGCTCAACGACGCCTGCTTCATGCTGCCGGCCAAGACCATCACGTTCCTGGTCGGGGTGGGGCGGGAGGCCCGCGTGGATCACTACTTCACGCAATGCCGGCGCTGCTGGATGCGCGACTGCGCGTATCGGCGGGCGCCCGCCGCGACGACGGTGCACCGGTGAGGGCGGGATGATCCAGTCCGTGGCCGAGTTCATCCGCTACTTCGATGGGGTGCGCCGGCGCACGTGGACGGTGGTCGACCGGCTCACCCCGGAGCTGACCGCGTGGCGCCCCCGGCCCGACGAGTTCACCAGTGGGGCCATCGTCCGGCACCTCGCCGGCGCCGAGCGCTTCTTCGTGGCCCGCGTGGTGGACGACCGCTGGACCGACGATCTCGAGCCGGGGCCGGAGCGGGATCTCCCCGCCACGCGCGCCTTGCTCGAGCGCGTCCACGGGGAGGAGATGGCGCGCCTCGCCACCGTGCCGGACGCGCGGCTGACCGGATCCATCACCGATCTCGACGGCCAGCGCATGCGCCTCTGGCGCTTCCTCATGGCGATGGTGGAGCACGAGGTACACCACCGTAGCCAGCTCGACTGCTGGCTGGCCGCCGCGGGGGTGGAGCCGCCCCAGCTCTACAGCTATCGCATGGAGGACGTCGTGGCGCGGGCGCGCCGGGGTCCCGAGCGAATCTGCTAGGATGACGGGAGCATGGCGGACAACGTCATCCTCGTCGGGTTCATGGGCGCGGGCAAGTCGTCGGTGGGCCGTCTGCTCGCGCGGCGGCTCGGACGGTGCTTCGTCGAGACCGACGACATGATCACCGCCAGCGAGGGCTGCTCCATCCCCGAGATCTTCGCCACCCGCGGCGAGGCTCACTTCCGCGCCGCCGAGGCCGAGGCCGTGCGCCTGCTCGCCCTCAAGCGCGGCGACGTCATCGCCACCGGTGGTGGGCTCCCCTGCCGGGAGGGCGTGCCGGAGGCCCTGCGCGAGATCGGTACCGTGGTGTGGCTGACCGGCGACTTCGCCACCCTCTACGAGCGCGCCCGCGCCGCCGCCGCCGAGCGCCCCATGCTGGCGAGCCGCTCGCGCGAGGAGGCCGAGGCCCTCTTCCGCGCCCGGCAGCCGTTCTACCGCCGGGCCCACCTCACCGTCGACACGACGCATCTGGCGCCCGATCAGGTCGCCGCGCGCGTGGCCCTCGCCCTCAGCGAGCGCGCGCGGGCGCCGCGGCCGGCGGAGGCGGGGGCGTAGCCGTGGCCGCGCCGTTCCTGGAGCGGCTGCGGGAGCGGCCGCTGCTCTCCGACGGCGCGATGGGCACCGCGCTCTACTCGCGCGGCGTTCCGCTCGACGCCTGCTTCGACGTGCTGAACGTCAACGAGCCCAAGCTCCCGCAGGCGATCCACGCTGAGTACATCGCGGCCGGGGCGGACTGCATCCAGACCAACACCTTCGGCGCCAACCGCTTCAAGCTCGGTGTGCACGGGCTCGCCGGGAGCGTGCGCGAGATCAACCTGCGTGGGGCCAAGCTGGCGCGGGACGTTCGCGAGAGCATGGGCCGCGACGTCTTCGTGCTGGGCTCCATGGGCCCGCTCGGGAAGTACCTGGCGCCGCTGGGATCCATCGAGCCCGAGGAAGCGCGCGCGGCGTTCGGCGAGCAGGCGGAAGGGCTGCTCGAGGGCGGGGTGGACGGCTTCATCGTCGAGACCATGTCCGATCTCGTGGAAGCCCGCCTCGCCGTCGAGGCGATTCGCGCCCTCACCGATCTGCCCATCCTGGCCACCTTCGCCTTCACCGAGGAGGGGGTGACCTTCCTGGGCCGCGCCGCCGCCGAGGTCGCGACGGTGCTGCGGGGGCTGCCCGTCCAGGCCATGGGCGCCAACTGCTCGGTGGGCTCGAGCGTGCTGTACGACGTGCTGGAGGCGATGGCGCCGGCGGCGGGGGGCCTGCCGCTCGTCATTCAGCCCAACGCGGGCCTGCCGAGCCGCGTGGGCGAGCGGCTCATGTACCTGTCGTCGCCCGGCTACATGGCGGACTACGCCGCCCGCATGATCGCCGCGGGCGCGCGCATGGTCGGCGGCTGCTGCGGCACCACCCCCCAGCACATCCGGGCCATGCGTGACGCGGTGGCTCGGCATGCGCCGTCGCGCCCGGCCCCCGCGCCGCGCGTCGCCCCGATGCCGGTCGAGCCCGCGGAGTCGACGGGCCTCACCACCGCCGCGCCCCCGACCCGGCTGGCGCGCAAGCTCGGGGCGGGCGAGTTCCTGGTGTCGGTGGAGCTGGACCCCCCGCGCGGCCACAACATCGAGAAGCTGGTGCAGGGAGCCAAGCTCCTCAAGGAGCGGGGCGTGGAGATCGTCGACATCAACGACGGCTCGCTGGGCCGCGTGCGGATGTCGGTGCTGCCGACGGCGATCCTCGTGCGCGAGGCGAGCGGGCTCGACATCACCATGCACTTCACCTGCCGCGATCGGAACCTCATGGGCATACAGGCGGATCTCCTCGGCGCCCACGCCATGGACATCCGCAACATCCTCGCCATGACCGGCGACCCGCCGCGTACCGGCGACTACGTGAACGCCACCGCCGTGTTCGACGTGGACGCGGTGGGGCTCATCCGCGTGCTCGACAGCATGAACCGTGGCCTCGACGCCACCGGCAACTCGGTGGGAGAGCCCACCGCCTTCTGCGTCGGGGCCGCCCTCAACCCCGCCGCCGAGGAGCCTTCCCGAGAAATGGAGCGCTTCTTGGCCAAGGTGGAGGCCGGGGCGCGCTGGGTGCAGACCCAGCCCGTCTACGATCTGGAGGTGCTGGAGCGCTTCTTCGCGCGAACCCGGCCGCCGGTGCCGGTGGTGGTGGGACTCCTGCCGCTACATTCCTCCCGCCACGCCGAGTTCCTCCACAACGAGGTGCCCGGGATCACGGTGCCCGACCACGTGCGGGCCCGCATGCGTGAAGCCGGCGAGCGCGGCCTCCGGGCGGGCATCGCGATGGGCCAGCAGCTGATCGCGCAGGTCCGGCGCCAGTACGCCGGCGCCTATCTCATGCCGTCCTTCGGCCGGTTCGAGGTCGTGGCGGAGGTCCTGGAGGCGATTCATTGAGCCTCGATCCGGCCGACCTGACCGCGGCGGAGGCCGCCCGTCGCATCCGGGCCCGCGGGCTCGATCCCGTGGCATTGGTGGAAGGCTGCCTCGCGCGTATCGATCGCGCGGACGCCGCCGTCAAGGCCTGGGTGCATCTGGACCGCGAGGGGGCCCTGGCCACCGCGCGAAAGCGCGCCGCGCAGGCGGCGGCAGGCGCGCTGCTCGGGCCGCTTCATGGCGTGCCGGTGGCCATCAAGGACATCTTCGACGTGGCGGGGATGCCCACCCGCTGCGGGGCCGCGGCCTTCGCCCATCGCCGGCCCGACACGGATGCCGCGTCGGTGGCGCGGCTGCGCGCCGCGGGGGCGGTCATCCTCGGTAAGGTCAGCACCACCACCTTCGCCCTGATGGATCCCAGCCCCACCGGCAACCCGTGGAACGTCGCCCATACGCCGGGCGGCTCGTCGTCGGGCTCCGCCGCCGCGGTGGGCGCGCGCATGGCCGCGCTCGCGCTGGGCTCTCAGACGGTGGGCTCGGTGCTGCGCCCGGCCGCTTTCTGCGGCGTGGTCGGTTTCAAGCCCACGCACGGCCGCATCAGCGCGGTGGGGGTGGTGCCGCTGTCGTGGAGCAACGACCACGTGGGCATCTTCGGACGCGCGGTGGAGGATGCCGCGCTCGCGCTGCAGGTGCTCGCCGGCCCCGATCGCCTGGACCCCTTCTCGGCGCATGTGCCGGTGGACGACTACCTCGGCGCCCTGGACGGCGGCCCGGCTCCGCGCATCGGCGTCGTGCGGAGCTTGGTCGAGCGCGCGGATGCCGCCACCGCGTCCCATCTCGACGAGCTGACCCGGCGGCTTGCCGCCGCCGGCGCCGCCGTCGGCGACGTGTCGCTGCCGCCGTCCTTCGCGGGCATTCACGACTCGGGGCAGGTGGTGGTCCGGTCCGAAGCCGCCGCCTACCACGCGCCGAACTTCCCACGGCTGGCCGACGCGTATCCGCCCAAGCTACGGGCGGCCCTGGAGAACGGGCGCGAGCTCCGCGCCACCGAGCTCCTCGCCGCGCAGATGCACCGGCGTCGGTTCCGGGACGAGATGGCGCCGATCGCGCTGCGCTACGACGCCCTTCTTACCCCCACCGCGCACGGCCCGGCGCCCCGCGGGCTCGAGGCCACCGGCGATCCCTACTTCTGCGCCCCGTGGAGCCACGCCGGGATGCCCGCCATCACCTTGCCCAGCGGCATGACGCGCGAGGGACTGCCGCTGGCAGTGCAGCTCGTGGGAAGCGCCTTCGCCGAGGCGCGCCTCCTCGTCGCGGCGGCCTGGGTGGAGGGCGTGCTCGGCTTCAAGGAGGCGCCCCCTGTTTGACCTGAAGCTGCAAGGCGGCGAGGTGCTGGACGGCACGGGCGCCGCCGCCCGCCGGGCCGACGTCGGCATCGTCGACGACCGCATCGCCGCCATCGGTGACCTCTCCCGCGAGCGCGCCGGGCGCACCCTCGACACTCACGGGCTCACGGTGACCCCGGGCTTCATCGATGTGCACTCGCACTCCGACTGGCGGCTCTGGGGCAATCGGCGCGCCGAATCCAAGATTCGTCAGGGCGTGACCACCGAGGTGGTGGGAAACTGCGGCTTCTCCCCGGCCCCCGTGAGCGACGAGTTCCGCAACGACCTCTACGGGTTCGCGCTCTACCTGCCGCCGGGCATGGACTTCTCCTGGCGCGCCATGCGCGACTACCTCCGGCGCTACGAGCAAGGTGGCGTGGCCGTCAACGTGGTGCAGCTCGTGGGGCACGGCACCCTGCGCATCGCCGCCATGGGCTTCGCGCGCCGCCCGCCCACCGCGCGGGAGCAGGCGCACATGGAGCGGCTCATGGACGAGTCCATGACCGGCGGCGCCGCGGGGCTCGCCACCGGGCTCATCTACGCGCCCGGCTCCTTCGCCACCACCGACGAGATCGTCGGGATCGCCCGGTACGCGGGGGCCCGCCGCGGTTTTTACGCGAGCCACATCCGCGGCGAGGGCGCCACGCTCCTGGACGCGGTGCGCGAGGCCATTCGCGTGGGGCGCGAGGGCCGGCTGCCCGTGCAGGTGAGCCACATCAAGGCGGCGGGGCGGCCACACTGGGGGCGTGTGCACGACGCGCTCGCTCTCATCGACGCCGCGCGGGCGGAGGGGATGGACGTGCGCGCCGATGTCTATCCCTACACCGCCTCCAGCACCACGCTGCGTACGCTCCTGCCCGACTGGGCGCTCGAGGGCGGCATCGAGACCATGCTGCGCCGGCTCGCCGATCCCGCCGCGCGGGACCGCATCCGCGCGGAGCTGACCGGCGACAGCCCCGTGCTCACCCGCGGTCTCGGGTGGGAGGACATCATGGTCGCCTACGCGCCGTCGCGGCCGGACGCGGAAGGGCGGCGCCTGTCCGAGATCGGCGCCCGCTGGGGCAAGGACCCGCTCGACGCCGCCTTCGACATCATCACCGCCGAGGCCGGCAAGGGGTACATGATCCTCTTCCAGCTCGACGAGGCGGACCTGCGCCGCGCGCTCGTGCACCCGCACGTCATGATCGGCTCCGACGGCTCGTCGCTCGCCACCGACGGCGCGCTGGGCGAGGGGAAGCCTCATCCGCGCAGCTACGGCACCTTCCCCCGCGTGCTCGGGCGCTATGCGCGCCAGGAAGGCGTGCTGAGCCTCCCCGAGGCAGTGCGGAAGATGACCGCGCTTCCCGCGGACCGGCTGGGGCTCCGCGACCGCGGCGTCCTGCGCGAGGGCGCGCACGCCGACGTGGTGGCCTTCGACGCCGCCCGAGTGACGGACCGGGCGACCTACGAGGAGCCGCATCGCTATGCCGGCGGCGTGGACTACGTGCTCGTGAACGGTCGCGTGGTGATCGAGCGGGCGGAGCACACCGGCGCGCTCCCGGGCCGCGTCCTTTCACCCTCCTGAGGCGGCCATGCGGATCGGCCCTCTCTTTCCCGATCTCGTGGCCACCCTGGGCCGCGCCGCTTCGCCGGAGGCCGGCTTCACCGGCACGCTGCGCCGACTCGTGAAGGACGCCGGCGCGACGGCGGGTGCGCTGCGCTTCGCCCCGGGCGGGGCGCCCCCCGTCCACGTGACGGTGGGCGCGCGCCGCGGCTCCGCGCTCGAGGCC
>DATEDO010000208.1:0-42349 GCA_035281625.1 Candidatus Methylomirabilota bacterium
GGCGCCTCCCGCGGCGCCGCCGCGGCCTGTCGTGGCGCCTCCCGCGCCGCCGCCCCCCGCGGCCGTCGCCAGGCCGGTGGAGCCCAAGCCCGCGCCGGCTCCCGAACCGCCGGCCGAGGTCAAGCGCGAGCTGATCAAGCTGCCCGAGTCGGTCACGGTGGGCGAGCTGGCGGCGGCCATGCGCCGCAAGACGGGCGAGGTCATCAAGGCCCTGCTCGAGCTCGGCGTGATGGCCACCATGAACGAGGTGCTCGATCCGACCGCGGCCAAGCTCGTCGCCGACAAGTTCAACTTCGACGTGGAGGTGCGCTCGCTCGAGGGAGAGGTGCTGGAGGAGGAGGAGACCGATCCGAGCCAGCTCAAGCCGCGGCCGCCGGTGGTCACCGTCATGGACCACGTCGACCACGGAAAGACATCGCTGCTCGACGCCATCCGGAAGACGCGGGTGGCCGAGAAGGAGGCGGGTGGCATCACCCAGCACATCGGCGCCTATCAGGTGGACACGAGCCACGGGAAGGTGACCTTCCTGGATACCCCGGGTCACGAGGCCTTCACCGCCATGCGCGCGCGGGGGGCGAAGGCCACCGACATCGTCATCCTCGTGGTGGCCGCCGACGACGGCGTGATGCCGCAGACCGTGGAGGCGGTGAATCACGCCAAGGCCGCCGAGGTGCCCATCATCGTGGCCGTGAACAAGATCGACAAGCCCGGCTCCGAGCCGGACCGCGTGAAGCGCGAGCTGGCCAACCACGGGCTGGTGCCGGAGGACTGGGGCGGCCAGACCATCTTCGTGCATACCTCGGCGAAGCGCGGTGATGGGATCCCGCAGCTCCTGGAAATGACCGCGTTGCAGTCGGAGATTCTCGAGCTCAAGGCCAACCCGAATCGCGCCGCCCGCGGTGTCATCGTGGAAGGCCGGCTCGATCGTGGCCGCGGCCCCGTGGCCACCGCCCTCATCCAGTCGGGCACCCTCAAGGAGGGCGACGCGGTGGTGGTCGGCTCGCAGTCCGGGCGCGTGCGCGCCATGTTCTCGGATCGCGGGAAGAAGGCGCAGAAGGCCGGACCGGCGGACCCCGTGGAGATCCTCGGCCTGTCCGGCGTGCCTCAAGCAGGAGACACGCTCTTGGTGGTCTCGGACGAGCGCAAGGCGCGGCAGATCGCCACCGTGCGCGCCGACCGCGAGAAGCTCAAGGGCAAGGGCACGGCGCGGGTCACCCTGGAGGAGCTCCACAAGCAGATCGAGTCGGGCGAGGTGAAGGAGCTGCGGCTCATCCTCAAGGCCGACGTGCAGGGCTCGGTGGAAGCTCTCACCGAATCCCTCGAGCGCCTGTCCACCGACGAGGTCAAGCTCAAGGTCATTCACGGCTCCGTGGGCGCGGTGAACGAGTCGGACGTGATGCTCGCCTCGGCGTCGAACGCCATCGTGCTGGGCTTCAACGTCAAGGCCGACGCCAAGGCGGCCAGCCAGGCCCAATCGGACGGGGTGGACGTGCGGAGCTACAGCGTGATCTACGACGTCATCAATGACGTCCGGGCGGCGCTCTCTGGCATGCTCGCCCCCGAGATCCGTGAGACGATCCTCGGCCGAGCGCAGGTACGCCAGCTCTTCCCCATCTCCAAGCTGGGGATGATCTTCGGCTCCTCGGTGAGCGAGGGCAAGATGGTCCGCGGCGCCCGCGTGCGGGTGAAGCGCGGGGACACGCTCCTCGGCGAGGGGACCATCTCCTCGCTCAAGCGCTTCAAGGACGACGTGCGCGAGGTGCTGCAGGGGCTCGAGTGCGGCATCGGGGTCGAC
The DNA here is from genome assembly GCA_035281625.1 of Candidatus Methylomirabilota bacterium. Taxonomy (GTDB): domain Bacteria; phylum Methylomirabilota; class Methylomirabilia; order Rokubacteriales; family CSP1-6; genus DASRWT01. Next base: position 1,796 of record DATEDO010000208.1, read on the forward strand.
GGCGTGAAGGGCATCGCACCGGGAGACATCATCGAGGCCTTCACCACCGAAGAGGTGGCGCGGACGCTCTAGGCGATGTCCGGCGCGCGGGTGGCGGTGGGCACGGTCGAGCTGCACCTGCCGGACGTCGGATCGCTCAAGGGCAAGCGCCACGCCCTCAAGGGGCTCAAGGAGAAGCTCCGGCAGCGCTTCGAGCTCTCCGTGGCCGAGGTGGACCACCAGGATCTCTGGCAACGAGCCACCCTCGCCCTCGCCTATGTCTCCGGCGACTCGCGCCACGCCAACGAGGTCATCTCCAAGGCGGTGGATTTCATCGAGGACAACCTCGACGGCTACATCACCAACGTGGAGGTCGAAATCTTATAGCCTCAAGTCCGGGGCCGTTGATTGGCGAGGTGAGCCGCTCTCGGAGCGGCGAGCCGAGCGGATACATGATGAGGTCCGAGCGAAGCGAGGGAGTTCAGAGGCGTCCATGCAAGGCAAGCGGCTCGAGCGCGTGAATCAGCTGATGCGGGAGGAGATCTCCCGCCTGGTGCAGCGGGAGCTGAAGGATCCGCGGCTGGGCTGGGTGACCATCACCGAGGTGGCGGTGACGCCGGATCTCCGCCAGGCCAAGGTCTTCGTGTCGGTGCTGGGAAGCGAGGACAAATGGGTCGCCTCATTCAAGGCGCTAGAGAGCGCTCGCGGCTTCATCTGGGGCGCCCTCCGGCGGAACCTCGACCTCCGCGTCACGCCCGAGCTGGAGTTTCGCCCCGACCGCTCCATGGAGCATGCGGCGCGGATGCAGGCGCTTCTCGCCGGGCTCAAGCCCGCGGAGCGCGCGCCCGTCGAGGACGAGGACTAGGGGTATGGCCGAGTTCTCCACCGTGCCGCCGCCGGCGCTCCTGGACGCCCTGAAGAACGAGCCGGGCGAGGTGCTCCTGCTGGGGCACGTGCACCCGGATGCTGACGTGCTGGGCACGCTGCTCGGGCTGGGCCTCGCGCTGGAGCGCGAGGGCTGGCGGCCCACGTTCGCGGGTCCCCATCCCGTGCCCGAGGTCCTGTCGTTCTTGCCCGGGGCCGCCCGCTACGAGGTGTGGCCGCGCGCCCCGCGGCCGTTCGACATGATCGTGCTTACCGATTGCCCCAATCACGCCCGCGCCGAGGGGCTGCTCGAGCAGGCGCGGGGCCCGGCCTCGACGGTGCTGAACATCGATCATCACCCCGATAACCGCCGCTACGGCACGGTGGACTGGATCGACCCCACCGCCGCCGCCACCGGGGAGATGATCTGGGAGCTGCTCCGCCGCCTCGGCCTACCCCTCACGCCCGACGTCGCACTGAATCTCTACACCGCGGTGCACACCGATACCGGCTCCTTCCGCTACTCCAACACCACCCCGCGCACGTTCGAGATCGCCGCCGACCTCACCCGGGCGGGGGCGGATCCGGCGCTGGTGACGGAGTGGCTCTACCAGCGCCGCGCGCGGCGGGCGCTCAACGAGCTGGGCGAGCTCCTGCGGCGCATCCAGGTGAGCGACGACGGCGCGGTGGCCTGGCTGCCCGTGCCGCGTGGGCTCGTCTCGGAGGAGTTCATGGCCGCGGAAGACGTCGTGACCTATCCGCGCTCCATCGGAGGGGTAAAGGTGGCGGTGCTGCTCCGGGAGGAGTCGGCCGGTCGCGTGAAGGTGAGCCTGCGGGGCAAGGGCGAGGTGCCGGTGAACAAGATCGCCGGGCGCTTCGGCGGAGGCGGCCACGAGAACGCCGCCGGGTGCTCCATGCCGGGCTCGCTGGACGAGGTCACGAGCACGGTGCTCGCGGCGGTCCGCGAGGCGCTCGCCGCGCCGGCCCGGTGACCAGCGAGCGCCCCGGAGCGCCGCGCTCCGGCATCCTGCCCGTCGAGAAGGGCGCGGGCGTCACGTCCTTCCAGGTGGTGGCGCACCTGCGCCGCCTGCTGCGCGCGCCCAAGGTAGGGCATGGCGGCACCCTCGATCCCGACGCCACCGGCGTCCTGCCCATCCTCATCGGGGAGGGCACCAAGCTCACGCCCTATCTCACCGCGCTCGACAAGGAGTACGTGGCCACCGCGCGGCTCGGCATCACCACCGACACGCTGGACGCCTCCGGCCGTATCCTGTCCACCCGGCCGGTCCCGGCGATCCCGGCCGAGGCGGTGAAGGGCGTCCTCGCGCGCTTCGTGGGCGAGATCGAGCAGGTGCCGCCCATGTACTCGGCGCTGCATCACGAGGGACGCCGCCTCTACGAGCTGGCCCGTGAGGGCGCGGAGGTGGAGCGGGCGCCGCGCCGGGTGACCGTTCACGCGATCGCGCTGGAGTCGCTCGCGCTGCCCGAGCTCACCTTCCGCGTCCGCTGCGGGAAGGGGACGTACGTGCGCGTCCTCGCCGCCGACCTTGGCGAGGCGCTGGGCACGGGCGCAGCGCTGTCCGCGCTGGTGCGCTCGCGCGTGGGCCCCTATCGCCTCGACGACGCGGTGCCCTGGGATGTCCTTCGCGAGGCGCGCGACGGGACGGCGCTGTGGGCGCGGGTCCTGCCGCTGGACTCGGCGCTGGGTGATCTCCCCGCGGTGACCCTCGACGCCCGCGCCGCGCGCGCTTTCGTCCACGGCCAATCGGTGCCCGCGCGCGCGACGCTCCATGGCCCGGCCCGCGTCTACGGTCCCGAGGGCGTCCTGCTCGGCCTGGGCGTGGGGCAGGGCGCCGCGCTCAAGCCGGAACGCCTCCTCCATGCGGATACTTCGCGGGCTCCCGTCGTTCCCCGCTGAGCTGGCCCCGTCGGTGACGGCGCTCGGCGCCTTCGACGGCATCCATCTCGGCCACCAGAAGATTCTCCAGACCACGGTGGAGCGGGCCCGTGCGCTGAGGGTGTCGGCGCTGTGCTGCACCTATGATCCCCATCCGGCCGCCGTCCTCCATCCCGAGCGCGCCCCCGCCCCCATCGCCTCCCCCGAGGAGAACCTCGACCGCATGGGCCGGCAGGGGCTCGATGCGACGCTCGTCATCCCCTTTACCCTCGAGTTCTCCCACATGGAAGCGGAGGTCTTCGTGGCCGACGTGCTGGTGAAGACGCTGCGGGTCCGGGAGGTGGTGGTGGGCTACAACCACACCTTCGGGCGCGAGGCGCGCGGCACCGCTGCGATGCTCTACTCGCTGGGGGCGCGTCACGGCTTCGTCACGCACGTGCTGCCACCGCTCCAGGTGGACGGACAGAACGTGTCGTCGAGCGCCATCCGAGAGGCGTTGCGGGAAGGCGATCCCGCGCGGGCGCGGCGCTTCCTCGGCCACCCCTATACCGTCACCGGTCCCGTGCTCCGGGGCGCGGGGCGGGGGAGAACGCTCGGCTTCGCCACCGCCAACCTGCGGCCCGACCGGACGGTGCTTCTCCCGCCTGGCGTGTACGTGGCGCGAGCCCGCTGGACGGGGGGCACGGCGGGGGCGGTCGTGAACATCGGCTACCGGCCGACCATCGGGGACAATCAATTCTGGGTGGAGGCCCATCTCCTCGACTTCAGCGGAGACCTCTACGACCATCCCCTGATCCTGGCGTTCTACGAGCGCATCCGCCCCGAGATGAAGTTCGGAAGCCTCGACCTCCTGAAGACCCAGGTCATGGCCGACATCGAGACCGCCCGGGTCGCGGTGACCCGGTTGCCGACGCCGGAATGAGCCCGCACCGCGCAGTTCTTTACAGCCCATGCGGTCCGTGGTACGCTTCGACCCGGAACGGTTGATTTTCCAAACACTTCTCTTGAACCCGCCTCAACGGAGTGGCAGCAGGACCTCTGGGGGCCGGGCGATTGGGGGGGGATCCCCCGGAAGGAGTCGCGATGCGTCTGTCCGTCGAGAAGAAGAAGAGCCTCGTGGAGCAGTTCCGTACCCACGAGGGTGACACGGGGTCGCCCGAAGTCCAGATCGCGCTCCTCTCCGAGCGCATCACCGGCCTCACCGACCACTTCAAGAACCACCAGAAGGACCATCACTCCCGGCGGGGACTGCTCATGCTCATCGGCAAGCGCCGTGGGCTGCTCGAGTACCTGCGCAAGAAGGACGCGGAGCGCTACCGGGCCTTGACCGAAAAGCTCGGGATCCGCAAGTGACGGCGGAGCCCGATACTCGTCTTTCCTCAGACGCCCGGCCGCGCCGGGCTCATCAATCGACCGCAAATCCCCGAGCCGGAGGCTCAGCACGCACATGACTCACTCTGTCCACACATCCATCAGCGGCACCACCCTCTCGATCGAGACGGGCAAGGTCGCCAAGCAGGCCGACGGCGCGGTGATCGTCCGAGCCGGGGGCACCATGGTGCTGTCCACCGTGGTGTTCACCAAGTCCCCCATGGAGGGGCGCGACTTCCTGCCCCTCACCGTGGAGTATCGCGAGAAGGCGTACGCGGGAGGCAAGATCCCCGGCGGCTTCTTCAAGCGTGAGGGCCGGCCCGACGAGAAGGAGACCCTGACCTGCCGGAACATCGACCGCCCGATCCGGCCGCTCTTTCCCAAGGGCTTCCGCAACGAGATCCAGGTCATCAATCTCGTGATCTCGGCGGACAACGAGAACGACCCCGACGTGCTGGCGATGGTGGGCACCTCGGCGGCGGTCGCCCTGTCGGGCCTTCCCTTCGACGGTCCCATCGGCGCGGTGCGCGTGGCCCTGGTCGACGGCAAGCCCGTCGCCAATCCCACCTATGCGCAGGTCAATGCCTCGCCGCTGGAGATCGTGATCGCCGGCACCGAGGACGCCATCCTCATGGTGGAGTCGGGCGGCAAGGAGATCCCCGAGGACCAGATGCTGGAGGCGCTCGCTTTCGGCCACGAGCAGTGCAAGGCCCTGGCGCGCATCCAGAAGGAGCTCATGCAGCAGGCGGCCAAGCCGCGCGTGGCCTTCGACGCCGACGCCGGTTGGGATCCTGCCCTCGCCGCGCGGGTCAAGGACCTCGCCGCCTCCAAGATCGGCCAGGCCCTCTCGGTGCACGAGAAGCGGGCGCGCGCCCGGGCCATGGAGGGAGTGTTCGCCGAGGTGAGCGCGGCGGTCGGGGGCGACGAGTCGACCCTGCCCAAGCTCCGGGAGTACTTCGAGAAGGTGGAGAAGGCGGAGGTGCGGCGGCTCATCGTGGAGAAGGGCATCCGCGTGGACGGCCGCAGCGTGCAGGAGATCCGGCCGATCTCGTCCGAGGTGGAGTACCTCCCGCGGGCGCACGGCTCGGCGCTCTTCACCCGTGGGGAGACCCAGGCCCTCGTGGTGGCCACGCTCGGCACCAAGAACGATGAGCAAAAGATCGAGTCTTTCGAAGGGGATATCTATCGTCGGTTCATGCTTCACTATAACTTTCCGTCCTTCTCCACCGGCGAGGTGAAGCGCTTCGGCACCCCCGGCCGTCGCGAGGTCGGACACGGGGCTCTGGCCCACCGGGCGGTGGAGGCGGTGCTCCCGACCAAGGAAGAATTCCCCTACACGATCCGGGTGGTCTCCGAGATCACCGAGTCGAACGGCTCGTCCTCCATGGCCACCGTGTGCGGCGCCTCGATGGCGCTGATGGACGCGGGGGTGCCCCTCAAGTCGCCGGTGGCGGGCATCGCCATGGGGCTGGTGAAGGAGGGAGACAAGGTCGGCATCCTCACCGACATCATGGGCACCGAGGACCACTACGGTGACATGGACTTCAAGGTCGCCGGCACCGAGAAGGGCATCACCGCGCTGCAGATGGACATCAAGATCAAGGGCGTGTCCATCGACATCATGCGCCAGGCCCTCGCCCAGGCCCGCGAGGCGCGCCTGATCGTGCTCGAGAAGATGGCCGAGACGATCAAGGGCCCGCGGCCGAGCCTCTCACCCTACGCTCCGCGCTTCGTCACCATCAAGATCCGGCCGGAAAAGATCCGCGAGATCATCGGCCCCGGCGGCAAGGTCATCCGCGGCATTCAGGAGAAGACCGGCGCCAAGATCGATGTGGAGGACGACGGCAAGGTGACCATCTTCTCCTCCAGCAACGACTCCGCCCAGGCCGCCCTCGGCATGATCCAGGACATCTGCCGCGAAGTGGAGCTGGACCGGATCTACGTGGGCAAGGTGAAGAGCATCAAGGAGTTCGGTGCCTTCGTCGAGGTGATCCCGGGCACGGAGGGGCTGCTGCACATCTCCCAGATCGCCGAGAATCGCATTCGCGCCGTCGGCGACGTCCTGACCGAGGGCGACACCGTGGTGGTGAAGGTCATCGAGATCGACGGCAACGGCAAGATGCGCCTGTCGCGGAAGGCCGCGCTGCGCGATCAGCCCGCGCTGGCGGAAAAGGAGCAGCTCAAGGTCGCGCCGTCCGGAGCCTCGTAGTGCCGGAAGGCTACCGGAAGAGCGTGCTCCCCAACGGCATCCGCCTCGTCACCGAGGCGATGCCGCATGTCCGCTCGGTGGCGGTGGGCGTCTGGGTGGACACCGGCTCGCGGGTGGAGCCGTCGGACCGGGGGGGCATCTCCCACCTCATCGAGCACCTCGTGTTCAAGGGCACCGCCACCCGCTCCGCCGAGGCCATCGCCCGCACGGTGGACTCGGTGGGCGGACACATGGACGCCTTCACCGCGAAGGAGCATACCTGCTTCTACGTGAGCGTCCTCGACGAGCATCTCCCGCTCGCCGTCGATCTCCTGAGCGACATCCTCATGCGGCCGCTGTTCTCGGCCGAGGACATCGAAAAGGAAAAGTCGGTGGTGCTGCAGGAGATCAAGATGGTGGAGGACACCCCCGACGACCTCATCCACGATCTCTTCGCCGAGCGCGTGTGGAGGGGCCATCCGTTGGGCCGGCCCATCCTGGGTCTATGGGAGCGGGTGAAGGGGTTCAGCCGGGAGACCATCCTGCGCCACTTCGGGGAGGAATACGTGCCCGGCCGCATCACGGTGGCGGTGGCCGGCCACGTGGAGCACGACCGCGTGCGGGATCTCTTCGCCGACCGGTTCGACGGCTGGGACCGTCCGGCCGCGCCGCGCACCGTCACCGCCCCCACCACGCATCCGGGCGTGCACCTGGTGTCGAAGCCGCTCGAGCAGGTGCACGTCGTGCTGGGCTTCCCCGGCCGCTCCGACGTCGCCCCGGATCGGTACGCCCTCTACCTGCTGAACGACGTCTTCGGCGGCAGCATGTCTTCCCGGCTCTTCCAGGAGGTGCGGGAGCGGCAGGCCCTCGTCTATTCCGTCCATTCCGGCACGCAGCCCTACCGCGATACCGGGCTCTTCTACGTGTACGCGGGCACCGACCCCGGCAACTTCGCCAAGGTGCTCCGCGCGGTGATGAAGGAAGCGCGCGCGCTCAAGAAGGACGGGATCAGCGCCGAAGAGCTCAAGCGGGCCAAGGATCACCTCAAGGGCAATCTCCTCCTGTCGCTGGAGTCCAGCTCCAGCCGCATGAATCGCCTGGCCAAGCAGGAGCTCCGCTTCGGCTCATTCCTCACGCTGAGCGAGATGCTCGCCGCCTTCGACGCCGTCCGTCCCGAGGACGTGGAGGCGCTCCTGCACCGCGTGCTGGACGAGGAGCAGCTCGCCCTCGTCGCCCTCGGCCCGATCGACAAGCGCAACCTGCCCCGCGACCTCCTCGCGCGGTAATGCCTTCCCGCGCCGGTCGCCCTAACCGACTGGCCCACGGTCAACATGCCGCCAGGCATGTTGATGATAAATAGTCGACACATGATCGAGCGCTACTCGCGGCCGGAGATGGCCCGCATCTGGAGCCCGGAGGCGAAGTACGACAACTGGCTGCGGGTGGAGCTGGCGGTGTGCGAGGTGTACGCGCGGCGAGGCGTCATTCCCGGCGAGGCCCTCAACCGCATCAAGGCGAAGGCCAAGGTCGACCGCCATCGAATAGACGAGATCGAGGTCACCACCCGGCACGACGTGATCGCCTTCCTCACCAACCTCGAGGAGTCCATCGGGGCGGACTCGCGCTACGTGCATATCGGCATGACCTCGTCCGACGTGCTCGATACCGCGCTGGCGCTCTCGCTGCAGCAGGCCTCGGCCCTGATCCTCGCTGGCCTCGAGCGCCTGCGCGGGGCCCTGCGCGCGCTCGCGCTCGCCCACAAGACCACCCTCTGCGTGGGCCGGAGCCACGGCATCCACGCCGAGCCCATGACCTTCGGCCTCAAGGCTGCCCTCTGGTACGCCGAGGCGGGGCGCAACCTCGAGCGCATGCGCCGGGCGCGGGAGACGGTGCGGGTGGGGAAGATCTCGGGCGCGGTGGGCACCTTCGCCCACCTCGAGCCCGACGTGGAGGAGGAGGCGTGTCATCTCCTCGGCCTCGAGCCCGCGCCGGTGTCCAGCCAGATCGTGCAGCGGGACCGGCACGCGGAGTTCATGGGGACGCTCGCGATCATCGCCGCCTCGCTGGAGAAGATCGCGGTGGAGATCCGCTCCCTCCAGCGCACCGAGATCGGGGAGGCCGAGGAGCCGTTCGCGGAGGGGCAAAAGGGCTCGAGCGCCATGCCCCACAAGCGCAACCCGGTGGGCTCGGAGAACATCACCGGGCTGGCCCGCCTCGTCCGAGCCAATGCCGGGGCCGCGCTCGAGAACGTGGCGTTGTGGCACGAGCGCGACATCAGCCATTCCTCGGTGGAGCGCGTGATCCTGCCCGACTCCACCATCCTCCTCGACTACATGCTGAACCGCTATGCGGGCGTGCTGGAGGGCCTCCGGGTTTACCCCGAGCGCATGCGCGAGAACATGGAGCGGAGCTTCGGCCTCATGTACTCCCAGCGGGTGCTGCTGCGCCTCACCGAGGCCGGGCTGGCGCGGCAGCCCGCCTACGAGATCGTGCAGCGGAATGCCATGCGGGCCTGGACGGAGCGCCGGTCCTTCCAGGAGCTGCTGGGCGCCGATCCCGCGGTCACCGCCCATCTCTCGCCCGCCGGGCTCGCCGAGTGCTTCGATCCCGCGTGGTATCTCCGCAACGTGGACGCGATCTACCGCCGGCTCCACCTGTCCTGACCGCCGCCAACTCTTCGAGGACCCGCCATGGAAAAGCGCGACAAGATCTACGAGGGCAAGGCCAAGATCGTCTACACCACCGACAAGCCGGGGCTGGTCATCCAGTACTTCAAGGACGACGCCACCGCCTTCAACGCCGAGAAGCGCGGGACCATCGTGGGCAAGGGGGTCGTCAACAACCGCATGTCCGCCACCCTCTTCGAGCGGCTGGGCAAGGCCCGCATCCCCACCCACTACGTGGCCACGCTGTCCGACCGCGAGATGCTGTGCCGGCGGCTCGACATCATCAAGATCGAGACCATCGTGCGGAACGTGGTGGCGGGCAGCCTGGCCAAGCGCACCGGCCTCCCGGAGGGGACGAATATTCGCCTGCCGATTGTCGAGCTCTATCTGAAGTCGGACCCGCTGGGCGATCCCATGATCAACGACGACCACGTCCGCATGCTGAAGCTCGCGACCCCCACGGAGCTCGCCTGGATCCGTCGCAGCGCCCTTCGCATCAACGGGGTGCTGGCCCCCTTCCTCAAGAAGAAGCAGCTCCTCCTGGTGGACTTCAAGCTGGAGTTCGGGCGGGCGGGCAAGACCCTCATGCTGGGGGACGAGATCAGCCCCGACACCTGCCGGCTCTGGGACGCCACCACCAAGGAGAAGCTCGACAAGGACCGCTTCCGCCAGGACCTCGGCGGGGTCGAAGACGCGTATCAGGAAGTGTACCGCAGGGTCGTGCCGCAGCAGTGAAAGCGCGCGTGCTCGTCCGGCTCAAGTCGGGCATCCTGGACGTGCAGGGAACCTCGGTGAAGCGGGCGCTGGAAGGGCTGGGCTTCCCCGACGTGCGCGAGTTGCGGGTCGGGAAGGTCCTCGATCTCGAGGTCGACGCCCCCGATGCCGCGCGGGCGCAGCGCCGCGTGGAGGAAATGTGCGCCCGGCTCCTCGCCAACCCCGTCACCGAGGACTTCACGGTGGAGATCCTCCCCGACAAGTGATCCGTGGCGCCCATGATGGGCGCGAGGCTCTTGTCACGGACGCGCCCGCGGGGTAGAGTGAGGAAGCGACTCGAAAGGAGGAGCGTCCAACGTCCATGAGATTCGGTGTAGTGGTCTTCCCGGGCACTTGGAGTGACTGTGATTTCCACTATGTGATCGGTGAGGTGCTGCATCAGCCGGTCAGCTACATCTGGCACCGCGAGTCGAATCTCAGCGCGTACGATTGCGTCGTCCTTCCCGGCGGCTTCTCCTACGGCGACTATCTCCGCGCCGGCGCCGTGGCCGGGCGCTCCCCGGTGGTCGAGGCCCTGCCCGAGTTCGTGGCGCGCGGCGGCCTCGTGCTCGGCTCGTGCAACGGCTTCCAGATCCTCTGCGAGGCGCGGCTCCTGCCCGGCGCGCTCTCGCGCAACGAGTCTCTCCAGTACCGCTGCCAGTACGTTCACCTCCGCACCGAGAACGCCGACACGTCGTTCACCCGCGCCATGCGGCCCGGGCAGGTGCTGAAGATGCCCATCTCGCACGGCGAAGGGAAGTACTACTGCGACGGCGCCACCCTGCGGTCCCTGAAGGAAAAGGGGCAGATCGTCTTCCGCTACTGCGAGGAGGACGGCCGCCTCACCAAGGACTCGAACCCCAACGGGTCGCTGGACAACATCGCGGGCATCGTCAACGAGGAGGGAACGGTGCTGGGGCTGATGCCCCACCCGGAGCGCGCCGCCGAGAAGGCCGTGGGCGGGATCGACGGACTCCTCATCTTCAACTCCCTCCTCGGCAGCCTCGTCGAGGACGGAACCTTCCTCAAGCGGTAGGTGATCGGCGTGAAGCGGGGATGGGGCAACCGGGGCCGAGCGGGTGACCGCTTCCGACCCTAAAGTCACGCAAGAGATCGCCCTCAGCCACGGCCTCACCGCCGAGGAGTACGACCGCATCATCCGAAGGCTCGGACGCGAGCCTTCGTTCACCGAGCTGGGGCTCTTCTCCGCGCTCTGGTCCGAGCACTGCGCCTACAAGCACTCGCGGGTGTTCCTGCGTGGGCTGCCCACGCAGGCGCCGCACGTGCTGCAGGGGCCGGGTGAGAACGCCGGCATCGTGGACCTGGGCGACGGACTCGCCCTGACGTTCAAGATCGAGAGCCATAACCACCCCTCGTTCATCGAGCCCTTCCAGGGCGCGGCCACCGGCGTCGGCGGCATCCTGCGGGACATCTTCACCATGGGCGCCCGGCCCATTGCCATCCTCGACTCGCTGCGCTTCGCGGACCCCGCCGACGCCAAGGCGCGGCGGCTCCTCCAAGGCGTGGTATCGGGGATCTCGTGGTACGGCAACTGCTTCGGCGTGCCGAATCTCGGCGGCGAGGTCGGCTTCGCCCCCGAGTACGCGGGCAATCCCCTCGTCAACGCCATGGCGGTGGGGCTGGTGCCCCGCGACCGTATCGTTCGGGCGCGCGCCGAAGGGGTGGGCAATCCCGTGTTCTACGTGGGCGCCAAGACGGGGCGCGACGGGATCCACGGCGCCACCATGGCCTCGGCCACCTTCGACGAGGGCGCGGAGGAGCGGCGGCCCACCGTACAGGTGGGCGATCCCTTCACGGAGAAGCTCCTGCTCGAGGCGTGTCTCGAGGCGATGGCGACGGGGGCGGTCGTCGGCATCCAGGACATGGGCGCGGCGGGCCTGGCCTGCGCGTGCTCCGAGATGCCGGCCCGGGCGGGCACGGGCATGGAAGTCGATCTCGATCGCGTGCCCCAGCGCGAGCGGGCGATGACGCCGTACGAGATCATGCTGTCGGAGTCGCAGGAGCGCATGCTGCTGGTGTGCGCCCGCGGGCGGGAGGCGGAGATCCGCGCGGTGTTCGCCAAGTGGGAGCTGGACGCGGTGGAGATCGGCCGCGTCACCGGCGACGGGATGCTGCGGGCCCGCATGCACGGGGAGGTGGTGGCCGAGGTGCCGGTGCGCGCCCTCGCCGACGAGGCGCCGGTGTACGAGAAGCCGGTGGCGCGGCCCGGCTGGCAGGACGCGCTCGAGGCCTTCGACCCCTTGTCCTTGCCCGCCGAGGCGCCCGAGCGAGCCCTCCTGGCGCTGCTCGCGTCGCCCCCCATCGCCTCGAAGCTCTGGGTGTATCGCCAGTACGACTGCCAGGTGGGTATCAATACCCTTGTGCTGCCGGGCTCCGACGCGGGCGTGCTCCGTATCAAGGGCACGGGCAAGGGCGTCGCCGTCACCACCGATTGCAATGCTCGCCAGGTCTACCTCGACCCGCGCCGCGGCGCGGCGATGGCGGTGGCCGAGGCCGCGCGCAACCTGTCGGTGTCGGGTGCGCGGCCTCTCGGGCTCACCGATTGCCTGAACTTCGGCTCCCCCGAGCGGCCCGAGATCCTGTGGCAGTTCAAGGAGGCGGTGGCGGGCATCGCCGAGGCCTGCCGGGCCCTGGACATCCCAGTGGTAGGCGGCAATGTCTCCTTCTACAATGAGACCCTGGGGCAGGCGATCCTGCCGACGCCGGTCATCGGCATGGCGGGGCTCCTCGAGGATGCCGAGGCGCGGGCGACGCAGTGGTTCCAGGGCGAGGGCGACCGCATCGCCCTCATCGGGCCCGACGCCGTGAGCCTGGGCGGCTCCGAGTATCTGTGGACCCTGCATCGCCGGGCGGCGGGACGGCTGGCTCCGCTGGACCTTGCGCTGGAGCGCCGGGTGCAGGAGGCCTGTCGGGCCGCCGTCGGGGCGCGGCTCGTGCGCTCCGCGCACGATTGCGCGGAGGGCGGCCTGGCGGTGGCGCTGGCCGAGGCGTGTGTGAGCGGACCGTCGGCGGTGGGCGCGGTGGTCGAGCTGCCCGAGAGCGCCGAGCGCGACGACCTCGCCCTCTTCGGCGAGGGGCCGTCGCGGGTGGTGGCCTCCGTGCCGCCGTCCGCGGCGCGGGCGTTCGAGGCGCTAGTGGGGGAGTTCGCCCTCCCCTGGCGCTGGATCGGTCGGGTCGAGGGGAAGCGGCTCGTCGTCCGGCGGGGGGCCCGGCCCGTGCTGGACGTCGACGTGGATCGAATGGGCCATGAGTGGAGGACCGGCCTTGCGCGATATGTGGACTGAGGCGTCCGAGCGGGACGACGACAAGTTCCACGACGAGTGCGGCCTCTTCGGCGTGTGGAACCACGCTGAGGCCGCCAATCTCGCCTATCTCGGTCTCTACTCGCTCCAGCATCGGGGCCAGGAATCGGCCGGCATCGCCACCACGGACGGGTCGAGCTTCCACCTGGAGAAGGCCATGGGGTGGGTGGCGGACGTGTTCAGCCGCGAGCGGCTCAAGCGCCTGCCCGGTCACCGGGCCATCGGGCACGTGCGCTACTCCACCGCGGGCAGCTCCAATCTCCGGAACGCGCAGCCCATCAGCGCGCAGACCGCGCACGGCACGGTGGCGCTCGCTCACAACGGCAACCTGGTCAACGCGGAGGAGCTGCGGCGGACGCTGGAGCGTGACGGCGCGGTGTTCCAGTCCACGTCGGACACCGAGGTGATGATCCATCTCCTCGCCCGCGCCGAGGGCGGCGCCCTGGTGGATCAGCTGGCCCGAGCGCTCACCCGCGTGAAGGGCGCCTACACCCTCCTCGTGCTCACGCCCGAGTGCATGGTGGGAGTGCGCGATCCCTCGGGCTTCCGGCCGCTCTCGCTCGGCAAGCTGGGCGACTCCTGGATCCTGGCCTCGGAGACCTGCGCCCTCGACCTCCTCGAGGCCGAGTTCGTGCGCGACGTCGAGCCCGGTGAGATGGTGGTGATCGACGACAAGGGCGTGACGAGCTATCGGCCCTTCAAGCCGGCGGAGCGGCTCGCCTGCGTGTTCGAGTACGTCTACTTCGCGCGGCCGGACTCCATGCTGTGGGGCCGCAACGTGCACGCGGTGCGGAAGGGGCTCGGCCATCAGCTCGCGCGCGAGCACCCCATCCAGGCCGATCTCGTGATCGCGGTGCCGGACTCGGGGGTCAGCGCGGCCCTGGGCTACTCCGAGGAGTCCGGCATCCCGTACGACAGCGGCCTCGTCCGCAATCACTACGTCGGCCGCACCTTCATCGAGCCGAGCCAGGGCATCCGCCACTTCGGGGTGAAGGTGAAGCTGAACCCCAACCGCGAAGTGCTCCAGGGCAAGCGTGTGGTGGTGATCGACGACTCCATCGTGCGGGGCACCACCAGCCGCAAGATCGTGAAGATGATCCGGGCGGCGGGGGCGCGCGAGGTGCACATGCGCATCTCCTCGCCGCCCATCCAGTGGCCCTGCTACTACGGGATCGACACGCCGACCCGCAAGGAGCTGATCGGCGCCAGCCACGACGTGGCGGAGATCACGCGGTACCTCAGCGCGGACTCGCTGGGCTATCTCTCGCTGGAGGGCATGCTCAAGGCCACCGGCAACGATCCGAACCACTTCTGCCACGCCTGCTTCACCGGCCAGTACAAGGTCGGGTTCGAGCCGGAAGGCGCCGCGCAGCTCAAGCTGTTCGACCCCTGACGACGAAGCCCGTGGATCCACTCACGTATCGAGCCGCCGGCGTGGATATCCAGGCCGGCGACGAGGCGGTGCGCCGCATCGCCCGGCTCGCCGCGCGCACCCAGCGGCCGGAGGTGCTGGGCGGCATCGGCGCGTTCGCGTCGTTCTGCCGCGTCCCTGCGGGCTACCAGGAGCCGGTGCTGGTCTCATCGACGGACGGCGTCGGATCGAAGCTCAAGATCGCCTTTCTCGCCGACCGCCACGACACCGTTGGCATCGATCTCGTGGCCATGGGGGTGAACGACCTCCTCGTGCACGGCGCCGAGCCCTTCTATTTCCTCGACTACCTCGCGGTGCATCGGGTGGACCCCGCCCGGGTGGAGGCGATCGTGGCCGGCATCGCGGCGGGCTGCGCCCAGGCCGGATGCGCCCTGGTGGGCGGCGAGACCGCGGAGATGCCGGACTTCTATGCGGCCGGCGAGTACGACCTGGCCGGCTTCGCGGTGGGCGTTGTGGAGCGGAGCCGCATCATCACGGGGGGAGACGTGGCGCCCGGGGATCGCGTGCTGGGGCTCGCCTCGTCGGGGCTGCACAGCAACGGCTACTCGCTGGTGCGCCGCATCGTCTTCGAGCGGCTCGGCCTCAAGGTCGACGCGACGCTGCCCGGCGTGGGCCAGACCGTGGCGGACGCGCTGCTCACCCCCACGCGGATCTACGTGAAGCCCGTGCTGGATCTGATCCGCGTCATGCCCGTGCGTGCCATGGCGCATGTCACGGGCGGCGGTATCACGGAGAACCTCCCGCGCGTGCTGCCCGAGGGGTGCCGTGCCGTCATCCGCCCCGCGGCCTGGCCCGAGCCGCCCATCTTCGGCGTGCTCCGGGATGCCGGACGAGTCGAGGACGCCGAGATGCGCCGCACCTTCAACATGGGCATCGGCTATCTGCTCGTGCTGCGGCCCGAGGACGCCGAAGCGGCCGGCGCGCTGCTGCGGGCCGCCGGCGAGGACGTCTTCGAGGTGGGCGAGATCGAGGCCGGGCCGCGGGGGGTCCGCTATGCCTGAGCGCGCGCGGCTGCGCGTGGCCGTGCTCGCGTCGGGGCGCGGCTCGAACTTCCAGGCGCTGGTGGCGGCGGCCAAGGCCGGGCGTATGCCCGCCGACGTCGTGGTGCTGATCTCGGATCGCGCCGAGGCGGCCGCGGTCGCGCTGGCCCGCACCGAGGGGATCGAGGCCGTGGTGATTCCCCCGCGCGAGCACCCGGGGCGGGAAGCGCACGACAAGGCCGTGACCGACGCCCTCGAGGCGCGGCGCGTGGGGCTCGTGTGCCTGGCCGGCTACATGCGCATCCTCGGCGCCGGCTTCGTGGAGCACTTCCGCGGCCGGCTGCTGAACGTCCATCCGGCGTTGCTGCCCGCGTTCCCGGGACTCCACGCGCAGCGGCAGGCGCTGGAGCACGGCGTGCGCGTCGCGGGAGCCACCGTCCACTTCGTGGACGAGGGCACCGACACCGGGCCCATCGTGCTGCAGTCGGCGGTGCCCGTGCACGCCGGCGACACCGAGGCGACCCTGGCCGCGCGCATTCTCGTGGAGGAGCACCGGATCTATCCCGAGGCGGTGCGGCTCTTCGCCGAGGGACGGCTCGAGATCGACGGCCGGCGGGTTCGGATCAAGGAGGAGGCATGAATCGGGTCAGCCGCGCGCTCATCAGCGTGCACGACAAGACCGGCATCGTGGACTTCGCCAGGGGGCTGGCCGCGCTCGGCGTCGAGATCCTGTCCACCGGCGGCACCGCGGCGCTGCTTCGCCAGGGCGGAATCGCGGTGGTGGACGTATCGGACGTGACGGGCTTCCCCGAGATGCTGGACGGCCGCGTCAAGACGCTGCATCCCAAGGTGCACGGCGGCATCCTCGCCCGCCGCCCCGTGCCCGAGCACATGGCCGCGCTGGCCCAGCACGGCATCCGGCCCATCGACCTCGTGGTGGTGGCCCTCTACCCCTTCGAGAAGACGGTGGCCGATCCCGCCTGCACGTTGGCCCACGCCATCGAGAACATCGATATCGGCGGACCCAGCATGATTCGCGGGGCGGCCAAGAACCACGAAAGCGTGGGGGTGGTCACCGATCCCGGCCAGTACGGTCCCGTGCTCGACGAGCTCCATCGGACCGGCGCGCTCTCCGACGAGACGCGCTACCGCCTCGCCGCCGAGGCGTTCCGGCGCACCGCCCAGTACGACGCCGCCATCGCCACCTATCTCCGCGACCCGGGCGCCCGCGGCGCGGCGCCGGCGGCGGGGGCCGAGGACGCGCTCCTGCCCGCGCGCCTGCGTCTCGACGCCGAGCGCGTGCAGGGGCTTCGCTACGGCGAGAACCCGCATCAGTCCGCGGCGTTCTACCGGTCCGCCGGCGGGGCGCCCATGGGGCTCGCCGCGGCGGCCCAGCTCCACGGGCCGGAGCTCTCGTACAACAATCTCCTCGACTGGTCGGCGGCGCTCGGCTTGCTCCTGGAATGGGAGGAGCCGGCGGCGGTGGTCATCAAGCACACCAACCCCTGCGGGGTGGCGGTGGGGGGCTCGGTGGGGGAGGCGATGCGCCGCGCCAAGGCCTGCGACCCCGTCTCGATCTACGGCGGCATCGTCGGCGTGAACCGCCGGCTCGACATGGAGGTGGTGAAGGAGCTGTCGGGGATACTCCTCGAGATCCTCTTCGCCCCCGACTACGACGCGGACGCGCTCGAAGAGCTTCGCCGCACCAAGAAGAAGTGCCGCGTGTTCAAGCTGCCCTGCGCCCGCGCGGACTACCCCGCGCGCCTGGCCGAGGTGCGGAGCGTCCTGGGCGGCCTCCTCGTGCAGGACGCCGACCTCGTGGACCTCGATCCCACGACCCTCAAGGTGGTCTCGCGGCGCCCGCCCACCGAGGCCGAGATGCGCGCGCTCCGGTTCGCCTGGCGGGTGGGCAAGCACGCCAAGTCCAACGCCATCGTGCTCGCCACCGCCGAGCACGTGGTGGGGGTGGGCGCGGGTCAGATGAATCGCGTGGACTCCGCGCGCATCGCGGTGATGCGGGCCCGCGAGGTCGGCCTCCCGACCACGGGCACGGTCTGCGCCTCGGACGCCTTCTTCCCCTTCCGCGACGGGCTCGACGTGGTGGCGGCGGCGGGCGCCACCGCCGCGCTGCACCCGGGCGGCTCGGTCCGGGACGAAGAGGTGATCGCGGCCGCCGACGAGCACGGCATGGCGCTGGTCACGACGGGCATCCGTCACTTCAAGCACTAGCGTGCCCACCGCGCACCCGGAGCGTGTCTTCAGCCTGCGCGAGCTGACCCGGCTCCTCCGGCTCACGCCCAAGCGCACGCTCCAGCTGCGTCGCCTGGGGCTCCTGCGGGCGGAGCCGAGCGGCTTCCAGTTCCGCGACCTCGTCGCCTGCCGCGTGGGCGCGGCGCTCCTCGAGGCGGGCGCCAGCGTGCGGCAGGTGCGGGAAGCCCTCGCGGGGGCGCGGCGGCTCGCCCCCGAGTCGGACGCGCCGCTGGCCGAGGTGCGCCTCTCCGTGGAGGGGCAGCGCATCATCGTGGCGCAGGACCAGCTCCGCTTCGACGTGCGTACCGGCCAGGCTCTCCTGGACTTCCCCGCGCTCGAGCTCGAGCGCGAGACGCAGGCTTCGCTCGCATGGGGACGGGTGCGGCCCATGATCCCGCCCCGCGACGCCGCGGAGATCTGGTTCGCGCGGGCCTCGGAGTGGGACGACGATCCCGAGCGCTGGGAAGCGGCGGTGGACGCGTACGAGCGCGTGGTCGCGGTGGATCCCGGCTACGCGGCGGCCTGGAACAACATGGGCCTGCTCCAGCACCGCATGGGCCACTACGAGCGGGCGGGGGAGTGCTATCGCGCGGCCCTCCGCGCCGATCCCACCTGCACCCAGGCCGCGTTCAACCTGGGCTCGCTCGCCGAGGACCTGGGAGATTTTCCCACCGCGGTGACCTGGTACCGCCGCGCGCTCGAGATGGACCCGGACTACGCCGACGCGCACTTCAACCTCGCCGGCGTGCTGGGCAAGATGGGCCGGAGCGACGCGGCGGCCGTGCACTGGCGGCGCTATCTCGAGCTCGACGTGGGAAGCCCGTGGTCCCAGATCGCGCGCTCGCACCTGGAGGAAGGGGCCGACGCCGAGGGCGAGGAGCCGGAGGGCGCGCGGTGAAGATCCTCCTCGTGGGCGGCGGAGGACGCGAGCACACGCTGGCCTGGGCGCTCTCGCGGAGCCCGCGGCCCACCGAGCTGATCGCGGCGCCGGGCAATCCCGGCATCGCCCGCCACGCCCGCTGCGTCGCCGTGAAGGATCACGAGATCGACGGCCTCCGTGATCTCGCGCTCGCCGAGCGGGTGGAGCTCACCGTGGTGGGTCCCGAGCTGCCGCTGTCCCTGGGGCTCGTCGACCGCTTCCGCGAGCGCGGGCTCGCGGTGTTCGGTCCGACGCAAGCGGCGGCGCGGCTCGAGAGCAGCAAGACCTTCGCCAAGGACCTGATGGCGCGCCACGGGATTCCTACCGCGCGCTTCCGGGCGTGCGCGGATGGGGCCTCGGCGCGCGCGTGGTGCCGCGAGCTCGGCCCGCCCCTGGTGGTGAAGGCCGACGGGCTGGCCGCCGGCAAGGGCGTGATCATCTGCCGCACCCTGGAGGAGGCGGACGCGGCGGTGGCGGCCTGCCTCGAGCGGCGCGCGTTCGGCGACGCCGGCGCGCGCGTGGTCATCGAGGAGTTCATGGTGGGCGAGGAGGCTTCGTTCTTCGCCATCACCGACGGCGACGCCATCCTTCCCCTCGCCGGCGCGCAGGACCACAAGACCGTGTTCGACGACGACCGCGGCCCGAACACGGGAGGCATGGGCGCCTACTCGCCGGCGCCCGTGCTCGACGCGGCGATGGCGGAGCGAGTCATGGCCGAGATCGTCCGTCCCACCGTGGCCGCCATGGCCAAGGAAGGTGTGCCGTTCGCCGGCTTTCTCTACGTGGGCCTCATGATCACCCGCGGCGGGCCCAAGGTGGTGGAGTTCAACTGTCGCTTCGGCGATCCCGAGTGCCAGGTGGTGCTGCCCCGGCTCGCCACCGATCTCCTCCCGCTGCTCCGCGCGGTGGCCCAGGGGGGCGGCATCCCGGCCACCGTGCCGTGGCGGCCGGACGCGTCGGTGTGTGTGGTGATGGCGTCCGGCGGCTATCCCGGGGTATACGAGACCGGCCGCCCCATCGCCGGCGTCGAGGATGCCGAGGCCCTGCCCGGAGTGACCGTGTTCCACGCCGGCACCGCGCGGCGCGACGGGACCCTGGTGACCGCGGGCGGCCGCGTTCTCGCCGTGCAGGCTCTCGGGCATGACGTGCGGTCGGCGGTGGATACGGCCTATGCCGCGGTGGCGCGTATCCGCTTCGAGGGCGCGCACTACCGGCGTGACATCGCCAGGAGGGCGCTCGCGCGGTGACCGTCACCAGGGTGGTTGATGCCGACCGCCCCGATCCCGAGACCCTGCGCGCGGCGGCCGCGGTGCTGCGGTCCGGGGGCACCGTGGCCTTTCCCACCGAGAGCTTCTACGGCCTGGGGGCCGATGCCCTCGCGCCCGAGGCGGTACGCCGCGTGTTCCGCCTCAAGGGCCGCCCCGAGTCGAAGCCCCTCCTCGTGCTGGTGGACTCGGTGGAGCGCGCCCTCGCGCTCGCCGTCGATGCCGATCCCCGCGCGCGCGAGCTGATGGGGCGTCACTGGCCGGGCCCGCTCACCCTGGTGCTCCGGGCCGCTCCGACGGTGCCGGGGGAGGTGACGGCGGGCGGCGGCACGGTGGGGCTCCGCATCCCCGGTCACGCCGTCGCGCTCGGCCTCGTGCGGGCGGCGGGGCGGCCCGTCACCGCGCCCTCGGCCAACCCGAGCGGCGGTTCGCCGCCCACCCGCGCGGAGGAGGTCACACGAAGCCTCGGGCCCGAGCTGGACCTCGTGCTGGACGGCGGCGTCACCGCCGGCGGGGCGGGCTCCACGGTGGCCGACTGCACGGTGTGGCCGCCCCGCATCCTTCGCCAGGGTGCGATTTACCTGTGATGTCCATCACCGGTGTCATCCAGGCGGGCGGCAAGAGCACGCGCATGGGCGGCGAGCCCAAGGCGCTGCTCGATCTGGGCGGGCGGCGCATCGTGGAGCGGGTGCTGGACGTCGTGCGCGCGGCGACCGAGCGCGTGCTTCTCGTCACCAACACGCCCGATCTCTACGCCTTCCTGGGGCTTCCCATGGTGCCCGACGTATTTCCCGACGGCGGCTCGCTCGGCGGCATCTACTCCGGCCTGCGCGCCGCGCCCGGCGATGCGGCCTTCACGGTGGCCTGCGACATGCCGTTCCTTTCCCTCCCGGTGGCGCGCCTCGTCCTCGCGCGGGCCGACGAGGCGGACGTGGTGGCGCCGCGCGTGGGCGAGCAGTGGGAGACGCTGCACGCGTGCTACGGCAAGGCGTGCCTCGGGCCCATGGAGCGCCGGCTGCGTGCGGGGCGGCTCAAGATCACCGGCTTCTTCGACGAGGTGCGGGTCCTCGCCATTCCCGAGGCCGAGGTGGCGCGGCTCGCCGATCCGGCGGTGGTGTTCATGAACGTCAACACGCCCGACGAGCTCGCGCGCGCCCGCGCGCTCGCCGCCGCGGGCTAGTCGTGGATCCTCGCGCCAGCGGTCTCGGCCTCACCTCCATCGAGGAGATCAACGCGCTGCCCCGCGAGATGGCGGAGTCGCTCTATCTCCGCCTCGTGCCCGGCGAGCTCCTGCGGCGCCTCGAGATCAGCCCCACCACGCTGTGCCGGCCCGACGGCGTGCGCCTGGTGCGCATCACCGCGCCCGAGGAGCGGTCCTGGGCCCGGGTGGAGGTGCGCTCGGCCCCGGAGGATCGTGACCCCACCCTCCTCGTGGACGTGGAGATGTCTTCGATGTCGGTGCCGGAGCTGGCCTTCGTGCAGATCAATGACCCCGCCGCGCCCCGCTACGACATCGACCGGGATGGCGACGGGCGGGACACGCTGTTCGGCACCGCCTCCCGCAACCGGCTCGAGGAGGAGCGGGCTCTGCGCGACGGGCTCGCGCCCGGACAGGTGCGCCGGGGCATGCGTTTGCTCGCCCGGGTGCTCGACTGCATGGAAGCCTTCTGCGGGCTCATCGGCAAGAATCTCTACCTCATCGATCCGCTCTTCTACCACTCCGCCATCATCTACGAGCGCCACGGCTGCGGCTACATCATGGGGCGCGAGATCATGGAGTACATTCACGACCAGTTCGCCCAGACCGGCGCCCTCACGCGCGGGCTCGACGCCTCCACCCCCTTCCGCGCCCCCGGCGCCGGGCTGACGGTGCGGGGACGGAGCTGGGCCCTTCACGACGGCGTGGCCGGGCAGGTTTGGGGTGGGGTGAAGATGTACAAGGCGGCGGGCCGCCACGCGGGCGTCAACACGTTCGCCGGCGGCCTATACTAGACGGGTGGGAAAGAAGAAGAAGCCCCTCCACGCGCGCGTGCGCAAGCCCATGCCGGCCAAGCCTCCGAAGGTGGAGACGCCGAAGACCGCGTATCGGCGACGGCCCAAGCATCCGCGCCCGCCCGAGGCGGAGTGATGGGGGCGGAGGTCTCCCACGAGGCGGCCGCGCCCCGGGTCCTGATCGTCCACTATCACGAGATCAGCCTCAAGCGTGGCAATCGCCCGCTGTTCCTGCGGCGCTTGCAGGAGAGCCTGCTCCGCGCGCTCGCCGATCTCGCCCCCGCGCGGGTGGAGCAGCTCACCGGCCGCATCGTGCTGCACCTGCCCGCGGGCGCGGATCCCGAGGCCGTCGCCGCGCGGGTGGCCCGGGTGTTCGGCGTCGCCAACTTCGCCCTCGCCGAGCGCACCGCGCCCGATCTTGCGTCCCTCAAGCGCGCGGTGGACCGTGTGATCGAGCCCCGCCGCTTCGAGTCCTTCCGCATCACCGCGCGGCGCGCCTTCAAGACGTCGCCCATGACGTCCATCGAGATGAACCGCGCCCTCGGCGCGCACGTGCTCTCACACCGCTCCGCGCGCGTGAGCCTCGAGCATCCCGAGCTGAACGTGCACGTGGAGGTGCTGCCGGGCCAGGCCTTCGTCTACGGCGACCGCCGGCCCGGGCCGGGCGGGCTCCCGGTGGGCTCGAGCGGCACGGTGGCCGCGCTCCTCTCCGGAGGCATCGACTCCCCGGTGGCGGCGTGGCGGCTCATGAAGCGGGGGTGCCGGGTGGTCTTCGTGCACTTCCACAGCGTGCCGTATCTGCCCGACGTGTCGCCGGGCAAGGCGCGCGAGCTCGTCCGGCGCCTCACCGCATGGCAGTACGACTCGCGGCTGTACCTGGTGCCGTTCGGCGAGATACAGCGCGAGATCGTGCTGGCGGTGCCCGCGCCGGCCCGGGTGGTCGTCTACCGGCGCTTCATGCTGCGCATCGCCGAGGCCCTGGCGCGGCGCACCGGCGCCCTCGCCCTCGTCACCGGGGAGAGCGTGGGGCAGGTCGCCTCGCAGACCCTGCACAATCTCGCCCGCGTGGACGAGGTGGCGGACCTGCCCGTGCTGCGACCGCTCATCGGGATGGACAAGCTCGAGATCACCGCGCAGGCGGAGGCCCTCGGCACCTTCGAGGTCTCCATCGAGCCCGATGCCGACTGCTGCACGCTCTTCGTGCCCAAGCACCCCGGCACCCGCATGAGCCGCGAGGACGTGCGGGCGTTCGAGGCCCGCCTCGACGTCGCCGCGCTGGTGGCGCGGGGCGTGGAGCAGGCCAGCCAGGAGGCGTTCGACTTCCCCGAGGGCGCGGGGCCGCTGCGGCCGCTGCCAGCGCGGCCGCGCGAGGCGCGGGGAGGGCTGCCCGGCCGGTGAGCGTCGCTCTCACCTTTCACGGCGCCGCCGGCACCGTCACCGGCTCCAAGCATCTGCTCGAAGCGGATGGTGCCCGCGTGCTCCTCGACTGCGGGCTCTTCCAGGGCCTCAAGGCCCTCCGGGTCCGCAACTGGGAGGCGCCGCCCCTCGACCCCCGTCGGCTGGATTCCGTGGTCCTGAGCCACGCCCACATCGATCACTCGGGCTATCTGCCCCGGCTCATGCGGGCCGGCTTCGGCGGGCCGGTGCACTGCACGCCTGCCACCGCCGATCTCCTGCGCGTGCTCCTGCCCGACGCCGCGCATCTTCAAGAAGAGGAAGCGGCGTTCGCGAATCGCCACCGCACCTCGCGCCACGACCCCGCGCTCCCACTGTTCACGGTGGAGGACGCGCAGCGCGTGCTGCGTCAGGTGCGTACCGCGGACTTCGGCGCCTCGTTCGCCCCCGGAAAGGGGGTGGAGGGGCGCTTCACGCATTCCGGGCACATCCTGGGCGCGGGGCTGGTCGAGTGCCGTCTGGGCGGGCGGCGTGTGGTGTTTTCCGGAGATCTCGGACGCTACGACGTGCCCATCATGCGCGATCCGGACCCGGTGGCGGAGGCGGACGTGCTGCTCGTGGAGTCCACCTACGGTGACCGCCTGCACGAGGCCGACGATCGCCGCGCGCGCCTCGTCGGAGCAGTCACGCGCGCCGCCGAGGGCCGGGGCTGGCTCCTCATTCCCGCCTTCGCGGTCGGGCGGGCTCAGGAGGTGCTCTTCGACCTGCGCGAGCTGGAGGAGCGCGGCGAGATCCCGCCGCTGCCGGTCTTTCTCGACAGCCCCATGGCCATCGAGGCGCTGGCCATCTACTCGCGCCACATCGAGGAGCAGGACGCCGCCCTCCGGCGCACGGTGGCCGGAGGGACGCGGCCCTATGCGCCGAAGAACCTCCAGATCACGCGCACCGTCGAGGACTCCAAGCGCCTCAACGAGACGGCGCCGCCGGGCATCATCCTGGCCGGCAGCGGCATGGCCACGGGAGGGCGCATCCTCCATCACCTCCGCCGTCGCTTGCCCGAGCCTCGGACCACCGTGCTGTTCGTCGGCTACCAGGCCGCGGGCACGCGCGGCCGCCTGCTGCGCGATGGGGCCCGCACGCTTCGGATCTTCGGCGAGGAGGTGCCGGTACGCGCCACCATCCTCACCTCCGACGCGTACTCGGCCCACGCCGATCGCGGGGAGATCCTCCGCTGGCTCGGCGGCTTTCGCCGCCCGCCCGGCATCACCTATCTGGTGCACGGCGAGCCGCGCGCGGCCGAGGCCTTGCGGGAGGCGGTGGCCGCGCTGGGCTGGCGGGTGGCGATCGCGCGCGACGGGGAGCGGGTGACCCACTAGCGCGACAAGGCCGGAAACACCATATCTAGCGGCTCCTTGACACTCGGCCCCGACAGAGCGTAAGTTGGGCATGCGTATGCTTGCCATTGCCCTTGGCGCCGATCATGCCGGATGGGAGCTCAAGGAAGCCTGCAAGGCCTGGCTGATCGATCACGGGCATCAGGTCCTCGACTTCGGCACTCATTCACCCGAGTCGGTCGACTATCCGGACTACGCCGCCCAGGTCGCCGAGGCGGTGGCGGTGGCGAAGGTCGACCGCGGCCTGCTGGTGTGCGGCACCGGCATCGGCATGGCCATCACCGCGAACAAGGTGCCGGGCGTGCGGGCGGCCGCCTGCAGCGACACCTTCACCGCGCGCATGAGCCGTGAGCACAACGACGCCAATGTCCTCTGCCTGGGCGCGCGCCTCACCAGCCGCGACGTGGCTCGGGACATCCTCCAGATCTGGGTCGACGCCCCCTTCGCCGGCGATCGGCACGCGCGCCGGGTCGGCAAGATCAACGCCCTCGAGCGGCGTCTTCGCGGCGAGCGGTGCGGATGAGACGCCTGGCCGAGGTCGATCCCGAGATCGCGAAGGCGATCCACGGTGAGACCGAGCGCCAGGCGCGTAACCTCGAGCTGATCGCCTCCGAGAATTTCGTCTCCGAGGCGGTGCTCGAGGCGACGGGCTCGGTCCTCACCAACAAGTACGCCGAGGGCTATCCTGGCAAGCGGTACTACGGCGGCTGCGAGATGGTGGACGTGGTCGAGGAGCTCGCCATCGCCCGCGCCAAGGAGCTCTTCGGGGCCGAGCACGCCAACGTGCAGCCCCACTCCGGGTCCCAGGCCAACATGGCCGTGTACCTGACCCGGCTCAAGCCCGGCGACGTGGTGCTGGGGCCGAATCTCGCCCACGGCGGGCATCTCACCGCCGGCAGCCCCATGAACTTCTCGGGCAAGCTCTACACGATCGTGCCGTACGGGGTCCGGAAGGACACCGAGCGCATCGACATGGATCAGGTGCGCGACCTTGCCCGCCAGCACCGGCCCAAGCTGATCATCGCCGGTGGCTCGGCCTTTCCGCGCGCCATCGAATTCAAGCCCTTCGGCCAGATCGCGGAGGAGGTCGGCGCGGCCTTCATGGCCGACATCGCCCACACCGCCGGGCTGGTGGCGGCGGGGCTTCACCCCACGCCGGTGCCCTACGCGGACTTCGTCACCACGACGACCCACAAGACCCTTCGCGGCCCGCGCGGCGGCATGGTGATGTGCCGCGCCGCCCACGCCAAGGACCTCGATCGCGTCGTGCTGCCGGGCATTCAGGGCGGCCCGCTCATGCACGTGATCGCGGCGAAGGCGGTGGCGTTCCGCGAGGCGCAGACCCCGGCCTGGCGCGACTATCAGGGGCAGATCGTGAAGAACGCGGCCGCGCTCGCCGAGGCCATGACTGCCCGCGGGTTCCGTCTGGTGTCGGGCGGCACGGACACTCACCTCCTCCTCGTCGATCTCACGGGGAAGGGCGTCACCGGCAAGGACGCGCAGGAGGCGCTGGACCGCGCCTGGATCACCGTCAACAAGAACGGCATTCCCTTCGACACCAAGGGACCCATGGTGACGAGCGGCATCCGGATCGGGACCCCGGCGGTGACCACCCGGGGGATGAAGGAGCCCGAGATGGCGGCCATTGCCGGCTTTATCGACCGGGTGCTGACCAGGATTGGCGACGCCGCCACGGAGGCGGCCGTGCGCGCGGAGGTACAAGCGCTGACCTCGCGGTTCCCCCTCTACCCGGAGCGTTTGCGGCCATGAAATGCCCCTTCTGCGGCCATACCGAGGACCGTGTCGTGGATTCGCGGGTGGGTCGGGACGGCGAGTTCATCCGCCGGCGGCGGGAGTGCCTCAAGTGCCACCGGCGCTACACGACCTACGAGTACATCGAGGACGTGCTCCCGCACGTGGTGAAGCGTGACGGGCGCCGGGAGCCCTTCGACCGGCAGAAGCTCCGGGGCTCCATTCTCAAGGCGTGCGAGAAGCGCTCGGTGGGCGTGCAGGCAGTGGACGACGTAGTCGCCGAGATCGAGGCCAAGCTCCACGAGCGGGCCGAGAAGGAAATCACCTCGAAGGAGCTGGGCGAGGTCGTGATGGAGCACCTGCAGAAGCTCGATCAGGTCGCCTACGTGCGCTTCGCCTCGGTGTACCGGCAGTTCAAGGACATCTCGCAGTTCATGGATGAGGTGAAGGGGCTCATCAAGGAAGGGGAGAAGGGCAAGCCGGCCAAGCCGGTGAAGATCGCCCCCCGCCGCTGATCCCGGTGGGGCGCGCGGACACCGGCCTTCCGGAGTCCGCGCCCAGCCACGACCGCTCGCTATTCCGGGAACGCGCCGCCCGGGGTCGGACGTGAGGCGCGGGCCGTGCCCGCGTCCACGGTGCCGCGCCAGGCGCCGGTTTCCCGGCCCCGCGCCTCGATGAACTCCTTGAAGCGCTCCAGGTCGCCCTTCACGCGGCGGGAGACCGCGCCCACGGCATCCCCCACGTTCTCCAGCACGCCATCGGGATCATAGTCGATGCGGAGGGTGATGCGCGTCTCGCCGGGGCTCTCGGGCTGGAAGCTCACCACGCCCGAGTTGTAGGCACCGCCCTCGCTCTGCCACGCGATGCCCCGATCCGGAACCTGCTCCACGATGCGGGCGCGCCACTCCTTCTCGACGCCTCCGATCGTGGCGCGCCAGTAGAGGCGCGTGTCGTCCAGCTGCCGGACTTCCTTCACGCCTTCCATGAAGCGAGGGAACTCCTCGAACTGCGTCCACTGATTGTACGCGGTCCGGACCGGCACCTGGACGTCGATGCTGTGCTCGATGGTGGCCATGTGGGCTCCTCCTTTGAGGGAAGGTGTCCGTGAGAGAAGGAGCAAGATCACTGCCACGCCACGCCTGAGGCTCGGAGCCCCCGCTCGGAATGATCGGTTGCCGTGGGCGGGCCGGCCGGGGAAAGCGGATCGGGTATTCCGGAACCGACCGGCCAGTTCGACGTGGGGAATATGTCGAGGGGGGGGGTGATGGGCTGAGATGGTTCGGCCCTGCCGGGATGGGGCCGACAGGGCCGAGCGCCGTTACGCAGGCGCCTTACTTCTTCTTCTTCTTGGCGGCCTTCTTCTTCGCCATCGTGTCACCTCCCTCCCGATCCGCGCGCGTCGTGCGGAGTTAGGACAGTTCGGACTCTAAGGGCCCGAAAAAAAGGTGTCAAGGAGAAAATACCGCATACGGGGGCCGGACGGCCCTCCGGGGGCTACATCTAGGGGGCCGGAGGCCTCGCTCCGCTCGGCCCGATCACGTATCCGCTCGCCTCGCCCGGCTATTCCTGCACGTGCGAGGGCTTGCGCTCGTCGCGGCGCTTCACGAACTCGCGATTGAGGGGCACACCCTTCTTGCAGAGCGGGCACGCCTCCGGCGGATACGTGGGGAAGTCGCGGCTCACGAGGCTGAAGATGGGCTTGCCATCCACCTCCGCGCGCTTGGTGCGCCGCCAGAGCGCGCCGATGCCCACGATCTGTCCGCCCAGGCTCTCCACCAGCTCGGTGAGCAGGCGCACGGTGGCGCCCGAGGACACGAGGTCCTCGACCACCAGCACCTTGGTGCCGGGCCGGATCAGCCGGTGGAACTCGACCGGCAAGGTCACGCGCCGCTTGCCGCCGCTCACGCCCTTGGTGCCGTACATCACGGTCGGGCGCGAGGGATGCGCGCGGGCCACGCAGTGGGAGAGGATGAGGGCGCCCGGGCCGGTCGACAGCACCACGTCGATGGGCCACTGCGCGTAGTGCTTCGCGATCACCGCCCCCAGGCCCTCGGTGAACGAGGGCTCGGTCGTGACGAGGGTCTTCTCGATGTACTCGGTGGTGTGCTGGCCCGACGGCAGGAGGATGTGGTCGTTGGCGTGATAGGCCCCGGTCCGCTTGAGGATCTCGAGGTGAATCTTCTCGCGGACCTCGGCGTCCATGGCCTCGGAATCCTTGCGCGCCGGCGGGGTCATTCGGCAGCTCCTCCTGGGTGGGTGGCGCCCAGAATGGCCGTCGCGGCGCTGCCTTGTCAACCCCAAAGATCCACGAGTACACTGACCCGGCGATGAAGATCCTGGCGCTGGAGAGCGCGACGCTCACCGGCGGCGCGGCGCTGCTCGACGGCGATCGCCTCGTGGGCGAGACCACGCTGTCCGTCGCGCTCACGCACTCGGAGCGCATGATGGCGGTGGTGGACCGCCTCCTCCAGGATTGTGGCTGGGGGCCGGCGGATCTGGAAGGCCTGGCGGTGTCGGTGGGGCCGGGCTCGTTCACCGGGCTCCGCGTGGGCATCGCCACGGTGAAGGGGCTGGCCCTCGCGCTCTCGTTGCCGATCGCCGCGGTGCCGACGCTCGACGCGCTTGCCGCCACGCTCCCGTTCGCGGGGGCCCCGGTGTGCCCGTTGCTCGACGCGCGGAAGGGCGAGGTGTACTGCTCGCTCTACCGGTGGCGCGGCGAGACCATGACGCGCGAGTGGGACTATCTGGCGCTCGCGCCGGCGGCGGCGGCCGCGCGGCTGCCCACGCCCGTCATCGTGCTCGGCGATGGCGTGGCGCCGTGCCGGCCGCATCTGGCTCGCCTCGGCGACGCCGTGATGGAGGCGCCGCCCGCGCGCCGCCGGCCCTCGCCCGGGGTCGTGGCCCAGCTCGGGCACGCGCTGCTCGCGGCGGGGAAGGGGACGGACGCCGAGGCGCTGAGTCCCCTCTATCTCCGGCCCTCCGAGGCCGAGCTCAAGGCCCGTCGCAGCGCATGATGATGCACGCGCTGGCGCTGGCGCCGATGACGCTCGACGACCTCGACGAGGTGCTGGAGATCGAGCGGCTCTCCTTCAAGACCCCGTGGTCCCGCGCCGCCTTCCGCTACGAGATCACCCAGAACCGGGTGGCCCGCTGCCTCGTGGCCCGGGTCGAGGGACACATCGCCGGCTATCTCTGCCTCTGGGAGATCGGCCACGAGATCCACGTCACCAATCTGGCCGTGCACCCGACCCGGCGCGGCCAGGGTCTGGCCCGCGGGTTGCTCCAGGCCATGCTGGAGGACGGCCGCGCGCGAGGAGTCACGCTGGCCTTTCTCGAGGTACGGCCCACCAATGTCGAGGCCCTGGGGCTCTACGAGAGCCTGGGCTTCGCGGTGATCGGGCGGCGAAAGGGTTACTACTTCGACACGGGCGAGGACGCGCTGGTGATGGAGAGGCGTCTGGCGGGGGGGCGCCCGGCCGAGAGCCACTGACCCGGCCATGCCCCGGGGAACCCGCCCCCGGGGTCGCGGGTTAGGAGTGGAAATTCATGAGGTATGTCCTCGGGACTCTCTTGCTCGCCTGCTCGCTGGGCGCCGCGTCGACCGCCGGGGCGCAGGCTCCCAGCGCCGCCGAGCTGGCGCGCGGCAAGTACATCTTCGGCGCCACCGGCGGGTGCGGCTGTCACACCCAGCCGAAGCAGCCCGTCAACAGCGGGGGCCGGAGGTATGACGGACCGTTCGGCACGGTCTACTCGAGCAACATCACCCCGGATCCCAAGACCGGGATCGGCGGCTGGACGGACGAGCAGATCATCACCGCCATCCGTCTGGGACGTCGGCCCAATGGCGAGCGCCTGCTCCCCGTCCATCCCTTCACGGTCTTCAACGGCATGGCCGAGGGCGATCTCAAGGCCGTGACCGCATATCTCCGCACGCTTCCGCCCGTCAATCGGGCGAACCAGCCGAAGAAGATCAGCGTGCCGATGTTCGAGTCCGTGTTCCTGCCCGCGTGGCTCGCCGCATTCGCGCCCAAGGAGACGCCGCCGGCGACGGCGCCCACCGGCGGCATCGCGCGGGGCGAGTATCTCGTCCGCGCGGTGGCCCACTGCGGCGAGTGTCACACGCCGCGCACCATGACCATGGCCACCGACAACGCGCGCTTCCTCGCCGGCAATGCGAAGGGCCCGGAGGATTCCGAGGTCCCGAACATCACCCCGGACAAGAGCACCGGGCTCACGTGGACGGTGGAGCAGATCGCGGAGTATCTCGGCACCGGCAACAAGCCCGACGGCGACGTGGCCGGCGGGCTCATGGCGGAGGTGATCCAGGGGACCACCGCCGGCTACAAGGACATGACGCGGGCCGATCTCCTCGCCATCGCGCACTACCTCAAGTCCCTCCCGCCGATCCAGAACAAGGTGTCGAAGTGACGGCGGCCTGCAGTGCCCCTTAGCCACGGAGGCCATATGAAGCGACGGGCGATCACAGCGTTCCTGGTGGTGGGCGGCCTGACCGCCGGGCTCCTCGCGGGCTGCGCGAGCGGCGACAAGAAGATGGCATCCGCCGACCCGGTGGCCGACCGGCAGCAGCTGATGAAGAAGCAGGGTGCGGCCATGCAGGACATCACCACGAAGCTCCGGGCGGGCAGCCTCGATGGCGTCGCCGCCAACGCGGACGTGCTGGTGGATACCTCCAAGGCCATCCCCGGGCTCTTCCCCGCCGGCTCGACGTCACCGAAGTCCCGCGCCAAGCCGGAGATCTGGCAGAAGAAGGCCGAGTTCGACGGCTACGCCCGAAGCCTCGGGGAGCAGGCCACGAAGGTGGCCGGCCTCGCTCGCGCGAACAACCTTCCCGGCACCCAGGCCGCGGTCGCCGAGATGGGCCGGACCACGTGCGGGGCCTGCCACAACGCGTTCCGCGGCCCCGAGATCAAGAGCTAGTTCACTTCGTCGCATCCGGGAGGGCGCGTCCACGCGGGACGCGCCCTCCCGCCCTTGACACGCTCCCCGCCGCGACCCCATGCTGTGCCGGTCATGAATCCTCTCTACGGCGACACGCCGTTCCGCGACACGTTCTGGGCCATTCCGCACTGGGCGCAGCTCGCCCTCTACGCGGGCGCGACCATCGCGCTCGCGGTCTGCTTCTGGGGCATCGCCCAGCGCGTGCGCCTCTGGCTGGGGGGCCGGCCCGAGATGCGCTGGGACCGCATTCCCACCCGCGTGGGCCTCGTGATCAAGTACGGGCTCCTCCAGATGCGGGTGCTCTCGCAGTCCTATCCCGGTGTCATGCACGCCACCGTGTTCTGGGGCTTCCTCGCGCTGTTCATGGGCACGGTGCTCGCGACCATCGACTACGACCTGACCCTGCCGCTGCTCGGCGTGAAGCTCCTCAAGGGGCCGTTCTACCTCTTCTACGAGGTGGTGCTCGACCTGTTCGGCCTCTTCTTCGTGGTGGGGCTGGGCATGGCGTGCTACCGGCGCTTCATCAAGCGTCCCGCCCGCGTGGATCCCGATCCCAAGTTCGCCTACGCCCTCCTCATCCTGTTCGTGATCAACGTGACCGGCTTCATCATGGAGGGGAGCCGGCTCGCCGCGGTGAAGCCCTGGTGGGCTCCCTGGTCACCGGTCGGCTACGTGGTGGGGCAGGGCTTCCTCGCCCTCGGGCTCACCGAGGGCGCCCTCCGCGGGCTCTACCTGGGCACGTGGCTCTTCCACGCCGCGGTGGTGTTCGTGTTCATCGCGGCGCTGCCGTGGTCCTACTTCATGCACCTCCTCACCACGCCCCTGAACATCTTCTTCGCCAAGCTCGGGCCCCGCGGGGCCATCGCCAAGATCGACAACCTCGAGGAGGCGGAGAGCCTAGGCATTTCCAAGTTCGAGGAGTTCTCGTGGAAGCGCCGCCTGGACTTCGACGCGTGCGTGGAATGCGGGCGTTGCCAGGACGCGTGTCCGGCGACCATGTCGGGGAGCGCCCTGAACCCGAAGGCCATCATCGTCAAGCTCAAGCGCTACATGCTGAGCGGGGACACCCGGCCCATTCACGGCGAGATCATCCAGGCCGACGAGCTGTGGGCGTGCACCACGTGCATGGCCTGCGTGCAGGAGTGCCCCGCCCACATCGACATCGTGGACACCATCGTCGACCTGCGCCGCTACCTCACGCTGTCCGAGGGCGCGCTCCCGTCCACCGCGCCGATGAGCCTCCAGAACATCGAGCGGGCGGGGAACCCGTGGGGCCTCGCGCCCACCGAGCGCCTGGCCTGGACCGAGGGCCTCGATGTCCCCGTCCTCGAGGCGGGGAAGCCGGTCGAGTATCTCTACTGGGTGGGGTGCTCGGCGTCGTATGACCGGCGGAATCAGGCCATCGCGCGCGCGGTGGTGAAGATCCTCAAGAAGGCGGGGGTGTCCTTCGGGGTGATGGCGGAGGAGCGCTGCCACGGCGAGGTCGCGCGGCGGCTCGGCAACGAGTATCTCTATCAGATGCTCGCCGACGAGAACGTCGGGAACATCAAGCAGTACGCGTTCGAGAAGGTCATCAGTCATTGCCCGCACTGCTTCAACACCATCCGGAACGAGTATCCCCAGTTCGGCGGGAACTTCGAGGTGGTGCACCACTCCGTGGTGATCCGCGAGCTCCTGCGCGAAGGGCGCATCCAGCCCGCCAAGCCGCTCGCCAGGACGGTGGCCTTCCACGACTCCTGCTATCTCGGGCGCTACAACGGGGTGTTCGACGCGCCTCGGGAGAGCGCGGTCTACGTCCCCGGCCTCAAGCTCATCGAGATGCCGCGGCAGCGCGAGCGCGGCCTCTGCTGCGGCGGCGGGGGCGGTCAGATGTGGATGGAGACGCCCGCCAAGAAGCGCGTCAACGTCATCCGCGTGGAGGAGGCGCTCACGGTCAAGCCCGACGTGGTGGCGAGCGCCTGCCCCTTCTGCCTCGCCATGATGGATCTCGGCCGCAAGGTCGTGGGGGCGGAGGAGACGCTCCAGGTCAAGGACATCGCCGAGATCGTGGCGGAGAGTCTGGACTAGACGGGAGGATCCCCAACGGTGGCCCGGCTTCGCCTGCGCGATCTCGTGTTCCTGCTCCCGCGCCTGGCGCGGATGGTCGCCTCGCTCCTCGCCGACCGCACCGTCCCGAAGGCGGCCAAGATCGCCCTCGCCGCGGTGGCGCTCTACCTGGCGAGCCCGGTGGACCTGATCCCGGACTTCATCCCCTGGCTCGGCTATCTCGACGACGTGCTGCTGGTGGCCGTGGTCGTGGACGGGCTCCTGACCTTTGTCGATCGCGCGCTGCTCCTGAAGTACTGGCCCGGCGACGCGGCCAGCCTCGACGCGGTGGCCGGCGTCGCCCACCGGGTGGCCCGCTGGGTGCCGTCGCGGATCAAGTCGCGGATCTTCGGCCCGCCCCCACCGCCCTCAGCGTGACGCGCTCGTCAGGGTGACCCCGCCGTCCACCGGGAGCACCACACCGGTGATGTAGCGGGCCTCGTCGGACGCCAGGAACACCGCGGCATTGGCGATGTCCCACCCCGTGCCCTCGATGCCGAGCGGCGAGGCGCGCCGCCGCTGATCGCGCAGCTCCGGCGTCATCCCCCCCGCGTAGACCATGGGCGTGTAGACCGGCCCGGGGGCGATGCAGTTCACGCGGATGCCCTGCGCGGCGTGGTCGATGGCCATGGCGCGGGTGAGGGCGATCACCGCGCCCTTGGACACCGTGTAGGGCGTGAGCCCGCGCGGCCGGAGCGCGGAGATCGACGAGATGTTCACGATGGCCCCGCCGCCGCCCTTGGCCATGGCGGGGATGGCGTGCTTGGACGTGAGCATCATGCTCGTCACGTTGACGCGCATCATGTGATCCCAGTCGCCCTCCTCCACCTCGACCACGGAGGCGCGCCCGCCGATGCCCACGTTGTTGTCGAGGATGTCGAGGCGCCCCCAGCGCCGCACCGCCTCGTCCACCATGGCCCGACAGTCGGCGCTCCGCGTGACGTCGGCCTCGAGCACCGCGGCCTCGCCGCCCTCGGCGGCGATCATGGCCCGCGTGGCCTCCGCCTTGTCCTTCTCTCGATCGACGCACAGTACCCGCGCGCCCTCGCGCGCGAACAGCACCGCGGTGGCCCGTCCATTGCCGATGCCCTCCGCGCGCGATCCCGCGCCCGTCACGATCGCCACCTTGCCGGCCAGCCGAGGCCCCGCCATCGCCGTCCTCCTTCCGTGGTCCGCTGCTCCGATCGGATGCACGTCGGATGATAGCCGAAAAGGGTAAGATCCAGGGCGCGAGGAGGCGTCCATGGCGGAGACGGTGCGCGCGGTGGCGCGGGTGGTCACGCCCGAGCCGGTGGTGGAGGGGGCGGGCGTGCATCTCCGCCGGAGCATCGGCACGCGTGGGCTCGATCACCTCGATCCCTTTCTTCTCCTCGACCACTTCGAATCCCGGGAGCCCGCCGAGTACGAGGCCGGGTTCCCGGTGCACCCGCATCGCGGCATCGAGACCGTCACCCTCATGCGGGCGGGCGAGGTGCGCCATGCCGACTCGCTGGGCCACCGTGGCAGCATCGGCGCCGGCGACATCCAGTGGATGACGTCGGGCAGCGGCATCCTCCACGAGGAGATGCCGCAGGTGCGGCCGGAGGGCGTGGCGGGGCTGCAGCTCTGGCTGAACTTGCCCGCGAGGGACAAGATGAGCCGGCCGAAGTATCGCGACCTCGTGGCCGCGCGGCTTCCCGAGGTCGAGACTCCGGAAGGGGCGCGCATCCGCGTCATCGCCGGCGCCGTGCTGGGCGGGCGCCTCACCGGGCCGGTGGAGGGGCTGGCCGTCGCCCCGACCTTCGTGGACGCGCGGCTTCCCGCCGGCGCCCGGTTCCGCGAGGCGGTGCCTGCCGGCCACACCGCATTCGCCTATGTGGACGCGGGCGAGGTGCGCTTCGGTGCGACCACGGTGCGCGCCCCCGCGCTGGTGATCCTCGCCGACGGCGACGTGGTCGAAGCGGCGGCGGGTCCGGCCGGCGGACGCTTCCTCCTCGCCGCCGCGCGGCCGCTCGGTGAGCCCATCGCGCGCTGGGGGCCCTTCGTGATGAACACTCGCGCCGAGATCGAGCGCACTCTCGAGGAGCTGCGCCAGGGCCGCTTCATCAAAGAGGAGCCCCGAGACGCCTAGGGACCCCCTCAAGTTCGACGTCGCCATTCTCGGCAGCCAGCCCATTCCCGCCATCGTCGAGCAGGTGCGGCTGGCCGAGTCTCTCGGCTTCGACACCGCCTGGATCACCGACACCCACCTCGTGTGTCGCGAGCTATGGGTCACCCTCACCGCGTGCGCGCTCGCCACCTCGCGCATTCGCCTCGGCCCCGGCATCACCGTGCCGCACACCCGGCACATCTCGGTGACGGCGAGCGCGGCCCTCTCGCTGGAGGAGCTGGCGCCCGGCCGCGTCGTGGTGGGGGTGGGGACGGGCGGGAGCGCCGCCCAGACCATGGGACTCACCATCGCCCAGACCGCCCGCACCGCCACCCTGGAGGCGATGGCGACGTCGCTGCGCCGCCTCACGCGGGGCCAACCCGTGCGGTTCGAGTCCGGCAGCGACGGCCGGGTGGCCTGGCTCCGCGCGCCGCGCGCCATCCCCATCTACGCCGCGGGCTCCGGTCCGCGCATGCTGGCCTCGGCGGGGCGCGTGGGTGACGGCGTCATCATGTACGCCAGCGTCGAGCCCGACATCCTCAAGGCGGGGGTCGCGCGCGTGGCCGCGGGCGCGCGGGAGGCGGGTCGAAGCCTCGCCGACCTCGACGTGGCGCTCTGGGCGCCGACCTCGGTCTCCGAGGACGGCGACCTCGCGCGTGATCACGCGCGGGGCCGCGTGGCCTCCGCGCTGCGGCACCCGCTGCCGGTGCCGTTCAGCGACGAGGACCGGCCGGTGGTGGAGCGCCTGCGTCGTGAGTACGACGCCTTCCAGCACGCCACCGCCGCCTCCCGTCACCGCGAGCTGGTCCCGGACCGTCTGGTCCGCCTCATGGCGCTGGCCGGCACTCCGGCCGAGGTGCGCGCGCAGGTGGCGCGCGTCGCGACCGTGCCGGAGATCCGTCGCGTCATCCTGCTCCCGCAGGTGCCGGACGCGGGCTTCGTGCCGCGCGAATCCATTCTCACGCTGTTCGCCAACGAGATCATGGGCCGGGCCCTGTGCTAGCATCCCCGGGGGAGGGCCCCATGTCCGTGAAGATCCTGTTCGCGCCCAAGCAGCCCCCCGCCGTGCTCGACATCGCGCGCTCGCTGGTGCCGCCGGGCTACGACCTGGTCGTGGCCGACGTGGGCACGCCGGAGTTCATCGAGGCCGCCGCCGACGCCGAGTTCTACCTCGGGCTCGCCCGGCGCATGGGCGGGGAGTTCTTCCGCTCCGCGCCCAAGCTTCGCCTGGTCCAGCTGCTGAGCGCGGGCTACGATCACGTGGACGTGGAAGCCGCGCGCAAGGCGGGGGTGCCGGTGGCCAACAACGGCGGCGCCAACGCCATCGCGGTGGCCGAGCACACCCTCATGCTCATCCTCGCCGTGCTCAAGCGTCTCGTGCGCTTCCACAACGACGTGGTGGCGGGCCGCTGGCGTGTGGCCGATCCGGCGGACGCGCGGGTGGGGGAGCTGGCCGGCCGCTCCGTGGGCCTGATCGGCCTCGGCAATATCGGCAAGAAGGTGGCCCGACGTCTCGTCGCCTGCGACGCCCGCGTGCAGTACTACGACATCCGGCGCCTCACCGAGGACGCGGAGGACGCGCTGGGGGTGCGCTTCGTGCTGCTCGACGAGCTCCTGCGCAGCTCGGACGTGGTGAGTCTCCATGTGCCGCTCGACGACTCCACGCGCGGCATGATCGGCGCGCGCGAGCTCGGCCTCATGAAGCGGAGCGCCATCCTGGTGAACACCTGCCGCGGTCCGGTGGTGGACGAGACGGCGCTGCACGCCGCGCTCACCGGTGGCGCCCTCGCGGGCGCCGGGCTCGACGTCATGCGGGAGGAGCCGCCCGCCGGGGATCACGCCCTCTTCTCGCTGCCCAATGTCACCTTCACCCCGCACACCGCGGGCCCCACGTGGGAGAACTGGACGGCGCGCTTCCGGAACGGGTTCGACAACATCCAGCGGGTGGCCGCGGGACAGCGTCCACTCTGGGTGATTCCGGAGCTAGCCTGATGCGCTACGGCTTCTACCTTCCCACCCGCGGCCCGACGGCGACGCCGGAGGCCCTGGAGGCCATCCTCACGCGCGGGGAGGCCCTCGGCTTCGCCTCGGTGATGGTGGCCGATCACGTGGTGTTCCCGACTCGCATCGAATCGAAGTACCCGTACACGGTGAACGGCGCCTTTCCCGGTCACGGCGACGCGCTCGAGCAGCTCACGCTCATGGCCTTCGTGGCGGCCAAGACGCGCGCGCTGCGGCTGGTCTCGAGCGTGATGATCCTGCCCCATCGCAATCCCGTGGTGACCGCGAAGATGCTCGCCACCATCGACGTGCTCTCCACCGGCCGCCTCACCGTGGGCGTGGGCGTGGGGTGGATGCGCGAGGAGTTCCGCGCCCTCGCCACGCCGGACTTCGACCGGCGTGGGGCGGTATCCGACGAGTACCTCCGCATCTTCAAGACCCTCTGGACCCAGAACCCGGCGTCGTTCGCGGGGGAATTCTACCGCTTCGACTCCATCCGCTGCCTGCCGCACCCTCTGCAGAAGCCCCATCCACCCATCTGGATCGGCGGGCACAGCAAGGCCGCCCTCCGCCGGGCCGCGCGTTTGGGGGACGGCTGGCATCCCGTCGGGGCCAATCCCGCGGTGCCGCTGCGCCCCGCCGAGCTGGCCGCTTCGCTCGACGAGCTCCGGCGCCTCACCGACGCCGCCGGCCGCGACTTCCGCCTCTTCACGATCTCGTACAAGGCGCCGGTGTACGACGCCGACCAGACGCTGGACGGCGGCGACCGCCGCCCCTTCTCGGGCGGCCTCGCTCAGATCGCCGACGACATCGCCGCCTTCGCCCGCGTGGGCGTGAGCGAGCTGATCTTCGACTTCCGGAGCGAGAC
The DNA here is from genome assembly GCA_035281625.1 of Candidatus Methylomirabilota bacterium. GTDB lineage: Bacteria > Methylomirabilota > Methylomirabilia > Rokubacteriales > CSP1-6 > DASRWT01. The sequence goes on from DATEDO010000208.1 coordinate 40,257, forward strand.
GCTCTCGGAGACCCTCGAGCGCATGGACCGCTTCGGCCCCGTGATCGGGGCCACCGCGTCCGTCTAGGAGCCTCGATGCGCAAGCCCCTCATCTCCGCCGATTCCCACGTCACCGAGCCGCCGAACACCTACACCGACCGCATCGATCGGCGCTTTCGCGACCGGGCTCCTCATATCGAGCGCGATGCGAAACGTGGAGATGTCTTCGTGGTGGACGGCATGGACAAGTCCATCCCCATGGGGCTGGTCGCGGCGGCGGGGAAGGACGCCCGCGAGCTCACGATGTGGGGCGTGCGCTTCGAGGAGCTGCACCGCGGCGGCTGGGATCCCGAGGCGCGGCTGGCCGATCAGGAGCGCGATGGGGTGAGCGCGGAGGTCATCTACCCCACGGTGGGCATGGTGATCTGCAATCATCCCGACTTCGACTACAAGCAGGCCTGCTTCGACGCCTACAACCTGTGGATCGCCGAGTTCTGCGGCGCCCATCCCGACCGGCTGATCGGTGTGGGGCAGACCGCCATGCGCTCGGTCGATGACGGGATCCGTGACCTCCGGCGCATCAAGGACCTGGGGCTGCGCGGCGTCATGATGCCGGGTAACCCCGCGGTGGCCGATTACGACCACCCCATGTACGACCCGTTCTACGAGGCCGCGACGGATCTCGGACTCCCCCTGTCCTTTCATATCCTGACCAGCCGGGAGGACGGCCTCGACCGGAAGACGCGCGGTCCCAAGCTCAACGCCTTCCTCAGCATCATCCGCGGCTGCCAGGACATCATCGGCACCTTCGTCCTGGGCGGCGTGTTCGAGCGCCATCCGCGCCTCAAGGTGGTGAGCGTCGAGGCCGACGCGGGCTGGGTGCCGCATTACATGTACCGCATGGATCACGCGTACGACCGGCACCGCTACTGGCTGCCCGCGGGGACGCTGACCCGCATGCCCAGCGAGTACTTCCGGGACAACGTCTACACCACGTTCCAGGACGACTGGGTGGCGTTCCAGGTGAAGGACCTGTGCAATATCCGCCGCCTCCTCTGGGCGAACGATTTCCCGCACAGTGACTCGACGTGGCCGTCCTCGCACGCGCTCCTCGCCAAGCACGCCGCGCATCTCACTGACGAGGAGCGGAACCTCTTCGTCCACGACAACGTCGCCGAGCTTTACCGGCTCGCCTGAGCCCGCCGTGCGAGTGGAAGCCGAGCTGGCGCGCCGGGGCATGGCGGTGCCAGACCTCGTCGAGCTCTACCGGGTCAATCCCGCCGGCGCGCACTTCATCTCCCACTTCCCGGTGCGGGGGCTCCTCTACTGCTGCGGCACCACGCCGGTCAAGGACGGCAAGCCGTATCTGCCGGGGGTGGTGGGGAGCACGCTCACCCTCGCTCAGGGCGCCGAGGCCGCGCGCTACGCCGCGCTCAGCACGCTGGCCGTGCTCAAGTACGCGCTTGGCGATCTCGACCGCGTCGAGCAGTTCGTCCACCTGCTCGGCTTCGTGAACTCCGCCCCCGGCTTCAACGATCAGCCTCGGGTGATCAACGGCGCCGCGGACTTCCTCGTGGAGCTCTACGGCGCCCGGGGCAAGCCCACGCGCGCCGCCATCGGCTGTCAGGGGCTGGGCGGCGGGGCGAGCGTGGAAGTCATCGTGACCGTGCTCTTCTCGGGGGAGGATGTGCGCCCGCCCCTTGCCCGGGACGCCTTCGCGAGCTGAGACCGGCCGGGGCCGGCCGCCCCGTCTCAGTGGTCGACGGGGATCTCCAGGCGCATGTTGCTGAAGTAGACGCGGACGCTCAGGCTGGGCGGCATGAGATCCGGCGGCAGCACGCCGCTGCTGTACACGCCCGGCCGCTCGGCATCGTCGAGCCGGGTCTCGCGCGTCTGCCCGTCGGCGGTGGTCCCTCGCAGCCAGATCTGCGCGCCCGGCACGGCCTGACCCGCGGGATCGGTGAGGCGCACGGAATAGACCACGCCGGCGCCCGATGGGCTCGGCTGCCGGGACAGGTCCACGCGGGGCAGCCCCGTGAAAGCGGGCAGGGGCCGGGCCTCCGCCGGCGCCGCGGCGTCGCGTGAGCCGCGCGCCGTCGCGCCGCCGCCTGCCT
>DATEDO010000209.1:0-3368 GCA_035281625.1 Candidatus Methylomirabilota bacterium
AAGCGATGACGCGGCTGCGCGCCCTCGAGCCGGCGGCCGCGACCCGGGCCGAGGTCGACGAGATCGAGCGGCGCCTGCCCGCCGTCTCGGAGGACGTGCGCAGCCGCCAGCAATCCATCATCCGCGAACTCGGCGCCCGCCTCCCCGACTCGATGCTGGACAACCTCGCCGCGCCCATTCAGTCCACGCGGACGCTCGTCGCCGGCTGGGCGGAGACCCTGGCCCGTCACGCCACTCAGGCCGAGCGGGAGCTCGGGGAAGTCGGCGAGCTGCGCCAGGTCTGGCAGGCGACCAAGACCGAGGCTCGGCGGACCGGCGCTCCCAGCGCGGTGCTCTCGCGCATCGACGCGACGCTGGCCGCCATCGCCGGCGTCGAGGCCCAGGTGCGCGAGCGGCGCGCGCGCGTCCTGCTCATCCAGGACCGCGTGTACCGGGAGCGGGAGACCGTGGAGGGGGTGATGGCAAGGATCACCGGCGCGCGGGCGCGGTCGCAGCGGCCGCTGCTCTCCCGCGACGGGCTGCCGCTCTGGCGCATCGGCTCGGCCGCCGCCTCGCTCGCCGAGGTGCCGCGGCGGGCGCGCGAGCTCGCCGCCGCCGACGGCCTCGCGCTGCGCACCTTCGTGAACACGCACCAGGCGGTGATCCAGCTCCACGTGCTCCTCTGGCTCGGCCTGTCCGTGGGCTTCTTCGTCCTGCACCGCCGCATGCCGGCCGACGTCGCCGACGATCCCAGCCTCGCGGAGGCCGGACGGGTCTTCCGCTACCCGTTCGCCGTCGCGCTCCTGCTGGCGCTGCTCGCGACCCCGTGGTTCTACGGCCCACTTCCGCGGGCTCCCCGCACCGTGGTCGCCCTCATCGGCGTCATCCCGGTGCTGCGCATCTACACGGTGCTGGCGCCCGCGCCCCTGCGCGCGAGCTTCTTCGCGCTCACCGCGTTCTTCGTGGTCGAGCGGCTGGACGACGTGGCCGAGGTGGTGCCCCTCTTCGACCAGCTCGTGTTCCTCACCGAGATGGCGGTGGCCATCGCGATCATCGCGGTGATCACCCGGACCAGGCCCGTCGAGGGACAGCCTCCCCGCGTGGTGCGGGCGCTGGGCCTCGCCATGATGGGCGCGATGGTGACGGCGTTCCTGCTCGCCGCGCTGGGCTACACGCGGCTGGGGCGGCTCATCGGCTCGGGCGCGCTGTCGGTGGGCTACTTCGCGATGGTGGCGCAGGCGATCTTGCGGGTGGTGCTGGGGCTGATCGCCTACGCCCTGCGGATCCGGCCCTTCACCTATTTCCGGCTCGTGCGGCGCAACCGGCTCCTCATCGAGCGACGGGCGGCCGGCATTCTCCAGTGGCTGGCCGTGCTGCTCTGGGTCATCGCCACCCTGGGGAATCTCAGCCTGTTCCGGCCGACGCTCGCCGCGCTCTCCACCGCGCTGGGCGCCACCGTCACCCGCGGGAACCTCAGCATCTCGCTGGGCGACGTCCTGGCCTTCGCCTTCACGGTGTGGCTGTCCTTCATGATCTCGCGCCTGGTCCGCTTCGTGCTCGAGGAGGACGTGTTCCCCCGGCTGCCCCTGGCGCGCGGCGTTCCCAACATGGTGACGACGCTGCTCCACTACAGCATCCTCCTCGTCGGCCTCATCCTCGCCATCGCCGCCATGGGCGTCGATCTCAACCGCGTGACCATCCTCGCCAGCGCCTTCGGCGTGGGCATCGGCTTCGGCTTGCAGACGGTGGTGAACAACTTCGTGTCCGGGCTCATTCTCCTCGTGGAGCGCTCCATCCAGGTGGGGGATGTCATCGAGATGGGCGGGCTGTCCGGTGAGGTGCGCTCCATCGGCATCCGCGCGAGCCTGGTGCGCACCGCGGAGGGCGGCGACGTCATCGTGCCCAACGGGCTCCTCGCCTCGGAGCGCGTCACCAACTGGACCCTGTCCGACCGCATGCGCCGGGTCGATCTCAAGCTGCGGGTTGGCATCGAGGCGAACCCCGAGCGCGTGCTCCAGCTGCTGCGCGAGGTCTGCGAGAACCACCCCGGGGTCCTGCGCGATCCCGCGCCCCTGGTGAGCTTCACCGGCGTCGGCGACAACGCGCTCCTCTTCGAGGTCTACGCCTGGACCCCGCGGATCGAGGACAGCCTCACCCTCAAGACCTCCCTGGGCCTCGCGGTGCTGAACACCCTCCGCCGTGACGGTATCGAGATTCCCCTGCCGCGCCTCGAGATCCGGATGCACGAGGCCACCACCGCCGATCTCGCCGCCCGCGGCGTGGGATCGCCCGCGCCGCCGCCGAACCGGGCGGGGTAAAATGGCGCCGGCCGCGGCCGGGGCCGAACCGATGCGGCCGCGAGACGCGACTAAAAGAGCAAGGGAGGGACGGCATGAAGCCCAAGATCGGAATCGCCGACGACATGCGGCGCGGGGTGGTCGAGCTCCTCTCCACCCTGCTCGCCGACGAGTACGTCCTCTACACCAAGACGCGGAACTACCACTGGAACGTGGAGGGCATGCAGTTCAACGACCTCCACAAGTTCTTCGAGGCGCAGTACGAGGCGCTGGACGAGGTCATCGACGAGGTGGCCGAGCGGGCGCGCAGCCTGGGCGGCCGGGCCCTCGGCACGCTCGCCGAGTTCAGCCAGCGCGCCCGTCTCAAGGAAGAGCCGAAGAAGGTACCCGACGCCAAGCAGATGCTGGGCAATCTGCTCGCCGACCACGAGACCCTGGTCCGCGAGCTGCGCGCCGACCTTCAGACCGCCCTGGACAAGTTCGGTGATGCCGGCACCAGCGACTTCCTGACCGGTCTCATGGAGAAGCACGAGAAGATGGCCTGGATGCTGCGGTCGTTCCTCTCGTAGCTTCCGCCCGCCCCCGGCTAACCGCTCCGCGCCAGTCGTGCGAGCGGCGCGCCGGTGAGGCGCGTGAGTATCCACTCGCGACGGAAGCGAGCGCCCAGCCGCTCGTAGAAGCGGATGGCGGGCCGGTTCCAGTCGAGCACCGCCCATTCGAGGCGCCCGCAGCCCCGGCGCATCGCGATGCGGGCCAGCGCCGCCAGCAGCGCCTTGCCGGCGCCCTGTCCCCGCTCTTCCGGCAGCACGAAGAGATCTTCCAGGTAGAGCGTGGGCCGGGCGAGGAAGGTCGAGAACGTGAAGAAGTAGAGCGCGAAGCCCACCGGCCGGCCGCCGCGACGGGCGATGAGCGTCTCGAAGTAGGGGCGCCGGCCGAAGCCGTGGCGGCGCACGCCGGCGGCGGTGGCCAGGCACTCGTGACGGAGGCGCTCGTAGTCGGCGAGCCCCTGGATCAGGGTCAGGATCGTCGGCACGTCACGCGCGGTGCCGGGCCGGATGGCGAGCGAGCCGCCGCGGCGCGGGCGGCGCGGCG
>DATEDO010000210.1:0-15870 GCA_035281625.1 Candidatus Methylomirabilota bacterium
GGGCTCACGGGGCCGGCGCGGCGTGGCGCGCGGCGAGGTCGGCGAGGAGCGCGCGGTACACCTCGCGCACCTGTCGCTCCGTCTCCGCGCGCGTCCCCGAATTGTCGACGACGTAGTCCGCGAGCTTGGCCTTCTCCGCCACCGGCATCTGGCTCGCGATGCGCGCCCGGGCCTCCGCCTCCGTGCTCCCATCGCGGGCCATCAGGCGCGCGAGCTGCGTGGCCGGATCGGCGGTCACCACCACCATCTTCTCCATGAGGCGGGCGCCCCCCGTCTCGTAGAGCAGCGCCGCGTCCCAGAACACGATGCCGGCGAACTCCTCCTCCTCGTAGACGCGGAGGATGCGCTCCCAGCGGGTGCGGATGGCGGGGTGCGTGATGGACTCCAGGCGCTTCCGCTTCTCGGCGTCGGCGAACACGATGGCGCCGAGTCGCTTGCGGTCGAGATAGCCGTCGGGCTGCAGCACCTCGGAGCCGAAGGCGGCCACGACGGCGGCGTGCGCGGGCTGCCCCGGCGCGACCACGTCCCGCGCGAGCTGATCGGCGTCGGTGACGCGGGCGCCGAGGTGCGTGAACATCGCGCTCACCGTGCTCTTGCCGGTGGCGATGCCGCCGGTGAGCCCGGCGAGGAGGAACGTCCGGGCCATCTTAGACCTGGGCCCAGTCGGCCCCGGCCTTGACGTCCACCTTGAGGGGCACGTCGAGCGGCATGGCCCCTTCCATGATCTCGGCGGCGAGGGCCTTGAGCCGCGCCTCCTCGTCGGGCGGCGCCTCGAAGAGCAGCTCGTCGTGCACCTGTAGCAGCATGCGGCTGGCCAGCCGGGCTTCGGCGATGGCCGCCGCCATGCGCACCATGGCGATCTTGATCATGTCGGCGGCGGTGCCCTGGATGGGGGCGTTGGTCGCGACCCGCTCCGCGAAGCTCCGGAGATTGGGATTGCCGCTGCGCAACTCGGGCAAGTAGCGGCGCCGGCCTCTCAAGGTCTCCACGTAGCCGCGCTCGCGCGCCTCCTTCACGGTGCGGTCGAGCCACGCGCGGACCTTCGGGTGGCGCGCGAAGAAGCGGTCGAGGTACTGCTGCGCCTCCTTGGGGGAGATGCGGAGGCCGCGCGCCAGCCCGAAGGCGGTGACGCCGTAGATGACGGAGAAGTTCGTGGTCTTGGCGATGTCGCGCTGGGCGTCCGTGACCGCCTCCGGCGCCACCCCGAAGACCTCGGCGGCGGTGCGGCGGTGGATGTCCTCGCCGCGGCGGAACGCCTCCACCAGGCTCTCCTCGCCGCACATGTGGGCGAGGATGCGCAGCTCCACCTGCGAGTAGTCCGCGGCGACCAGCCGCCAGCCCTTCTCGGGCACGAACGCGGCGCGGATGCGACGGCCCAGCTCGGTGCGCACGGGTATGTTCTGGACGTTCGGCTGAGACGAGTTGTGCACCACGATCCCATCCGCCATGTACTGCTCGCCCGACACCGCGATGTCGTACATGGGGACCGACGGCTCATGCTCGATTCGGTCCACCGACACTTCGAAGTACTGCCCGGCGAGAATCTCGGCGAGATACACCGGCGGAGCCGTCACTCGAAATCTGATGGCGCGGCGAATCTGCTCCGCTCGCCCGAGCGTGATTGTGGTACGCCCTGCCTTGAACCCATGCACGAACGTATGCAGCGATGGGGACACACGTCCCTGTTCGGCGCGAGCCGATTCGTACAGTAGCGCCTTGATTTCCAGCACGTCGGACGGGTCGCGAAGCGTGAGCAGCTCACTGGCACTTCGTTGCTTCGACCTCGACACAGCCTTCTCGAGGCAAGCCGTCTTCCGGGCCGTCAGGAAGCCGATGCGGTCGAGAAAGCGCTTCTTCGACCGGTCGCCGACGACGAACAGCGTGTGCCGCGGCGCATAACCTCGCGGGTCGGCCGTACCAGCCCGAATCGTGCTGGGGATGCCGAAGAGCGTAAGGAGATGCTGAACGCCGTCGAGCAGGCCGCGCGAGACCGAACGAACCTTCAATCCGCCGGCCGCCGAGCCGTCGCCTTCGAAATATCCACGCAGGAACGCGGCCACGATGCCCCGAGGTGCCTGGAACAGAGAGGCCGGCACGCGTAACAGTCCCGAGAGCCCACCGGCCCCGATCTGCTCGATGAACCCCCCGATATTGACACCCGAGACCTCGAGGACGGGACAGGTCCGCGTCGTACAGAACGTCGGCTCCTTGCCGAACAGCTTGACGATGTGGCCGGCCATTCGCCGCTCGAGACTGTCCTCGTCCCAACCGAAGGCGAGCACCAGCTTGGCCGGCTTGCCGTTGTAGTTGCTCCGCGCGATATGGCCATCCGCCATGGCGTACCCGACCAGCTCGGCGAGCTCCACGGACCATTCCGTCGGGATCCGTGGTGACTTGCGCGTCTCGTAGGCCGCCGTCGGCATCACGTCGAGTCGCAGCCGATCTCCGAACATCCCCTCGCGGAAGGTCATGTAGAGCGGATCACCGACCTTGATCTCCGTGGCGGTCTTCCACTCGCCCCTGCTTCGAAGCTTGTGATCGGGGCTGCATCGGAGCACGTTGCCATTCGACAGATGCAGGGCCACCACCGGCTTGAGACCCGTGCATTCGGCGGCCAAGACGGTAGCCGGGCCTCGGCACGAGTGAATCGTCTCGCCCGGCTGAACGGTCTCGATGCCGACGAGACCCCTCCGCGTGTTGACCAGCGTCCCGGCCGGGAGGCACGACAAGCGTCCCGTCGCCGCCACGAGCTGGTTCAGCGACGTGTGGATACGCCCCGTCGCCGGATTGATCATGCCCGGCAGCGCGTCGGCGTAGGTGGACTTGAGCTTCGAGAGCGTGCGCTGCTCGATGAGCTTGGCGGGCAGCGTGTGGTTCAGCGCGAGCTGCTCGAGCACGTCCACGTCGGTCGAGTAGCCGGTCTTGGTCTTCTTGATCGGCGGCAGGCCCATCTTCTCGAAGAGAATGGTGGCGAGCTGCTTCGGCGAGCCGAGATTGAACTCCTCGCCGGCCACCGCGTAGATCTCCCGGGTGAGCGCCTCCAGGCTCTTGTCGAGCTCCTTGGAGAACTCGGCAAGCCGGTCGGAGTCGGCGCGGATGCCGTGCCGCTCCATGACCGCGAGCACGGGGATGAGCGGCCGCTCGATCTCCTCGTAGAGCGCCCGGAGCTTCGCCTCACCGAGCTCGCGCGCCACCTGCTCCCAGAGCGTCCACACCAGGCGTGCGCGCCCGCCGGGGCGTCCCGTGCCCGACCCCTCGCCCAGGTGCTCGTTCGCGACTTCCTCCAGCCGGTAATTGCTGCGGGCGGGGTTGAGCAGATACGCCGCCACTCCGGTGTCGTCCACCTCGGGCGCGGGGAGCCCGCGCGCGAGCGCCCACTGGATCAGGTGCTTGATATCGTGGCCGATGAGCCGGCGGCCGAGGGCGGGCAAGGCCGCGGAAAACGTCTCCGGGGTGACCTGAATGTCGCCCGCGTCCGGATGGTGCAGGCCCACGCGGGTGACGCCGGGATCGGGCGGGCCGCCCTCGCCCGCCCAGTCCACCGCCACCGACGCGCCCGCCGGCAGCGCGGCCAGGAAGGCCGCCAGCGCCTCCGCGCTCGCGGGCGGCGTCTCCTCCTCGGGCTCCGGCTCGGGCGCCGTCGAGCCCGGGAGCTGGCGGAGCAGGGTCCGCAGCTCGAGCTCCGTCCACACCGAGCGCAGCCGCTCCCAGTCGGGCTCCGCCCGCCGCAGGGCCTCGAGGTCGTCGGCGAGGGGCACCCGCGTGCTCACGGTGGCGAGCTCCCGCGAGAGGAGCGCCTGCTTGCGGTTGGTGGCGAGCGTCTCGCGGAGCTTCCCCGGGATCAGCTCGAGGTGCTGGTAGATCCCGTCCACCGAGCCGAACTGGCCGATGAGCTTCACCGCCGTCTTCTGGCCCACCCCCGGCACGCCGGGGATGTTGTCGATCGAGTCTCCCATGAGGGCGAGGAGATCCGGGATCTGCTCCGGCCCCACGCCCCACTTCTCGCGCACCTTGTCCGTGTCGTAGAGCACCTGCTCGCCGGCGCGGGCGCCGGGCGCCAGCACGGTGACCCGCGGGCCGACGAGCTGGAGCATGTCCTTGTCCTGGGTGACGAGGACCACGTCGAGATCGTGGGCGCGGGCGCGCTCCACCACCGTACCCAGTACGTCGTCCGCCTCGAAGCCCGCGACCTCGAGCACCGGAATGCGCAGGGCGGCCAGCACCTGCATCACGAAGGGAATCTGCCGCTTGAGGTCGTCGGGGGTCGCCGCGCGGGTCTCCTTGTACGCGGCGAACTTCTCGTCGCGGAAGGTCGGCCCGGGTGGATCCCAGGCCACCGCGAAGTAGTCGGGCCGCTCCTCCCGGAGCAGCTTCCACAGCATGGTCGACATGCCCAGCACCGTGTTGACGGGCACGCCGCGCGAGGTGGAGAGGTAGGGCAGCGCGTGGTACGCGCGGAAGAGATAGCCCGGGCCGTCGAGGATGAAGAGGCGCGCAGGCATTCGCGAATGGGCGGCGGGCCCGCCTCCTACTTGCGGAAGGCCGACTCGAGCCGCTGCATCATGTCGGCCTCGGCCGCGGACACCTTGCCCACGCCGAGCACGCCGCCGCTCGCGCTCGCGATCGCGCGGGCGCGCTCCATGAGACCGGTGCGCAGGGACTCCACCTGGTCCGGCGGCAGATGCTCGCGCAGGCCGCGCACCATCTGGATCCACGCGGTCAGGAGCTTCGGCTCGGGCCGCCGCTCGAGCCAGCTCTGCAGCAGCGCGTAGTCCGTGGAGGCGGGGGTGATGCCCGACTTCTCGGCCCGCTCCAGCACCGTCCGGCGCTCCCGGTCGTCGATGGAGCCGTCCGCCCACGCCACTTCGGCGAGGGGCACGAGGGCGAGCGCGGCCACCGTCTCCGGCCGAATGCCGAGCTCGACGAGCTTGTCGAGCACGGCCTCGTTCTTGATGCCGGAAGCCTTGGCGAGGGCCTCGCGCGAGGCGGTCTTGTCCCGTAGCTCGCGCAGACGCTCGATCAGGCGCTGATCCTCCTTCCGGAAGAACTCGTCCTCGAGCGCGCGGCCGCGGTCCCCGAGAATCTCGGGCGTATCGGGCATGTCATCCTCCTGATGGCGGGGGTGGGGTGGCTGACGCGAACGTCATCATACCCTACGCCGGCACCACGCGATTCCACAGGCCGCGCACCCAGGCGGTGCGCCGGCGGTAGTCCTCGAGAAAGTCCTTGCGTGACGGGTAGTCCAGGCTCTTGGCCACGCGGGACACGTACGGCCCCGCCAGCTCCAGGGTGTCCGTCGGGCGGGCCCCGAAGAGCCGCAGGCTGCCCGACACGCGGCGGAGGAAGCGGTACTGCTCGGCGAGCCCGGTGGCATCGTCGGCGGCGACCAGGCCGGCGGCGCCGAGCGCCCGGATGGCCGCCTGCACATTGGGCCGGCGGACGCGGGGATGGCGTGCGCCGTGCACGAGCTGCAGGGCCTGGACGATGAACTCCACGTCCACCAGGCCGCCGCGGCCCCACTTGACGTGGAAGAGCCCGGGCGTCTCCTTGCCTAGCTCCTTCTCCATGCGCTCGCGCACCATCCGCATCTCTTTGAGGTCCGCCGGCGGCGCGTCCGGCCCGTACAGCACGTCACGGATCAGGCGCCTCACCCGACGGCCGAGGACGGGGTCGCCCACGACCAGCCGCGCACGGGTCAGGGTCTGGCGCTCCCACGGGTCCGCCCACTCGCGGTAGTACTGCGACATCGAGGCGAGGCTCGCGGCGAAGGCGCTGCCCTTGGAGCCGGGGCGCAGGCGCAGGTCCACGGGAAACACGATGCCGGCGGCGGTGATGTCGCCGAGCAGCCCCTGGAGCGCGTCCACCGCCTCGTGGTAGAAGACCGCGGTCTCGACGGGCGCCGGGCCGTCCGTCATGCCGTCTTCGGCAAAGACCACGAAGACGTCGAGATCCGATCCGGTCGACAGCTCGCGCCCGCCCAGCTTGCCCATGGCCACGATGACGGAATCGACGAAGCGCCCGCGCGGGTCGCGCGGCGACCCGTGGCGCGCCACGCCCTGCTCCACCACCATGAGCCACGCCACCGCGAGGGCCGCCTCGGCGAGGCCGGTGAGCTCCGCGGAGAAGCGGTCGATATCGGTCACGCCGAGCAGCATGCGCCAGGTCGCCCGCAGCTCCTCCGCCTGCTTGAGCCGCCGCAGGAGGTCCTTGCGCTCCGGCGCCGTGAGACGCGGGGCGAGCACGGGCGCGAGGGCGGCCCGGAAGTCGCGCTCGCTCTTCTGCGCCGCGAAGGTCGCGGCGTCCGCGAGCCCGCCCAGGAGCTCCGGCTGCGCGAGCAGCATCTGGGTCATCAGCTCGCCCCGCGCGCAGAGACGCACGAGGTTGACGAGCAGCTCGGGCCGCTCGGCGAGGAGCTCGAGCCAGGCGGCCCGCGGGCCGGCGGCGGCCACGAAGCGCTCGAACTGGTTCAGCGCCTCGTCGGGATCCGGGCTCTGCCAGAGCGCGTCGAGCAGCACCGGGATCATCCGCGCGAGCGCCTGGGCGGCGCGGGCGGGGTACGGGAGCAGCGGCCGGCCCTCGACGAGCAGGCGCAAGTTCTGACGGGCGCGGTCGGGATCGATGAAGCCGGTGGCCTTGAGGGCGGTGAAGCTCGGGATGCGCGGCGGCGGCGCGGCGCGCGGCGGGGGAGGCGCCTCGAAGAAGTCGCGGAAGGCGGCGTGCACGGCCTCGGTGACGCGCCGGTAGTCGGCGAGGAAGCGGCGCCGCGCGGCGTCCGCCGGCAGCGCCACGCCCATGCGGCGGGCGAGGAGGCCGAGGGCGCGCGGCGCCTCCGGCAGCGTGTGGATCTGGAACTCGTCGAGGATCTGCAGACGATGCTCGACCGTTCGCAGGAACACCAGTGCCTCGCCCAGCTCGCGCCCGAGCGCGGGCGGCAGGTAGCCGCGCTCGGTCAGCCGGAACAGCGCGCGCAGCGTGTTCCCGCCCCGGAGCCACGGGTCGTCGCCCCCGTAGAGTAGCTGCAGGGCCTGGACGAGGAACTCCACCTCGCGGATGCCCCCACGCCCGAGCTTGACGTTGCGCCGCTCGCCCCCCTTGGCGCGCTGGGCCCGGTCGATCTCCCGCTTCATCCGCCGGACCTCACCCACGATGTCGGCGTCCAGACCGGGGCGGAAGACGAACGGGCGCACGAGGGCGAAGAAGCGCTCGGCCACCGCGGGATCGCCCGCGCAGACGCGCGCCTTGATGAGGGCCTGACGCTCCCACAGCTCGGCACGCTCCGCGAAGTAGGCGCGGTAGCCGTCGAGGGAGAGGATGAGGGCGCCCGAGCGGCCCTCGGGACGGAGGCGGAGGTCCACGCGGAAGGCGTAGCCCTCCTCGGTCATCGACTCCAGCGCGGCCACCACGGCCTTCGCGGCCTCCGCGAAGTAGCGCCCGTTGGGGATGGAGCCGGCGCTGCCTCCGCTGGTCTCCCCGTCGTCGCCGTAGACGAAGATGAGATCGATGTCGGAGGAGTAGTTCAGCTCGTCGCCCCCGAGCTTGCCCATGCCGATCACGGCGAGGCCGGCGCGGCGGCCGTCCGGGGCCTGGGGAACGCCGTAGAGAGGCTCCAACCCTGCGTCCGCCCAGCGGCAGGCGGCGGCCAGGCACACGTCGGCGAGCCGGGAAAGCTCCTCGGTGGTCACCGTGAGGTCGGCGTCGCCCAGGATGTCGCGCGTGCCGATGCGGAGGAGCTGCCGGTACTTGAACCGCCGGAGGGCGTTCCAGCGCGCCTCGCGCTTGGTGAACGGCGCAAGGCTCGCCGCCAGCCCGGCCTCGAGCTCGTCGCCCAGCCACTGCCGCATGGTGCGAGGCTCGAGCAGCCAGGGGAAGAGCTGGGGGTAGCGGCGCAGGGTATCGGCGAGGAACTGGCTCGTGCCGCCGAGCTGGGCGAGGAGATGCATGGCCCCGGGGTGCGCGCCGAGCGTGCGGAGCAGGGCCCCGCGGTCGCCCTGGGCCGAGAGGCGCTCGAGATTGTTGAGCGCCATGTCCGGGTCCGGCGCCGCCGTCACCTCGGCGAGGAGCCGCGGCAGGAGAGGATCGAGCAGCGCGCCTTCGAGGGGGGTGGGCGCGAGGGCGTGGAGATTGGCGAGCGCGGTCGCGGGCTCGGCGAAGCCCTGGCGCTTGAGCTCGGCGAGCGCGCGTCGGTCCCCCGGGGCCGCGCGGACCAGGTCGGGTGGAGGACCGACTTCCCGGCGGGTCTTCAGATCGCGGTCTCGCCCTTCTCGCCGGTGCGGATGCGAATGGCCTCACCGAGGGGGAGCACGAACACCTTGCCGTCGCCGATGGAGCCCGTCTTCGCCGCGGAGGCGATGGCGGACACGACCTTGTCTACCATGTCGTTCCCCACGACCACCTCGATCTTGACCTTGGGCAGGAAGTCGATGGTGTACTCCGAGCCGCGATAGAGCTCGGTGTGCCCCTTTTGGCGTCCGAACCCGCGGACCTCGGTCACCGTCATCCCGAACACCCCGAGCTGCGTGAGCGCCTCCTTGACATCGTCGAGCTTGAACGGCTTGATCACCGCCTCGATCTTCTTCATGGCTGGATCCCCCGCTCGCGATTCGCGTGCGCCTTCATGGCCTTGCGGTAGAGGGTCACGTACTCACGGGCCGAAGCATCCCAGGAGAAGTCCTCGGCCATGCCGCTCCGGACGACGGCGGACCAGAGCGCAGGATCGGCGTGGGCGGCGACGGCACGGCGCACCGTCTCCACCAGCGCGTCCGCCGTGAAGGCGTCGAAGAGGAAGCCCGTCCCGGTGCGCCGCCGGGGGTCCACCTCCTGCACGGTGTCGGCGAGCCCGCCGGTGCGGCGCACGATGGGCACGGTCCCGTAGCGGAGGGCGATGAGCTGGCCCAGCCCGCACGGCTCGTAACGTGACGGCATCAGGAAACAGTCGGCGCCCGCATAGATGCGCCGAGCCAGCTCGTCGTTGTAGCCGATGCGGACGGCCACCCGGCCCGGATGGGCGCGGGCCGCCGCCACGAACGCCTCCTCCATGGGCGCGTCGCCCGAGCCGAGGAGGACGACGCGGGCGGACGTGGCGAGGATGCCGGGCAGCGCCTCGAGCGTGAGGTCGACCCCCTTCTGAGCGGCGATGCGGGTGACGAGGCCCACGATGGGCCCGCCGGGGGCCAGGCGCATGTCCTCGGCGAGAGCCTGGCGGCAGATGGCCTTCCCCTCGAGATCCGTGGGCCCGTAGCGCTTGGCGATGGCCGCGTCGGTCTCGGGATTCCACATCTCGTAGTCGATGCCGTTGACCACGCCGAAGAGATCCGGGCTTCGCTCCTCGAGCACACCCTCGAGCCCCGCCCCGAACGCGGCGCTGCGGATCTCCTGAGCATAGGTGCGGCTCACCGTGGTCAGGAGATCCGAGAACACGAGCCCACCCTTGAGGAAGTTGAGGCGGCCGTAGAACTCGATCCCCGCGGGGGTGAAGAGATCCCACCCCAGTCCGGTCATGGGCATGTCGTAGTGCCAGAACACACCTTGATAGGCGAGGTTGTGAATGGTGAAGAGCGTGGCCAGCCCGCTCAGCGTCGGGTGCTCGCGGTAGAGCGTGTGGAGGTACACCGGCACCAGCCCCGTCTGCCAATCGTTGGCGTGGACGATCTGCGGCCGCCAGCCCGCCGCGCCCAGGTGCGTCACCGCCTCCAGGCCGCCGCGCGCGAAGAAGACGAAGCGCTCGCAGTTGTCCCAGTAGTCCCCGTCGGGGGTGCCGTAGAGCGCCTCGCGATCGTAGTAGTGATCGTGGGCGAGGAAGTAGACGGTCACGCCGTCGGCGCCGCGGGCCTCGAACAGCGCGCCCTCGGCGGTCCGGTCACCGAGCGGCACCCGGATACCGCCGGCGACGAGGGTGAGCTCGCCCGCACGCGCCTCCACACCCCGGTACTTGGGCATGAGGATGCGCACGTCGTGGCCGAGGGCGGCGAGAGCGCGGGGCAGGGCGCCCGCCACGTCGGCGAGGCCGCCGGTCTTGGCGTAAGGAACGACCTCGGAGGCCATCAGAAGGATGCGCAGGCGCGGCTCGCGGGGCACGGCGGACCTCAGACTTCCTCGAGAATGGGAAAGACCAGCGCGGTGATGTGCGAGGAAATGCGCTTGAGATTCGTGAGCACGTCGAGGTGGATCTCGGAGGTCTCCAGGGACTCGGCGAGGCCGCGGCGCAGACGGGAGAGATGCGAATCACGCAGCTCGCGCTCGCGGCCCCGGATGAGCGGGCGCTGGTCCAGCACTTCCTGGGCGAGGGCGCGGTCGCCGGCGGCGAAGGCCGCGATGGCCCGCTCGAGATTCTTGGAGATCATCCCGTGGAACTCGGTCAGCTCGGCCTCGCCCGCCTCGGAGAAGCGCCGGCCCTGGTAGAGCTTCTTGCGCGCCAGCTCCATCAGGTTCTTGTCCACGATGTCGCCGATGTTCTCGAGGTTGCCGATGAAGGAGATCAAGGCGATCTCGCGCCCGGCCATGTCCGGGCTCATGGCCTCCCGGCCGAGCCGCGACAGGAAGAGCTTGATCTCACGCTCGAGGTAGTCCAGCTGATCGTCGCGCCGCTCCACCTCCTCGAGGAGCTCGGGGTCGTCGCGGCGGAGCACCACGAGGGCGTCGCGCAGCATGCTCTGGGCCACGTCGCCCATGCGGAGCGCCTCCCGGGTAGCCTGCCCCAGGGCCAGCGACGGCTGATCGAGGGAGCGGTCGTCGAGGTACCGCGTCTTGAAGGGATTGTCCCCCCGCTCCTGCTCGTCGGGGACGAGGGACCCGATGGTCCGAGCGGCGATGGGCGCAAAGGGCAGGAACAGCGAGCTGATGGCCACGTTGAACAGGGTATGCGCGTTGGCGATCTGCCGCGCGGGATCGACGGCGGTCTGGGCGACGAGGCCGGTGAGGGGCTGGATGAAGGGGAAGACGAGCGCCACTCCGAGCACCTTGAAGGCGATGTGGGCCACCGCGACGCGGCGCGCGTCGGCGGTCGACCGCATGCTGGCGGCGAGGGCCGCCGCGCAGGTCCCGATGTTGGCTCCCAGCACCACCGGCACCGCGCTCTCCAGCGGCAGCAGTCCCTGATGCGCCAGGGACAGGAGCACGCCGATGGTCGCGGCGGAGGACGCCATGCCGGCGGACAGCGCCGCCCCCACGATCACGCCCATGGCGGGGCTCGCCCCGAAGGCCACCAGCACCTGGCGCGTCAATGGATGCTCGGTGAGCGGCGCGATGCCGTCGGTCATGAGCCGCATGCCCAGGAAGAGGAGCCCGAAGCCCAGCACCGCCTGACCGATGCTCTTCACGAGTCCCCGCCGCCCGAAAAAGGACAGGGCGAAGCCGAGGGCGATGAGCACGAAGGCCAGCTCGCGGATGTTGAAGGCGAGGAGCTGCACGGTGAAGGTGGTGCCGATGTCGGCGCCGAGGATGACACCTAGCGACTGGCGGAACGTCATCAGGCCCGCGGAGACGAAGCCGATCAGCATGAGCGTCGTCGCCGACGACGACTGGATGAGCGCGGTGACCAGCGCGCCCGCCGCCACCGCGGACAGGCGGCTGCGCGTCATGCTGGTGAGGATGTGGCGGAGATGGGAGCCGGCGGCGCGCTGCAGACCCTCGCCGGACAGCTGCATCCCGAAGAGGAGCGTCGCCAGGCCGCCGAGCAGCGAGAGCAGGCTCATCGGCGACGACTCATGGCGAGAGCGTGGGGAACCCGCTGGGCGGCACCGCCACCCCGGCGAGGTGCGACGTGTCGTTCACGGAGAGGACACGCGGCGGCGCCACCTCGCTCAGCGAGCAGTTCGAGAGGGTGAGGCGCCAGATCGACGACAGGGGCAAGGCGAGGCAATGGGCGAGGTAGGCGCTGATGATGCCGCCGTGGCACACGAGGAGCACGTCGTCGCCGTTGGGGTGGGCGGCCGCGATCTCGCCCACCGCACGAACCACGCGCGCCTGCACGTGGGCGAGCGGCTCACCCCCCGGCGGCATGCCGGCCACGGGATCGCGCACCCAGCACGCGTAGGGATCGCCGGGACGGGCGCGCACCTCCTCCACCGTGCACCCTTCCCACTCCCCGAGCGAGAGCTCGCGGAGGTCGTGCACGCTATGGAGCGGCGCGCCGGTGGCGCCCGCCACCGCCTCGGCGGTGTGGCGGGCGCGCTGGAGCGGGCTCGTGTAGATGGCGGCGATGGGGCGCTGCGCGAGGGCGCCGGCGAGCGCGCGCGCTTGGCGGCGGCCCAGCTCGGACAGCGGCACGTCCTGCACGCCCTGGAAGCGCCGCACCGCGTTCGACACCGATTGCCCGTGGCGGGCGAGGAGCAGGCGCTTCACCGCGGGCTCCCCAGGGCAGTCTCCGCCGCGGCCTGGGCCGCGCGCAGCCGCCGCAGCGTCTCCTCCTTGCCGAGGATGCCGATGATCTCGAAGATGGGGGGGCTCGCGGCGCGCCCGGTGAGAGCGATGCGGGTGAGCTGGGCGAGATCCACCAGCTTGAGGCCCAGCTCGGCGGCGAGTCCGCGATAGAGCGCCTCCAGCGCGGCGGGATCGGTGCCCCCGTGGCCCTCGAGCCGCTTGATGAGGCGGGCGTACCGGGACGGCGCCTCGGCCGTCCAGAACTTCGCCACCGGAGCCGGCTCGTAGACCTGGGGGGCGCGGAAGTAGAACGTCGCCGCCTCCGCCATCTCGACCAGGGTCTTGGCCCGCTCCTGCAGCGTCGTCACCACACGGGCCAGCCAGGCGCGATCGGAGGGCGCCGGGAGCCCCGCGCGCTCCAGGAACGGCCCGAGCCGCTCCGCGAGGTCCGCGGCGGGGAGGGTCTTGATCCAGTGCTGGCTCAGCCACTCGAGCTTGGTGCGGTCGAACACCGCGGCGGCCAGCCCCACGTGGGCGAGGTCGAAGTGCTCGGCGATCTCTTCGCGCGAGAACACTTCCTGGTCGCCGTGGGACCAGCCCAGCCGCGCGAGATAGTTGAAGAGCGCCTCCCGTACGATGCCGGCTTCCCGGAAGGCTTGCACGCTGGTGGCCCCGTGGCGCTTGGACAGGCGGTTCTTGTCCGGCCCGAGGATGAGGGGGATGTGCGCGAAGGCGGGCGTGGGATAGCCGAGGGCCCGGTAGCACTGCACCTGCTTCGGCGTGTTGGACAGGTGGTCGTCGCCGCGGATGACGTGGGTGATCTTCATCGTCACGTCGTCCACCACCACGCAGAAGTTGTAGGTGGGAGTGCCGTCGGTGCGAACGAGGATCCAGTCGTCGAGCTGGCTGTGCTCGAACACCACGCGCCCGTGGAGCACGTCGTCGACCACCGTCTGCCCCTCATCGGCGATACGCAGCCGCAGGGCATGCGGCTCGCTCGCGGGCACGCCGGCGTCGCGGCATGTGCCCGGATAGCGGAAGGTCTCGCCGCGCGCCTGCGCCGCCTTGCGGAGGGCGTCGAGCGCGGCGGGCGTGCAGCGGCAGCGATACGCCCGCCCCTCCGCGAGGAGCCGCTCGGCGTGCGCGCGATAGATCTCCAGGCGCTCGGTCTGGCGATAGCCCGGGGTGGGCGGGCCCTCGTCCCAGTCGATGCCCAGCCAGGTCAGGGCGTCGAGGACGGAGCCGAGGTACTCCTCGGTGGAGCGCTCGAGGTCAGTGTCCTCGATGCGCAGGACGAAGACGCCCCGGCGGCCGCGCGCGAACGCCCAGTTGAACAGCGCGGTGCGGGCGCCGCCGACGTGCAGATGCCCGGTCGGGCTGGGCGCAAAGCGAACACGCACGGGCTCGGGCATGGGAGTCCATTGTACCCCGGCTAGAATCGCACGCGGCGCATGACGGGCCGCGGCAATGCGCGGAGAGCGAGCATGACGAGCCGCCAAATGGGCGGCGCGTACACCACCGGCCGGCCCGCATCCATCGCCCGTAGCACCTGGGCCGCCACCGCGTCCGGCTCACCCGCGAAGGGTGGCTCGGGCAGACCGGCGGTCATCTCCGTGCGCACGAAGCCGGGCTTCACGCAGACCACGCGCACGTCGTGCTCGGCGTAGGCCAGACCGAGGCCGTCCAGGAACGCGGACAGGCCGGCCTTGGAGGCGCCGTAGAGGTAGTTGGCCCGGCGCGCGCGGTCCCCGGCGACCGACGAGAACGCGCAGATCGTGCCCCCGCCGCGCGCGGCCAGGCGCGCCGCCGCGCGCTGGCAGAGCAGCGCGGTGCCGGTGAAGTTGGCCCGGAAGAGCCGCTCGAGCCGCCCGGGGTCGCCGGCCAGCTCGGCCTGGCTCCCGAAGAGCCCGCCCGTGACCACGAGGGCGTCGAAGTTGCCGAGCGCGGCGTCGGCGGCGTCGAGGGCGGCGGCGAACCCGGCCGGCTCGTCGAGGTTCAGCGGGCCGGTGCGGACCGGCGCGCGGGCGCCGCGCGCCTCGAGGTCGCGGGCGGCCACGCTCAATCCCGCGGCGTCGCGGCCCAGGAGGAACAGCGCGTCGGCGCGCTCGGCCATGCGGCGGGCCAGCGCCTTGCCGATGCCCCGCGTGGCGCCGACGAACGCCGCCTTCAGGCCTCGCTCCGCTCGGCCGGCATCATGTATCCGCTCGCCTCGCCTTCGGCTGCGGCTCGCCAATCAACTGCGGCGTTGCGGTTCAACTGCGGTCACCTAGCAGGCGGACGGAGAGGGCGGAGCGGAAGCGGTGGGCCGGATCCCAGCGGTCGCGCACCGCGCGCCACTCGGCCAGGCGGGGCACCATGCGCGCGAAATCCTCCGCGCGGGTCAGCGCGTCCTTGGCGAGATAGACGCGCCCGCCGGCCGCCACCACCACCGCATTCAGCTGGTGCACGAGCACCTCGGTGGCCGCGCCGCGATAGGGCAGGTCGAGGGCCAGGGTGATCCCCTCCATGGGGAAGGACAGAGGCGCCGCGCTGCCGGGCCCGCAGTCCTTGATCACGGCCAGAAACGACGCGGCCCCGGCGCGGGCGACGCGGTCCAGGAGCTCGCGGACCGCGGCGACCCCCGCCGAGCCCGGCACCACGCACTGGTACTGGAGGAAGCCGCGGCGGCCGTACAGGCGGTTCCAGTCCAGGAGCATGTCGAGCGGATAGAAGAAGGACTCGTAGCTCACGAGGCTCGGATGGGCACGGCCGCGCGCCTCGCCGCGGTCCCGTCGGCCCGCCTTCATCCAGTAGTAGAGGCTGTTGAAGGCGCGCACGGTGTGGGGGCTCAGGAGCCACTCGGGGGCGTCCAGCGGAACGCGCACGGTGCGCCGGGGCCGCGCGTCCCCCGTCGGCACGTCGGCACGGACGGCGTGGCGGCCACGCATGAGCACTCCGCGCCCCAGCCGGGGGCCGCGGGCGAGGCAGTCGATCCAGCCCACCGTGTAGGGCCAGCTCGCGCGGGCCGCCGCGAGGGCCGCGATCATGCGGTCGAGATCGGGCACCGCCTCGGTCTCCATGGCGATGAACCCGGTCTCGACGGCAGTCAGACGCACCGTCACCTCGGTGATGAGCCCGGTGAGCCCCATGCCGCCGAGGGTGGCGAGGTAGAGCTCGTGGTCCTGGTCCGGCCCGCAGCTGATCTCCTTGCCGTCCGCGGTGAGGAGCGCCAGCCGCTCCACGAATGAGCCGAAGGAGCCGTCGCGATGGTGATTCTTGCCATGCACGTCGCACGCCACGCATCCGCCCAGCGTCACGAACTTGGTCCCCGGCGTCACCGGCGGGAACCAGCCGCGCGGCAGGAACAGGCGCAGCACCTCGGCCACGGACAGCCCCGCCTCGGCGGTGAGCCGGCCCGACACGGGATCCCAGTCGAGGATGCGATCGGCGCGGCCGGTCTCCACCACCAGCGTCTCCTCGCGCGCGGGCACCGCGGCGTCGCCGTAGGCGCGGCCGAGCCCGCGCGGCAGCACC
>DATEDO010000211.1:0-46707 GCA_035281625.1 Candidatus Methylomirabilota bacterium
CCCGCCGTCCTGATCGAAGGCCTCCAGCCGCGCCGCCGCGTCGGGAAAGCCCGCGCGCCACTCGCGGACCGCGAAGCCGGCGAGGAGGGCGGCGGCGAGCAGGAGCAGCAGCGCCAGCTGCGGACGCGAGTAGAGCATGGCGCCACGCTGCCACGCGCGCCGGGGGGCCGGCTAGAGTGCGGAATTCGATACACGGCGCAGCGAGCGTCACGGCGCGCGGCGGCCGGCCGGCGGGCTAGAGCGCGATCGACAGCCCCGCGTCCACCGTGAGCACGTGGCCGTTGACGTACGACGCCGCGTCCGAGGCGAGGAAGATGGCCGCGCCGACCAGCTCGTCGGGCCGGCCCCAGCGGCCGAGCGGGATCCGGCGGCCCAGCTCTGCCGCCGCCGGCGTGTCGAAGAAGCCCGCGTTGATCTCGGTGCGGAAGAACCCGGGGGCGATGGCATTGGCGGTGATGCCCCGCGGCCCCAGCTCCACCGCGAGCGCCCGCATGAGCGCGGTGAGTCCGCCCTTGGACGCGGTGTAGGCGGGATCGCCTTGATAGGACTGCGGCCCCACCATGGACGTGATGAAGATCAGGCGGCCGCTCCCGCGCGCCGCCATGTGGCGGGCGGCCAGCCGCGACAGCTCGTACGCCGCCACCAGGTTGGTCTCGAGGAGCCGGCGCAGATCGCCGCCGGCGATGTCGGGGAGCGCCCGCCGGTCCCGGAGGGCGGCATTGTTCACGAGGCAGTCGAGCCGCCCGTGCGCCGCCACGACGCCGTCGAGCGCGGCCTCGGCGGCGGCGAGGTCGGTGACGTCGAAGGGCGCGGCGAAGGCATTGGGAATACGCTCGGCGGCCGCGCGCGTGAGGGCGGCGTCGCGGCCGTTGAGGCCGACCCGCGCGCCCACCGCGGCCATGCCGCGGGCCATTTCCAAACCGAGCCCACGCCGTGCTCCGGTGATGAGCACCACGCGGCCGTCCAGGGAGAAGCGCGCGAGTCCGCCCGGATCCTCCATCAGGCACCCGTTCGCGCGAGCTCGGCCTCGATGGCGGCTCCGGTGCGCTTGAGCGCGGGCACGAGCACCTCGCGCACCGCCTCGCTGGTGAAGCGCGAGGTGGGGACGGTGACGCTCAGCGAGGCGAGCACCGCGCCTCCGCCATCGCGCAGCGGCACCGCGGCGGCGCACACGCCCTCGCGCCACTCCTCGCGGTTGCGCGCCCAGCCGGCGCGCCTGACCTGCGCCAGCTCGCGGGCGAGGGCGCCGCGGTCGGTCACGGTGGCGCCGGTGTAGCGCGGCAGCCGCGGGGGCAGCGCCCGCTCCAGCGCCTCCGGGGGCAGGAAGGCGAGGATGGCCTTGCCGGTGGCCGAGCAGTGCGAGGGCGCGGAGAGGCCCACGAACGTGTCCACGCGGACGGGGTGGGGGCTGTCCACCTTGTCGATGATGACGATGCCGGGGCCGCGCAGCACGGACAGATGCACGGTCTCCCCGGTCTCCGCGCTCATGCGTTCCATGAGAGGCCGCGCGAGGTCGCGCAGGGGCAGCCGTCGGACCGCCTTGGCGCCGATCTCCCAGGTCTTGAGGGACAGGCGATAGCGCCCGCGCGGGGACTTCACGACGTAGCCGCGCGCGGCGAGGGTGGCGAGGATGCGGAAGAGCGTGGGGCCGGACACGCCCTGGCGCCGCGCCAGCTCGGTGAGGCCGACCTCTTCGACGTCGGAGAGGGCTTCGAGCACCTCGAGGCCCTTGGCGAGCGTGGCGGTCAGGTAGGCGGGCTTGGTTGACATGGATCGGTCCGGTCCGGATAATTCCGGCCGGCAGAAGCATACTTCACATGATGAAAAATGCCAAGGAGGGCGCCGTGGCCACGATGACCAAGACCTTCCCCGTGTTCGACTGCGACAGCCACGTGGTGGAGCCCCCCGCGGTGTGGGACGAGTACGTGCCCGCGAAGGAGCGCGCCTGGGTGAAGACCCAGTTCTGCTTCCACACCGATTCCGAGCACCTGATGATCAACGGGCGCATCATCCCGGCGGCGCGCGAGCGCTCCAATGCTGCCGAGGTCGGCTGGGCCCGATGGGACAAGAAGGAGGTGGGCCGGCTCACCCCGGGCACCGAGGAATGGAAGGCCAAGTTCGGCCGCCTGCTCGGCTGCCGCGATCCGCGCGCGCGCCTGCGCGACATGGACGCCCTCGGCACCGATCAGGTCATGCTGTTTCCGACCTGGTTCGTGCGGCTGGCCCTGCTGCGCGACGGCACCGCCGCCACCATCCTCGCCCGCGCCTACAACGACTGGGTGCACGACTACTGCGCCGCGGACCGCGCGCGCCTCTACCCCTGCGCGGTGCTCCCGCTCCAGAGCGTGGAGGCGTCCATCGCCGAGCTCCGGCGCGTGGCCGCGCTGGGCTTCAAGGCGGCGGCGGTGCGGCCCTGCTTCTGGAACGGCCGCTATCCCACCCTGCCCGAGTTCGACCCCCTGTGGCGGGAGTTCGAGGGGCTGGGCGTGGTGCTCGCCATGCACACGTTTCCCTCGCGCGAGGCCCTCACCCTCGAGTGGGGACAGCGCATGGCCCAGGCGCGCGGGCACTCCGGCCAGGGGCTGCTCTTCACCGACGAGGCGGTGGTGTACTCGCCGGGGCAGTTCGTCTCCAACATCACCGCGGCCATGGACCCCACCGTCGACGCCTCCGAGACCCTCGGCTTCCTCATGGAAGCGATGACGTGGGTGACGGTGGTGATGCAGACCGGCTGGCTGGAGAAGTTCCCGCGGCTCAAGGCGGCCGTGCTGGAGTCCAACGCCTCGTGGCTGCCGCTGGTGCTGGCCCGCGCCTCGAACTTCTCCAACCTCTTCGCCTTCCAGCGCGGAAACCGGCCGCTGCGCGACCCGGTGGAGGCCTTCCGCGAGCGCTGCTTCATCGGCTTCGAGTCCGACGAGACGCTCGTGTACCGGCTCTGGGACGAGTTCAAGGACATCGCCATCTGGTCGTCGGACTACCCGCACCACGACGCCGAGGACGCCTGGGACGGGCTCCATCACATGGCGGAGCACCGCGTACCCGAGGCGGTGCAGCGAAAGCTCCTGGGAGAGAACGCGCGCCGGCTCTACGGCATCGAGCCGCTCCTCACCGTGAAGGAGCGCATCGAGCACTACGAGCCCGCGATTCTCCCCTGGTAGCGAGCGGCGGCGCGCGTCAGGGGACGAGGAGGCCGCCGAAGATCCGGCGCCCGAGCAGGAAGCCCTCGGCCAGCGTCATCGCCGCTCCCGGCTCGTCGGGATGGCGCGTCCACCACGCGCGCAGATCGTCTTCCGACCGGAAGAAGTTGAGCCTGGTTCAGAGCCCGGTGCAGGCACGCTCCTCGCCCCCACCGGATCGCGTGACCCATACCCGGTGCGGGCCCGCATCAGGCGCCGGGCCGTCCGGCGTCACCGTGAAGCGGAGCGGCGCCCCCGAGTGATGGCAGGCGGCGGCGATGCTCACCCGCTCGCCGAGCATGGGCGCCAGGCCCAGCGCGTCGATCGCGCAGCAGATGAAGCGCTCGCGCCCGTCGGTGCGGCGGCCCACGAAGCCCGTCGGCGTCGCGCTGAACGGATAGGCGAGCTCCACCGCCTCGCCGCGGAGCACGAGGAGATCGTCGTCGCTCAGCGCCCGGAGCGCGCGCGCCGCCGCCTCCGCGCCGAGCCCCGCGGCCGCGGCCACTGCGTCGATGGGGACGGGCCCGCCGTCCTCGGCGAAGAGCCCGAGCACCGCCCGCATGAGCGGCCCCTCGCGCGCGGCGCGGCGGGCCGCCGCGCGCGCGGCCACGTCCACGTCCACGAGCGCCGCGGCGGTGGTGAGAGGTAGTGGCCGGGCCGGCGTCACGCCCCGTCGCGCTCCGTGATCCTGCGCAGGACGTCCGGCGGCACCGCGATCTTCACGCCCGCCCGCTCTTCCTCGAGCAGCATGTAGACGCTCGAGTCGCGGTCCGCCCAGCCCCGATTCATCGCCTCCGTCATCTCGGCCAGCGCGAGATTGGCGAGCCGCATCGGGACGCCGACCTCGCGCCCCAGCTCGGTGGCGAGCGAGACGTCCTTGTGGCCGAGCTTGAGCGCGAACGACGGCGGATCGAAGGTGCCGGGCAGGAACTTGTCGGCGAGCCGGTCGAACGTGCGAGCGCGCCCGCTCGCGCCCTGGCGCACCGCCTGCCACAGGAGCTCCGGCGCCACGCCCGCCTTCACGCCCATGCAGAACACCTCGGCGAGCGCCGCGCGGATGGTGAAGCTTGCGCAGTTGTGGACCAGCTTGGCCACCGCGCCGGCCCCGATCGGCCCCACGTAGTAGGGCTGATCGCCCATCGCCTCGAGGAGGGCATGGTGCGTGTCGAAGGTTCCCTGGTCACCGCCCACCCAGATGGCGAGCTTGCGGGACTTGGCACCGGAAGGCCCGCCGCTCACCGGCGCGTCGAGCACCTCCACCCCGCGCTCCTTGAACTGCGCGTGCAGCCGGCGGATGACGGCGGGCGAGTTCGTCGAGAGATCGAACAGCGCGCTTCCGCGCCGCATGCCGTGGATGAGCCCGTCGGCGCCCGCGGCCACCGCGCTCACCTCGGGCGGGCCGGGGAGCGAGGTGAAGACCACGTCGCACGCCTCGGCGAGGGCGCGCGGCGAATCCTTCCACACCGCGCCCTTGGCGAGATGGGGGGCGGCGCTCTCGCGCTGGAGATCGTGGACGCAGAGGGGGTGTCCCGCGGCCTGGAGGTTCAGCGCCATGCTGCCACCCATCAGACCGAGCCCGATGAATCCGACGTTCATGTCGTCCTCCCGGCTCGGAGCATACCCGAGACCGGGGGCTTGTGCTCGCGGGGCTCACGTGCCGCGTGTGGGCCGACGAGAAGATCCGCCGGGCGGCACCGTGACCGCCGCTCGCGCCGATCCTCGCAGCTTTTTCACGGAAACCCGTTTCCCACGCGGAAAGTGAAGCGCGACCCCGCAAAACGTGTAGGGGGCACGTCCCCATTGCTGGCGCGCCTCACCTTGCTCATCGAGCGAATCCGGGTACTTCCGTCTCGGTTGGTATTCGCGTTCCCTGGCATCCCGATTGCTCGAATCCCAGCTGACATGCATCGCTCCGCCTCGGACGTCGCGCCCCCCGCCGCACGCGAGTCCGGTGGCCCGGCCGCCGGCACCGTGCACACCGTGCTCCTGGCCCATTCGGATCCCGAAGGGCTCCGGCCCCTCACCCGCGAGACGCCCGCCGCGCTGCTCCATGTCGGGGGGCGCCCACTGGCGGAGCTCAGCATGGAATCCATTCGCGCCGCGGGTGTCCGCGCGGCGGTGGTGGCGGTCGGGCCTCATGCGGAGCAGGTGGAGGCCTTCCTCGGCACCGGCGACCGATGGGGCGTCGCCCTCGACTACGTGCGCGTGCGACCCCGCGAGGTGGACGGTGTCCTCCTGGCCCGCCTGGGCGCCGAGCTGCGACGCGATCTGATGGTGGTGCGCGGGGACGTCGTGCGAAGCTCGGTGGTGGACCGCTTCCTGACCGCCGCGAGCGGCCGTCCCGGCACCTCCGCCTGGGCCGCCATCGGCGGCGTTCCGGCGGGGCTCGCGCTCGTGCGGCGGGCCGACCCCTCGTGGCTGGACCTGCGCGGCGGCGGCCGCTACGTCGCGTGGGAGCAAGCGGGCCGTCGCATCCAGTTCCGCGACGCCACGCTCTATCGTCTGGAGACGGTGGCCGACTATCACATCGCCAACGTCCGGGCCAACGCGCTGCGCGCGGCCGGCCGGGCCATCTCGGCTCCACCGGTGGAGACGAAGGAGCGCCCGACGGTGGCGCTGGATCCGTCGGGTGTCGGGCCGGCGCGAAACGGCCGCCTCGCCAAGTACGACCACCTGGTGGCGCAGCGCCTCGTGACTCGCGAGCAGATCGGCGAGGCCGCCGCGGAGGCGCGCCGCCGCCGCGTGAGCGTCGACACCGTCCTGCTCGACCATCACGGCGTGCGCGAGGCCGATCTCGCCGCCGCGCTGAGCCTCTACTATCGATGCCCGTACGTCGGTCTGGAGGAAGGCTCCCTCCCCGATCCCGAGATCCTGGCCGGCCTCGCCCCCGCGCGGCTGCGCACCGGCATGTGGCTCCCCCTCCGGCGCGAGGGCGCGCAGGTGATCGTCGCGGTGGACGATCCGCACGATCTCTTCAAGGTCGACACCATCGAGACCATGCTGCGTCCCGCCCGGGTGACCATCAGCGTGGCCGTTCGCGAGCGCATCCTTCGCGCGCTCGAAATCCTGACCGCGGGCGGAAAACGCCGCGAGTCGGTATTCGACATTCTCGGCGAGGCCGCGGTGGAGGCTCTGCCCGAGGATCCGGAGTCCCCGACCAGCGAGATCAACGAGAACGACAACATGGTGATGCGACTCGCGCACCATGTCATCATCGATGCGCACCGGGCGCGCGCCTCCGACATCCACCTCGAGCCGCGCGGCACCACGCGGGAGACGGTGATCCGGTTCCGGGTGGACGGCACCTGCATCGACTATCAGCGCATCCCGCCCACGCTCCGGAATCCCCTCGTGGCCCGGCTCAAGGTGATGGCCGGCCTCGACATCGCCGAGCGCCGCAAGCCGCAGGACGGAAAGATGCGGGTCCGCACGCCCAAGGGCGACGAGATCGAGCTGCGCGTCGCCACCGTGCCCACGGTGGGCGGTAACGAGGACATCGTGCTGCGCCTCCTGGGCTCGGCCCAGCAGCTCTACTCGCTGGAGACCCTCGACCTCAACGAGCGGAATCTCCGGGAGATCCGCGGCATCGCCGACAAGCCCTACGGTCTGATCCTCTGCGTGGGCCCCACCGGCGCCGGCAAGACCACGTCGCTCCATGCGGTGCTGAGCCACCTCAACACCTCGGGGAGGAAGATCTGGACGGCGGAGGATCCGGTGGAGATCACGCAGGACGGGCTGCGCCAGGTGCAGGTGCGACCGAAGATCGGCTACACGTTCGCCGCCGCCCTCCGCGCCATGCTGCGCGCCGACCCCGACGTGATCATGGTGGGCGAGATGCGCGACCCCGAGACGGCCGCGCTCGCGGTGGAGGCGTCGCTCACCGGCCACCTCGTGCTCAGCACGCTCCACACCAACTCGGCGGTGGAGACCATCGTGCGGCTGCTCGACCTCGGGATCAATCCCTTCAACTTCGCCGACGCGCTGCTGGGCGTGCTCGCCCAGCGCCTGGTCAAGCGCCTCTGCACCGATTGCCGCGAGCCCTATCACCCCACGCGCCGCGACTGGAACGAGCTGGCCCACGCCTATGGCGCGGACGAGCTCGAAGCGCACGGCTACCGCTACACCGAGGAGGTCCGGCTCTACGGCGCCAAGGGATGTGAGCGGTGCACGGGCACGGGCTATCGCGAGCGCATCGCCATCCACGAGCTCCTCGTGGCGTCCGACGCCATCAAGCGGCGCATGCAGAAGCATGCGCGGGTGGGGCGCATCCTCGCCCGGGCCAAGCGCGAGGGCATGACGACGCTGGTCCAGGACGGGGTGCTGAAGGTGCTCGCCGGGCTGACCGACTTCCGTCAGGTCCGCGGGGCGGCGATCCGCTAGCGTCCCTCCCGCCGCTTGAAGGGGGAGGCGCGGCGGACGGTCAGGCTCTCCCGGACGGCGCCGAGCAGGGCATCCACGGTGAACGGCTTGGCGAGCAGCGTCCGTCCCGACGCCTTCGTGGCCGCCGTCATGTAGCCGGACATCAACAGGATCTTCGTGTCCTTCCTGGCCGCTTCCACATGGTCCGCCAGCTCCAGCCCGCTCATCGCCGGCATCACCACGTCGGTCAGCAGGAGGTGGACGGGCTGAGACGCGGCGATGCGCCGGGCGACCAGCGGGTCGGCGGCGGTGATGACGACGTAGCCCTCCGCTTCGAGGATGTCCTTGCAGAGATCGCGCACGTGATCCTCGTCGTCGACGACGAGGATGGTCGTCTCCTCCGGCCGGGCCGGAGCGGGCTCGGCTGTCATCGGCGTCTCCGCGCGCTAGGGGGTGAGCGCCGCACGCGTGATGGTGAGGGTGTCCTTCCCGTGCCACTCGGACGCGGCGAACGCCTCGTTGATCTGCGCGAGGGGGAACTTGTGGGAGATGATGCGGCTCCACGGGAAGCGCTCGCGCGTTCGCACCAGGAAGTCGAGGGCCCGCGGGATCACCCAGGGATCGTACTGGATGACGCCCACGATCCTCTTCGAGCCCCACACGAGCAGGGACGGCTCGAGCTCGAGCTTGGCGCCCCGGCTGATGGTGCCGATCTCGAGATAGGTGCCGCCGGAGCGGAGCATCTCGATGCCCTCGGGGATTACCGCGGGGAAGCCCACGAAGTCGCAGGCCACGTCCACCCCCACGCCGTCCGTCCACTGGCGGACCTGCTTCACGCGGTCGCGCCGCTCCGGCACGTCCTTCACGTTGAGCGTGTGATCGGCGCCGAAGGCCCGCGCCAGCTCGAGCCGGCCGGGGATCTGGTCCGTCACGATCACCGTCGAGGCCCCCATGTCCTTGGCCACGGCGGCGGCCTGCACCCCGAGCCCGCCCGCGCCCTGGATGAGCACGCGGTCACCCATGCGCACGCCCGCCACCCAGAGCCCGTACAGGACCTGGGCGAGGGCGCAGTTGACCGGGGCCACCACGTCGTCGGACAGCGCGTCCGGCACCTTGAAGAGGTGGCCGCCCGGGCGGAGGTAGTAGTGGTCGGCGAAGGCCCCGTGTAGATGCGGGAACACCGCCGGCCCCACCGGCCGCTCGATCTTGTTGGGGCAGGCCGCGGGCTCCTTGTGGAGGCACGCGTGGCAGCGCCCGCAGGGGTAGAAGTAGGTGTAGGCGACCCGGTCACCCTCCTTGAGGGGCCGACCCAGCGAGTCCGTCTTCACCTTCGCGCCCAGGCGCGCGACGGTGCCGGTCATCTCGTGCCCGAAGATCCAGCCGCCATCCGGCACCTTGATCGGCGCGTCCCCTCGCCAGAAGTGGAGATCGCTGCCGCAGATGTTGGCGCGCGTCACGCGGATGAGCACGCCTTCGGGCTCGATCTCGGGGATGGGGACCTGGATCAGCTCGAAGGGCTTGCCGGGGCCGAAGAAGACGGCGGCGGTGGCGGTGGTCATGTCAGGCGCCTCGCTCGTTGCCGAGCTCGAAGGCGTCGTGCAGCGAGCGCACCGCGAGCTCGGTGTACTTGTCCTCGATCACGCAGGAGACGGCGATCTCGGAGGTGGAGATCATCTGGATGTTGACGCCCTCCTTGGACAGGGTATCGAACATGCGCGCGGCCACGCCGGCGTGACTCCGCATGCCCACGCCCACGATGGAGACCTTGGCCACGCGGTCATCGGCGGCCACCCCGGCCGCGCCGACGTCCTTGGCCACGCCGGCGAGGACCTGCTCGGCGCGCGCCCGGTCCCCGCGGGGGAGCGTGAACGAGATGTCGGTGAAGCCGTCGCGACTGATGTTCTGCACGATCATGTCGACCACGATGTTCTGCCCACCCAGCGAGCCGAACACGCGCGAGGCGATGCCCGGGCGGTCGGGCACGCGCAGGATGGACAGCTTGGCCTGCCCCCGATCGTGGGTGATCCCAGTGACCACCACGTCTTCCATGCTGAGATCCTCCCTCGTGACCAGCGTGCCCGCGTCGGGCTTGAAGGTGGAGCGAACGTGCACGGGCACCGCGTACTTCTTGGCGAACTCGACCGAGCGGGCCTGGAGCACCTTGGCTCCGAGGGCCGCCATCTCCAGCATCTCGTCGTAGGACACGCGCGCGAGCTTGCGCGCGTCCGGCACCACGTTGGGATCGGCGGTGTAGACGCCGTCCACGTCGGTGAAGATCTCGCACACGTCGGCCTTGAGCGCGGCGGCCAGCGCCACGCCGGTCAGGTCGGAGCCGCCGCGGCCCAGGGTGGTGATCTCGCCCCTCTCCGTCACGCCCTGGAAGCCCGCCACCACCGCGATCTTGCCCGCGGCCAGCGCGGCGCCGATGCGCTCGGCGGTGATGCGCTTGATGCGGGCGCGGGTGTGCGCCTCGTCGGTGATCATCCCCACTTGGGGCCCCGTGAACGAGCAGGCGGGCAACCCGAGCGTCTGGAGCGCCATGGCGAGGAGGCCGATGGTGACCTGCTCACCGGTGGCGAGCAGCATGTCCATCTCGCGCGGGTCGGGGGTCGGCGAGATCGCGCCGGCGAGGGCCACGAGCGAGTCCGTGGTCTTGCCCATTGCCGAGACCACCACGACGAGGCGATGGCCCTGACGCGCGGACTCGGCCACGCGGCGGGCGACGTTCTTGATCTTTTCCGGGTCGGCGACGGAGGAGCCGCCGTACTTCTGCACGATCAGCTGACCCATGAGGCGGTCATTATATCCGTTGGCGCCGGCTGGCGATAAGAGCCCATCGGCTTCGTTGCCGCCCGCGCCGGGGCGCTCGACGTACAGGGAGTACGCCTCGCGCCCGGGCCGCGGGCGGCGCCTCGCCGCTGGACCCTTCTCGCCACCCGGTCCCGGCGCGATGGGAGCGAGTTAGCGGGGCTGCCGGTTCTGGGCGTCGGGGCTGCCGCGCGCGCCGTTGCCCGAGCGTGGGCCTGAGCCATCGGCGCCGCGCGGCCCGGTGCTGTTGTCTTCGCCCCGTTCGCGGCGGCGCTCGCGCATGGCCTCGCGGGCTTTCTGGCGCTCCTCCGGCGTCATGTTGCGCCAGCGCTCCAGGTTGCGGTCCACGCGCGCGCGCTCCTCGGGGCTCAGGCTCTGGTAGCGGCGCAGCCGCTCCATGATCTGCTGCTGGCGCTCCGGAGGCAGGCGCTGCCAGCGGTCGTGGGCCTGCTCGAGCTCGCGCCGGCGCTCCTCCGGCAGCTCGTTCCAGCGCTGAAAGTCCTGCAGGACCTGCGCCCGCTGCGCGGGGGTCATGCGCTGCAGCCGCTCCTGGTTCTGCCGCGCCTGCTGGCGCTCCTCCGGAGTCATGGACTTCCAGTGACGGTAGTTCTCGACGGCTCGCTGGCGCTGCTCGGGCGTCATGCGCTTCCAGCGCTCGAGGTTCTGGCGCACCCGCGCCTGCTCGTCGGGCGAGAGCTTGTCCAGGCCCTCGATGGGCGGCTCCTGGCCCTGCGCGGTGGCGCGGCTGGGCCCGAGCGCCGGGCTGCCCAGCGCGAGGCCGAAGACGGCGAGGACGAGGAACAGCCGCCGCGTCACCATGCTCACGTCACCTCCTTTGGCGTCGGAGAACCCGACGGGATCGAGGGCGCCGAAGTGGCCGGCCGGGCCGCCCGCGCTGCCTCGGCCTCCATCTGGCGCAGCGCCTCCAGCATACGCATGCGCTCGACTATGCGCAGCGTGCGCCCGAGCTCGCGGTCGCGCGCGTAACTCGGGCTCGCCAGCATGTCCAGATCGCGGAGCATCTCGAGGTCCAGACTCCCCGCGGGCGGCTCGGCGGCGCGGGCGGCCGCGGTCCACGCCAGGGGCACCGCGAGCACGGCCACGCCCGGCGCCGGCGTCATCGCTCAGCTCTTGCCGGTGGGCTCGAGCCGGTCGAGTCGGCCGATGACGTCGAAATCCTCGAGGAGATCGAGCCGCTGGACCACGTCCAGATCGGTGATCAGATCGAGCTGGCTCGCCAGCGCCGCATTGTCCACGGCGGCGTTCTCGCCCGCCGGGCCCCGGCCGTTCGGGACCCCGTTCTGGCCGGGAATCGCCAGGTAGAGCACCAGCGCAGCCAGCCCCGCCGCCAGTGCGGCCGGCAGGGCGCCCAGCCGCCAGCTCCGCGCGGAGCGGCGGCGTCCCGTCCGGGCCTCGAGCGCCTCGCGGAGCTCGGCGCGGAAGGCGCCCCAGTGCACGGGCGGCGTGGGATCGGGCGCGCGCTCCAGTCGGCCTGCGATGGCCGTGAAGGCCGCCAGGGTGGCCCGGCAGTCGGCGCAGCTCTCGAGATGCGCCGCGACCGCCGCGGCCTCGGCGGCGGCCAGCTCGCCCCGCCAGTAGGGCAGCAGGCGCTCGACGGGGTGCGGGATGGACGGGGAGGGGCCCGTCATGGCGTCGTTCCCACACGCTTGCGGAGCGTGGTGAAGGCGCGATGCAGGTGCACGCGCACCGTCGGCTCGGACATCTCCAGCACCTCCGCGATCTCCTTGGTGGCCAGCCCCTCGCGGCACTGCAGCAGCACCACCGCGCGCTGCCGCGGCGAAAGGGCGTCTACCGCGGCCCACAGCCGACTCAATTGCCGGTCCTCGTCCACCCGCTCCCCGGGATCCTCCATGGGCGCCGGGTGGCGCTCGATCGGATCGTCCTCGCGCTCGTCGTCGGCCGCGTCGCGCCACCCGAGGAGCCGTCGCCAGCCCCGGCCCCGCCGCCGATTGTCCAGGCAGCAGTTGACCAGGATGCGATAGAACCACGTGGAGAACTTGGACTGGCCGGCGAAGGACCCAGCCGCCTCGTGGAGCCGGATGAAGGCCTCCTGGGCGCAGTCCTTGGCGTCTTCCCGGTCACGGACGATGGACCAGGCGATGCGATATGCGCGCTCCTGATATCGCTCGACCAGGAGGTCGAACGCACCCGGCTCGCGATCCGCCACACGTCGGCACAGCGCCTCATCACTTGGTTGCTCCACCGGCTCGTCCCGGTCCGATAGTCCCACACCCACTCATCGGCACCACCACACGAGGGAGAAGGCCCCAGCGGACGTATCCCGCTGTCAGTGTGACGGGGCGCGCCACCCCCACGTTTACAGGCGATCGGGGAGGATGGTGCGTCCTAAGTGCCTGTCGACACGGGCGGAGTATCGTGTGGGCGGGCGGCTTCGGCCAGGCTCACGTGCTCGACGAACAGAAGGGCCAGGCCCCACAGGGTGACCGGGATGAACTGGGAGGCGTGCAGCAGGATCGAGAATGACAGCGCGTCATCGGAGGGCACGCCGAAGAGCCGCAGCGCCGCCCAGGAGGCGGCCTGGATGACGCCGACGAATCCCGGGCTCGACGGCAGACTCACCCCCAGCCCCAGGAAGGCCAGGGTCGTGAGCCCGGCCAGGATGGGCAGGTCGAGATGGGCGGCGAGCATGCAGGTCCAGGTCGTGGCGATCAAGGTCAGCCAGATCAGCGTGGACCAGAGCACCGTCGATGGCACATGGCTGGGGGTACGGATCCCGGCCAGCCCCGTGTCGAGCGTGTCCAGGAGACCGGCCACGCGGGCGCTCAGCCGGGGCCAGCGGCGGGTGAGGCCGAGCGCGATGCCGCGCACGGGCCCGGGGGCCAGCGTGAAGGCGCCCAGCACCGCGATGAGGGCGAGGTCCACGGACAGGAACACGAGGGCCGCCCACTCGAGCTCGCGCGGGACGGGCACGAGGAAGAACACCGCGGCCAGCATGAGCCCGACGGCGAGGCCGTCGAGCACGCGCTCCACCACCATGGTGGTCACGGTGGTCCAGAAGCTCGTCCCGCGCCGCGCCACCACGTAGGCGCGGAGCACCTCCCCCGCGCGCAGGGGCAGGAGGTTGTTGCCCATGTAGCCGATCATCACCGCGTTGAACAGGCGGGCGGGGCGGGCGCCGGGCGGGAAGAGGAAGCCCCAGCGCTGGGCGCGGCACCAGAGGGAGAAGAGGTTGAGGGCCACGCTCAGCGCGAGGAAGCCCCAGCGGGTCTCGGCGAGGCGCGCGGCGATGGCCCGCATGTCGGCGTAGCGGAACAGGTAGTAGACGAGGACGGCGCTGACGGCGAGGCCGAGGGCGATCTTGAGGATCTGCCCGCGCATGGCGCCCGGGGGGCGCGCAACCGGCGGCAGGGCGCTCAGGCTTCGACGCGGATCATGGTGGTCGGGCTCGCCACCACGGAAAGCTTGTCGATGGCGGCGAGGGCCGCGCGCATGTGCCGCTCGCGCGCCTCGTGCGTCATCATGACGATGGGCACCGCCTCGTGGCGCTCCGCGCGTCGCTTCTGCAGCACCGACACGATGGAGATCCCGTGCTGGCCGAGATGGCCGGCGACCTGCGCCAGCGTGCCCGGCCGGTCGAGCGCCATCACGCGCAGATAGTAGGCGGTGCGAATGTCGTCCATGACGCGGATGGGCAGAGCGCCGGAGCCGTTGGCGGGCAGGTCCACGGCGAGCGCGGGGAGCCCATGGGCCACGCGCCGCGCGATGTCGAGCACATCCGACCACACCGCGGAGGCGGTGGGAAGCTGGCCCGCGCCCCGGCCGTAGAACATGAGGTCGCCCACGTTGTCGCCGGTGATGAAGACCGCGTTGAACACGCCCGACACCGCGGCCATGGGGGAGGCAGCGGGGATCATGGTGGGGTGCACGCGGGCCTCCAGCCGTCCCTCGGACGCTTTCGCGATGGCGAGGAGCTTGATCCGATAGCCCAGCTCGCGCGCGTTGACCACGTCCTCCTGCGACACGCCGGTGATGCCCTCGGTGTAGATGTCCTTGAGGTCCACCGCGGTGCGGAAGGCCAGCATGGCGAGGATCTGCAGCTTGTGCGCGGAATCCATTCCCTCGATGTCGAGGGTCGGATCCGCCTCGGCGTAGCCGCGTGCCTGCGCCTCCTTCAGCACCACCGAGAAGTCCAGGGCCTCGTCGGTCATCTTGGAGAGAATGTAGTTGCACGTCCCGTTGACGATGCCGAAGGCGGACTGGATGCGGTTGGCGGGGAGGCCGTCCTTGACCGCGCGGATCAGGGGGATGCCGCCCGCCACCGCCGCCTCGAAGCCCAGCATGACGCGGTGGCGCCGCGCCTCCTCGAAGAGCTCGGGGCCGTGATGCGCGAGGAGGGCCTTGTTGGCGGTCACCACGTGCTTGCCCGCGGCGAGGGCGCGGAGGATGAACGTGCGCGCGGGCTCGATCCCCCCCACCAGCTCGATCACCACCTGGATGGCGGGATCGTCCAGCACGCGGCCGGCGTCGGCGGACAGGGGCAGGCCCGCCAGGTCGAGGCCCTCGCGGGGGCGGGTGGTATCGAGATCGGCGATGGCGGCGAGGCGGAGCCGGCCGCCCGCGCGCTCCTCCAGCTCGGCGCGGTGACTGTCGAGAATGCGGACCACGCCCGCGCCCACCGTGCCGAGGCCGAGCAGGCCGATCGTGATCTCGTTCATGGTCGGCCCGCGACGCGCGACGTCACCGCGCGGCGAGGGTCTTGAGGCCGCGGAGCGCCTGCTTGATGCGCTGCTCGTTCTCGACGAGGGCGAAGCGCACGTGCCCCTCGCCGTACTCGCCGAAGCCGATGCCCGGCGACACCGCCACCTTGCACTCCTGGATGAGCATCTTCGAGAACTCGAGCGAGCCCATGGCGCGGAAGGCCTCGGGGATGGGCGCCCACACGAACATGGTGCCCTTGGGCTTGGCGACCTGCCAGCCGATCTTGTTCAGCCCGTTGACGAGGGTGTCGCGCCGCTTGCGATACATCTCGTTGATGTCGCCGACGACCTTCTGGTCGCCCTCGAGCGCCACGATGCCGGCGATCTGTATGGGCTGGAAGACACCGTAGTCGAGGTAGGACTTGATGCGCGCCAGCGCGTTCACCATCTGCCGGTTGCCGCAGCAGAAGGCCAGCCGCCAGCCCGCCATGTTGTACGACTTCGTGGTGGAGAAGAACTCCACGCCCACGTCCTTGGCGCCCGGGGCCTCGAGGAAGGAGGGCGGCCGGTAGCCGTCGAAGTAGATGTCGGCGTAGGCGAAGTCGTGCACCACCATGAGGCGGTGCTCCTTGGCGAACTCCACCACCTTCACGAAGAAGTCGCGGTCGACGCAGAGCGTGGTGGGGTTGTGCGGGAAGGAGAGGATGAGGAGCTTGGCCTTGGGCCAGGCCAGGCGCGCGGTCTCGGTGAGCCGCGCGAAGAAGTCCTCGCCCGGCACCAGCGGCACCGACCGGAGGTCGCCGTCGGCGATCACCACCGAGTACGAGTGGATCGGGTAGGTGGGATTCGGCACCAGGGCGCCGTCGCCGGGCTGGAGCACGGCGAGCGCCAGGTGGGCCAGACCCTCCTTGGCGCCGATGGTCGCGATGGCTTCGGTCTCGGGATCGAGATCCACGGCATACCGGGTCCGGTACCAGGTGGTGATGGCCTTGCGCAGCCGCGTAATGCCCTTGGAGGCCGAGTAACGGTGGTTACGCGGGTTCCGGGTGGCCTCGACCATCTTGTCGACGATGTGCTTGGGCGTGCCCTGATCGGGATTGCCCATGCCGAGATCGATGACGTCCTCTCCGCGAGCTCTGGCCTTGGCCTTGAGGTCGTTCACGATGGCGAAGACGTAGGGCGGGAGCCGCTTGATTCGGTAGAACTCGTCCATTGGGGGAACCTCGCCTCCCCGATCATACTGCAACTCGCTCCTAAAACGGTCACGAAATCCAGTGGATGGCGCCACGCTGCGCGCCACCGCGATGGGCCCGCCGGCCGCGTTTCAGGGTTGACACTCCCGGAGGCCGATGCTAGAAACGCCTAGCGGCGGGGCAGGGAGTCGCCCGCGGCGAGACCATAGTGAGCGAACAGCGAGGCCTCGAGCGGGTCAAGGTTGTGGTCGAGCGCGGGGATGGCTCCCGGGTGATTCGCTTCTCGGTCCCCCGCTGGATGGTCTCGGTAGCGGTGGGAGCCCTCGGGCTGGCCCTCGTGGCCGGGGCCGTCTGCTACCGCGACTACTCCTCCCTCCACCTCCAGCGCGCCGAGTTCACCGCCCTGCAAGCCCGCCTCGCCGAGCAGCAGCACGTCCTCCAGAGCTTCCAGGAGCGGGTGGCGCAGATCCGCACCGAGGTGAACTCGTGGCGAGCCCTCCACGACCGGATCTGGCAGCCCTTTGGCCCCGACGCCGGGCAGGAACGGCGGGGCAACGGTATGGGCGGCCGGGTGGCCACCGCCCCCATGATCGCGGAGGAGCCCAGCGCGGGGGTCCTCGAGGAGCTCGAGCGGCTGGCCACGGTGGTGGGCGAGGAGGCGGTGAGCCTCCGCTCGCTCGAGCGCTACGTGAGCAAGGCGAGCCGGGCCCTGGGCGCGCTCCCGTCCCGCTGGCCCGTGCGCGGCCCGGTCAACTCGGAGTTCGGCCGGCGCAGCTCGCCCTGGACGGACGATGCCCTCGAGCTGCACAGCGGGATCGACATCGGGGCCGTGCGCAACACCCCGGTGGCCGCGCCGGCGCCCGGCGTCGTGGTCTACGCGGGCGGGCATCCCGAGTACGGGGTCACCCTGATCATCGATCACGGCAACGACATCAAGACGCTCTACGGCCATCTCACGCGTGTGGACGTGGCCGCCGACCAGAAGGTGGAGCGCGGGCAAGTCGTCGCGCACACCGGCAACACCGGCCGCTCTTCCGGACCGCATCTCCACTATGAGATTCAGGTGAGGGGGCAGGCCGTGAATCCCCGCTCCTACCTCTGGGACTGATCCCCGCGGGGGGACCCGACTCGAAGTCGCAGCTCTCCGTAGTGGTCCGCGAGGTAGCCCAGCAGCGCGTGTATCCAGAGGATGACGCCGGCCATCTCCAGACCTTCCTCGAGGGTGACGACCAGGGCGAAGCCGACCCCCTCCTCGCCATGGAGCCGGGCGTACGTGCCGCCCAGGAACTCGACGCCGATCGCCCCACCCGCGAACAGGGCCGCCGCCGTGAAGGTCCGCCACCGCGTCCCCGCCGGGAGGTGGAGCGCGAATCGTAGGAACGACAGGGCGAACGCGAGCATGATCGCGGCCCCGGGAATGAGCCACGCAATGTAGACGAGGTCCTCCGCGCGGTGGCCGAGCAGCGCCCGCGTCGGCCGCCCCATGAACTCGTGGATCCGGATGGCCTCGTGCAGGGACATGAAGGCGAATGCCACGCCGAGGACGGCCCAGTGGCGCCGGTAGGGATCCCCGGTGGCGGCCCTCAATCGGGCGATGAGGGCGAGAAGGCCGGCGGCGAAGAGGAGGCCGGCTTGACCGGGACGAGGCTCACCGTGGGGGCCTCACGCCGGCTCCCGTCGCGTGCTTCGACAGAAATCGCACCATCGCCTCGTTGAAGGCCTGGGGTTGCTCCAGGAAGTGGACGTGCCCGGCGTCGGGGATGAGGGCGAAGTCGGCGCCGGAGATGCGGGCGAGGATCTCGCGCGAGAAGGACGGGGGCACCAGGATGTCGTCGGAGCCCACGGTGATCAGGGTCGGGACGCGAATGCTCCCCAGCCGCTCGAGCGTGTCGTGGCCCCCGATCGCCTCGGCCTGCCGCCGTAGCCCTGCCAGGCTCGTCGGGTAGGGGTTGTCCAGCGCGCGCTGAATCATCAGCTGCACGAAGTCGGGCCGCTCGCGCGCCGTCTTCCGGGAGATGATCCAGGGCAGCATCGCGCGCGCCCATTCCTCGCGGTCCTCGCGGGCGCGCACGCGCAGCAGGGTTTCCACGAGGTGGGTGCCGTACGCATCCGGCCGGGCCAGCGTGCAGTGCAGCTGCAGCGTGCGCACGCGCCCGGGATGCCGGAGCGCCAGCTCCTGCGCGATCATCCCGCCCATCGAGGCCCCGCAGACATGGGCGCGAGTCACGCCGAGACGATCGAGCAGGGCGGCCACGTCGTCCGCCATGCCGGCGATCGAGTATGGCGCGTCCGGCTGGTCGGTCTGGCCCGCCCCGCGGTTGTCGGGCGCGATCACCCGGTACGCGGCGGCCAGCGCCGGCATCTGGAAGGCCCACGCGGTGTGATCGCCGCCCCAGCCCATGATGAGGACCACCGGCTCGGCGTCGGGCGCGCCGAGGTCCTGATAGAAGAGGCCGATGCCGTTGACGGTGACGCGGGGCATCGAGCCCGCTCTAGCCGGCGACGGCGGCGAGGATCTCGGTGAGCTCCTCGAGAGTCTGGGGATCGAGCGCGGGCGCGGGCGGGCGCACGTACGCCGAGCCGATCCAGCCGCGCCGTCGCAGGATCTCCTTCCGGATGCCCACCGAGGTGCCCGGCGTGGAGCCCGGCTGGCTCTCGAAGCGGATGAGG
Source organism: Candidatus Methylomirabilota bacterium (assembly GCA_035281625.1). GTDB lineage: Bacteria > Methylomirabilota > Methylomirabilia > Rokubacteriales > CSP1-6 > DASRWT01. The sequence goes on from DATEDO010000211.1 coordinate 18,886, forward strand.
GGAAGCCAGCGATAGAAGAGGGCGCGGGCGGTCCCCCGCCGGCCCGCCATGAACTCGTCGCGGATGGCCCGCAGGGCCTCGGGGTAGGGAAAGCCGGTCATGGCGCCGTCGGCGCCGCGCGAAAGCTCCTCGAAGAAGTAGCAGCCTCCCAGCCCTCCGAAGATGGCCACGCGGCGCGCGCAGAGCTCGCGCAAGCGCGTGATCTTGGGCATGGTGGGCGCTTCCTCGAGCTTCACCGCGTGCACCGCCGGGATCGCCTCGATCACCCGCGCAATGAACGGCGCCGGCATCGTGACCTGGGTGGTCACCGGCTCGTCCTGCAGCACGATGGGGAGCGGCGCGGCCTCCGCCACCGCGTGATAGTAGGCGAGCACGGCGTCGAGGCTCTTCACGCCGGTGGGCGGGGCGAGCATCAAGGCCTGGGCGCCCGAGTCCTGCGCCATCCGCGCCAGCGCCGCCGCGAGGTGGGTGCCCGAGGCCGAGGCGCCCACCGCCACCGGCACGCGCCCGCGCACCTCCTTCACCACCCGCTCGACCACCCGCCGGCGCTCATCGTCGGTGAGACGGTGCGCCTCCCCCGCGATGCCGAGCACGGTGAAGCCCGCGATGCCGGTCTCGAGCGCGCGCTCGACGAGACGCGGGAGTCCCTGCTGATCGAGGGCGCCGCCGTCGGTGAACGGCGTCGCCATGATGTGGTAGATGCCGGACCAGTCGATCAGGCGCGGACCTGACAGGCCACCCAGTGGCCGGGCGAGACCTGCTTGAGCACCTGCTCGTTCTCCGAGCAGGACGGCACGCGGATGCCGCAGCGGGTGTGGAAGCGGCAACCCGAGGGCGGCTTGATGGGGCTCGGCACGTCGCCTTCCAGCAGGATGCGCTTGCGCTTCACCTGCGGGTCGGGGATGGGCACCGCGGAGAGGAGCGCCTCGGTGTAGGGATGCTTGGGGTTCGTGTACAGCTCCTTCGCGGGCGCGATCTCCACGATCTTGCCGAGGTACATCACGGCCACCCGCGTGGAGATGTGCTCGACCACCGAGAGGTCGTGAGCGATGAAGAGATAGGTGAGGTTGAACTGCTTCTGGAGATCCTCCAGGAGGTTGATGACCTGGGCCTGGATGGACACGTCCAGCGCGGACACCGGCTCGTCGCAGACGATGAGCTTGGGGTTCACGGCGAGCGCGCGCGCGATGCCGATGCGCTGGCGCTGACCGCCGGAGAACTCGTGCGGGTAGCGGCGGAGGTGGTCGGCGCCCAGGCCCACCGTCTCCAGCAGGTGCACCACCCGCTCCTCGCGCTCGCGCCGCGACTTGGCGAGCTTGTGGATCACCAGCGCCTCGCCGATGATCGAGCCCACCGTCATCCGCGGGTTCAGGGACGCGTAGGGGTCCTGGAAGATGATCTGCATGTCGCGCCGCAGATGGCGGAGCGACCGCTTGTCGAGCGTGGTGACGTTCTTGTCCTCGAACCACACCTCGCCCTGGGTGGGCTCGATCAGACGCAGGATGCAGCGGCCGGTGGTGGACTTGCCGCAGCCGGACTCGCCCACGAGCCCCAGGGTCTCGCCCTTCAAGATGTCCATGGAGATGTCGTCCACCGCGTGGACCCGGGCGACTTCACGCGAGAAGAGTCCGCCTCTAATGGGGAAGTACTTCTTGAGGTTCTTCACGCGAAGGAGCGGCGTCTCAGCCATGGCGTCGTTTCCCTCTCAGTAGAGCCAGCAGGAGACCTTGTGGCCCGGCTTCACTTCCTTGAGCACGGGATCCTTCTCGGTGCAGACCGGCTTCACGAACGGGCAGCGCGGCGCGAAGCGGCAGCCGGGGGCGATCTCGCCCCGCAGGGTCGGCACGGTGCCGCCGATCACCTCGAGCCGCCGGCGCTCGGTGGCGGCGAGGTCAATCCTGGGGATTGAACGCAAGAGTCCCTGGGTGTAGGGGTGCAGGGGCTCCTTGAAGAGATCGGCGACGGAGGCCTCTTCGGCGACCTTGGCCGCGTACATCACGACCACGCGCTGGGCGGTCTCCGCGATGACGCCCATGTCGTGGGTGATCAGCATGATGGCCATCTTCAGGCGCGCCTTGAGCTCGTTGAGGAGCTCGAGGATCTGGGCCTGGATGGTGACGTCGAGCGCGGTGGTGGGCTCGTCGGCGATGAGGAGCTTGGGATTGCAGGACAGCGCCATCGCGATCATGATGCGCTGCCGCATGCCGCCCGAGAGCTGGTGGGGATACTCCTTCACCCGCCGCTCCGCGTTGGGGATGTGCACGAGCTTGAGCATCTCGACGGTCTTGTCCATGGCCTCGCGGCGCCCCAGCCCCTCGTGGAGGCGCAGGGCCTCCGCGATCTGCTCTCCGCACGTGAACACGGGGTTCAGCGAGGTCATGGGCTCCTGGAAGATCATGGAGATCTCTTTCCCCCGGATCTTCCGCATCTGGCCCGCCGGCATGTCGACGAGGTTCTTCCCGTCGTAGAGGATCTGGCCCTCCACGATCTTGCCGGGCGGCTGAGGGATGAGCTTCATCACGGAGAGCGCCGTCACCGACTTCCCGCAACCGGACTCGCCGACCACGCCCAGCGTCTCGCTCTTGTCGATGTGAAGATCGACGCCGTCCACCGCGCGGACGGTGCCCTCGTCGGTGAAGAAGTACGTCTTGAGATTCTTGACCTCGAGAAGACGCTCGGCCATGTGGGGGGTCCTCTCAGCGCCAGGCGGCGGTGATTTCCCGGAACGCGTTCAGGGCGCGCGCGATGTCGTCGGAATCGACGTCCTTGTGGGTCACGCAGCGGATGGCGGTGGGGCCCGCGTGATGCACCTTGATCTTCCGGGCCAGACCGCCATTGACCAGCTCGGTGGCGCGGTCGGCCGTGGCCACCTGGAAGCGCACGATATTGGTCTCGACGGTGGCGAGGTCGATACGGATGCCGGGCAGCCCGGCCAGCCCCTCGGCGAGGCGCCGCGCGTGCGTGTGATCCTCGGCGAGGCGCTCGACCATGGACTCCAGGGACACGATGCCGGCGGCGGCCAGCACGCCTGCCTGCCGCATCCCGCCGCCGATCATCTTGCGCACCCGCCGCGCCTGGACGATGAAGGCGGACGAGCCGCAGATGAGGGAGCCGACCGGCGCCCCCAAGCCCTTGGAGAGGCAGAAGGTGAGGGTGTCGACCGGGCGGCAGAAGTCCTCCACCGGCCGCTTCAGCGCCACCGCGGCATTGAAGATGCGCGCGCCGTCCAGGTGCACGGGCACGCCGGCGGCATGCGCGGCCGACGCCATCTCGGCGATCTCTTCCGGGCGGCAGCACGTCCCGCCGTGCCGGTTGTGCGTGTTCTCCACGCAGACGAGCCCGGTGACGGGAAGGTGGATGTTGCGGCCCCGCACCGACTCCCGCACCTGCTGCGCGGTGATGAACCCGCGCTCGGTGGCGAGGGGGCGGGTCTGGAGCCCGCCCAGCCGCGCGGCCCCGCCCACCTCGGAGGTGAAGACGTGGCAGTCCGCGTCGAGGAGGATCTCCTGCCCGGGCTGGGTCTGGGCGAGGATCGCCACGAGATTGCCCTGGGTACCGGAGGCGACGAGCAGGCCCGCCTCCTTCCCGGTCATCCTGGCCGCGAGGGCCTCGAGCCGGCGAACCGTCGGATCTTCTTCGTAGACGTCGTCACCCACCTCGGCGCGCGCCATCGCGTCCCGCATGGCGGGCGAGGGGAGCGTGAACGTATCGGAGCGCAGCTCGACCACGTCGTGCACGGGAACTACCTCGCGGCGGTGCGGAGACGCTGCGCGGCGCGGCGTCCCCATTCCGTGTAGGGGTACTCGGTGGCGAGACGTTCGAACTGCGCGCGGGCCTCGTCGGTCTTGCCCTCGCTGGTGGCCACTTCGCCGAGGCGGAACAGCGCCTCCGGCACGACGAGCGTGCGCGGGTAGTCCTTCAGCACGACCTCGAGCCGCTGCCGGGCCGCCACGGTGTTCCCCTGGTTCAGGTAATACGCGGCGACCCACAGCTCCTTCTGGGCGAGGCGGCCGCGACACACGTCGATCTTGGCGAGGGCGTCGGAGGCGTAGCGGCTGTCGGGATACTCGCGCACCAGCTTCTTGAACTGGTCGATGGCCCGGGCGGTGATCGACTGGTCCTGCTCCACGGGCTTCATCTGGTCGTAGTAGCTCATCGCCAGGCGGTACTGCGCGAGGTCGGAGATCTCGTGGCGGGGGAAGAAGGCCAGGAAGCCCTCGAACTCCTTGATGGCCTTGTCGAACTCGCCTTCACGGTAGAAGGCCTCGCCGATGAGGAACTTGGCCTTGGGCGCGTAGATCGACTGGGGATGCCGCTCCACGACCTTGCGGAACTGCAGCCGCGCCTCCTCGTAGCGCCGCTTGTTCATCTCCGCCTCGCCCGACGCGTAGAGCTCGGAGGCCGGCGGCAGCGGGGTCGGCCGCTGCTTGAAGAGGTCGGCGAACCAGCCGCCGACCGAGCAGCCTCCGAGGAGGAGGGCCAGGGTGAGGAGAAGCGAGACCGAGCGAGCCCGCGACGGGACGCGCATGTGGCGGCAAAGGTAAGGGCACACCTCAGTAAAGTCAAGGAGATTGACAGGGTGGCGGCCCCTCCTTATCATGCGCCCGTGGCCCTGCCCCGGATGGTCCGCGTCCGCCAGAAGTTCTCCGGCCCCCGCCTGGCCGACATCCCCGCGGGTGTGCGGCAGGCCCTGGGCGCGGCGGCGCTCCCCATCAGGCCCGGTGACACCGTGGCGGTGGGCGCGGGCAGCCGCGGCATCGCCAACATCGCGACCATCGTCCGGGCCACCGTGGACGACCTCAAGGCCCGCGGGGCGCGGCCGTTCATCTTCCCCGCCATGGGGAGCCACGGCGGCGCCACCGCGGAGGGCCAGCGGGACGTGCTCGCCCACTACGGCATCACCGAGGCGACCATGGGCTGCGAGATCCGCGCCTCCATGGACGTGGTGCAGGTGGGCGAGGCCCTGGGGTTGCCGGTCTGGATGGACCGCATCGCGTCGGAGGCCGACTGGGTCGGGCTCGTCAACCGCATCAAGCCCCATACCGACTTCAAGGGCTCCATCGAGTCCGGCCTCTTCAAGATGATGACGATCGGGCTGGGCAAGTACAAGGGCGCCATCCAGTACCACCGGGCCAACGTCAATCACGGCTACGAGACGGTGATCACCGCGGTGGGCCGCGAGATGCTCGCCAAGGCGCGGATCGGATTCGGGCTGGGCATCGTGGAGAACGGCTACGACGAGACGGCCAAGGTCGAGGCCTTCACCGCGGGAGATCTCGAGGCCGGCGAGCGGCGGCTCCTCAAGGAGGCGCGCGAGTGGATGGCGCGGCTGCCGTTCTCGCCCATCGACGTGCTCGTGGTGGAAGAGATCGGCAAGAACATCTCCGGCTCCGGCATGGACACCAACGTGATCGGACGCCCCTCGAACCCGCACGAGCCGTTCCCGGCGGATCCGAAGATCCTCTGGATCGTGGCCCTCGACATCACCGAGGAGAGCTACGGCAACGCCACCGGCATCGGCAACGCGGACTTCACCACCCGGCGGCTCGTGGACAAGATCGACATGAAGATGACGCTGATCAACACCGTCACCGCCTGCGCGCCCAACGGAGCCAAGGTGCCCGCGACCTACGACTCCGATCGCGAGGCGGTGGAGACGGCGCTGTCGTGCATCGGCCTGACCCCGCCCGAGCGGGCGCGGGTCATCCGGATCAAGAACACGCTGATGCTCGGCGAGATCGAATGCTCGGAGGTCTTCCTGCCCCTCATCGAGCAACGCCCCGACCTCGAGGTCGTGGGCGAGGCGCGCCCGCTCGGCTTCGACGCGAGCGGCCGGATCGCGCCGCTTCTCGCTCACTAGCCATTCCTTCAAGCCGGCGCCGCTCACCGGGGCGCCATCGGAGCGGCCCTGCTCGCGGCGGGGCTCGCCTCGCAGAGCTCCGGGCGCTGGATCCGCCTCTACTCCTCGGAGGTCGGATCCGAGCCGCTAGTCGAGGAGGCCGATCTCGCGGTAGCGAGCTTCCACCCGGGAGGAGATCAGGCCGAGGCGCTGGAGGCGCGGGATCAGCACCTCGGTGAAGAGGAAGCGGTTGAAGGCCTTGGCGGTCATGGAGTTGGTCATGGTGTCTCGCCACACCGCGTCGGCGTCCCAGCCCATTTCTCGCCAGACTTCTCGGATCGACTGGAAGCCGGTTCGCTCGTCGCGGGCGAACATCGAGTCGCACGCGCGGAGGGCGAAGTCCTCCAGCATCTCGTGCTTGGAGGCCTCCATGTCGGGCAGGGCGCGCTTGAGCGCGAAGTAGCCGAAGTTCACGTGACGCCCCTCGTCCTGGAGCACGTAGTCCAGGAGCTGGGCCAGCGTCGGGTCGCCCGTCTGCTTGTGCATCACGTTGAAGGCGGCGATGGCCAGCCCCTCGATGAGCATCTGCATGCCCAGAAGCTTCAGCTCCCAGTGCGGGGAGGTGAGGATCTCGTCGATCAGCCCCTTGAGGAGGGGGTCCACGGGATAGATCTTGTGGAGCTTCTTCACGTACTTCTCGAACACCTCCACGTGGCGACCCTCGTCCACCACCTGGGTGGAGGCGTACAGCTTGCAGTCCAGCTCGGGCACGGGGTTCACCAGCTGGCTGGCCACCAGGAGCGCCCCCTGCTCGCCGTGCAGGAACTGGGAGAGTCGCCAGGCCGACACGCGGATCTCCACCTCCTTCTGCTCCTCGCCGGTGAGGCGGGGGAAGAACTCCGTCCCCTGGAAGGCCAGGTGGGTGTTCAGCACCGGCCCCTCCTTGCCGATGGGCCGGCTCCAGTCGATGTCCACGCTGCCGTTCCACTGGTTCTTCTTGGCCGTCTCGTACAGGGACTCGAGCTCGGCATGCGTAGGAACGTAATCGAAGTCCCACAGGGTATCGAGCCGGGAGGACACGGACCGGGCGGCCGCCGCGCGTGAAGTTGTCATGAAGCGACAGTACGGCCGGCCGGCGCGGGGGTCAAGGCAGCCGGGGAGTTCTTGACAGGTGGAGACGGAGCCCGTAAAGTCCCATCAACTCAGCGCGCGTCACGCGCGCGGGGTTCGCGGTGCCCCCGTTTCGGGAGGCGAAGTGCCTCGTTTCCGGATCCCGAGTGCGCTCAGCCCCGCCAACTCCGGCCTTGCCGGTGGCCGATGCTGAGGTCTGCCCGCTCCGTCCCGTCTCCGCGCTCATCGAGTCCAAAGGAGGAGTCCATGGAGCCCATCAGCCGCCGCCGCTTCGTCGTGGGAACCACCGCCGGGCTTGCCGGCATCCTCGCCGCCCGCGTGCCACCCGCCCGGGGGCAGCAGCGGGAGATCTCATATCTCTGCTGGAACAACTTCGCGCCGGCCTCGGACAAGAAGCTCGCGGAGATAGGGCAGCGGTTCACCAAGGACACGGGCATCAAGCTCAAGATCGACCACATCTCCCACATGGGCCCCCAGCAGGCGAAGTACGCCTCGGAGGTGCAGACGCAGGCCGGGCACGACCTCGTCGAGATGCGCATGCACTTCCCGTGGCTCTACGAGCCGCAGCTGGTGGACGTGTCGGACGTGGTGGCGGAGCTCGAGAAGAAGCACGGCAAGGCGCTCTCCTCCGCGTACGAAGGAGCGCACGTCAAGGGCGTGTGGCGGGCGGTGCCCCAGTATCACGGGATGTTCGTGGCGACCTACCGCGAGGACCTCTTCAAGAAGGCCAGTCTCAAGGTGCCCGACACCTGGGAGGATCTCTACGTCGCCGGCAAGGAGCTGAAGAAGATGGGGAATCCCGTGGGCATCCCCATCAGCCAGAACTACGACTCCATCTCCACCGCCTCGCCCGTGCTCTGGTCGTTCGGCGGCATGGAGGTGGACAAGGATGGCAAGACGGTACGCATCAACTCCCCCGCCACCGTCCAGACCATCGAGTGGTACCAGAAGATGTACCGTGACTGCATGGAGCCCGAGGTGCTGTCGTGGTCGGACTCGAGCAACAACGAGTCCATCCAGCAGGGCAAGGCGGGCTGGATCCACAACCCGGTGTCCGCCTATATCGTCGCCCGGAACCGCAAGCTGGTGACCGCCGACGGGATCAACCACCACCGGAGCCTCGCCGGCCCCCAGGGGCGCCACGAGACCGACGTGCCCCGGTCGATCGGGATCTGGAAGTTCTCGAAGAACGTCGACGCGGCCAAGGAGTGGATCCGCTACCTGATCGGCAAGCGTGAGGTCTACGACGAATACATCATGTCCGGGGACGCCTTCAACCTGCCGGTGTACGCCAACCTGCAGGACCACCCCGTCCTCAAGACCGACCCCAAGTACGCCGCGCTGAAGGGGGAGGGCGTGCAGTACCACACCTACGGCTGGCCGGCCCCGCCGTCCGACAAGGTGCAGCTCATCACGAACACATACCTGCTGCCGAACATGATCGCCAAGGCGGTGACCGGCACCTCGACCAAGGACGCCATCGCGTGGGCCGAGAACGAAATGAAGAAGATCCTTGCTGGCTAGCATGGTGAGGCGCCGCCGGCGGCGAGCCGAACGGACATGGTGATCGACAGCGACGGGGAGCGCTGATGGCCGTTCGCGCCGACGAGATCTCCGTTCCGCCCGGCCGCGCGCGTGCGGTCGCGCGGCTGCGCATCTGGCTCGACCGGGAGCCGGTGCTGGGGCCGGTGTTCGTCATGCCGGCCCTGCTCCTGCTCGTACTGCTCGTCGCCTATCCGTTCGTGATCGCCCTCTACTTCTCGCTGTCCAACGCCTTCATCGGGCGGCCGAGCGAGTTCATCGGCCTCCGTAACTTCATCAACCTGTGGGACAGCGACGTCTTCCGGCAGACCTTTCAAAATGCCTTCGTCTTCACCGGAATCGCGCTCGCGTTCAAGATCGTGCTGGGCATTTGCCTGGCCTTGCTCCTCAACGAGCAGCTCTGGTTCAAGCGGATGATCCGGGGCGCCGTGCTCCTGCCCTGGGTCATCCCCACCGCGCTCTCCACCTTGGGCTGGTGGTGGATGTTCAATTCGCTCTACAGCGTGGTGAACTGGACGGGCATCGCGCTCGGCGTCATGACGCCGCCGGGGCCGAACTGGCTCGGGCAGGCCTACTACGCGATGGCCGCGGTGATCACCGTGAACGTCTGGCGGGGGCTCCCGTTCTTCGCCATCACCATCCTGGCCGGGCTCGTCGCGATTCCCAAGGAGCTCTACGAGGCGGCCGAGGCCGACGGCGCCAACGCCAACGCCCGCTTCTGGTACATCACGCTGCCCCTGCTCAAGCCCGTGCTCGCGGTGGTCACGCTCTTCTCCACCATCTTCACCTTCAGCGACTTCAACATCGTCTACGTGCTCACGAAGGGCGGCCCCATCAACTCCACGCATCTCTTCGCCACGCTGTCCCGGCAGATCGGCATCGACACCGGCCGGCTCGGCGAGGGGGCGGCGATCTCGCTGTATCTCTTCCCGTTGCTCGCGTTCGTGGTGTGGGTGCAGCTCCGCTTCGTCCGGAAGCAGGTGTACTAGCCATGGCCGTCGCGCGCCGGCCGCTGCTGACGAAGACGGTGAAGCATCTCCTGCTCGTGCCGTTCCTGGTGTTCGCGCTGTTCCCCTTCTATCACATGACGCTGACGTCGCTGAAGCAGGACCGCGAGCTGTACGACCGGCACGCGGTGCCGCTCGTGATCAAGCAGGGACCGACCCTCGAGCACTACACCAAGCTCATCTGGGAGACCGAGTTCCTCACCTGGACCAAGAACAGCCTGCTGGTGACGGCACTGGCCACCGCGATCTCCATCGTCATCGGCACCATCGCCGCCTACGCGATCGCCCGCCTCAAGTTCTTCGGCGTGGCCGCGTTCGGAACCGGAATCTTCGTGACCTATCTCGTTCCCACGTCGCTCCTGTTCCTGCCGCTGGCCCAGATCGTCAACTGGGTCGGCCTGGGCGATTCCAAGTGGGCGCTGGTCCTCACCTACCCCACCTTCCTCGTGCCGTTCTGCACCTGGCTCCTCATCGGCTACTTCCGCACCGTGCCCAAGGAGATCGAGGAGTGCGCGATGGTGGACGGGGCCACCCGCGTGCAGGCCCTGTGGAGCATCGTGCTGCCCATCGCCGTCCCCGGCCTCATCTGCGCCGCTCTCTTCGCCTTCACGCTCTCGTGGAACGAGTTCATCTATGCGCTCACGTTCACCTCGTCCTCCGAGCAGATCACCGCGAGCGTGGGCGTGACCAGCGAGCTGATTCGCGGGGACATCTACTTCTGGGGCTCGCTGATGGCCGGCGCGATCCTGGGCTCGGTGCCCATCGTCATCCTCTACGTCTTCTTCCTCGACTACTACGTCTCCGGCCTGACCCAGGGCGCCATCAAGTAGCGGCGGTGGCACCGCCGTACCCCCAGGAGCTCGAGGAGACGGTACGGCTCACCAACGGCGCGGTGGTCCGTCTCCGGGCCATCCGCCCCGACGACGCGCCGCGCCTCGTCGCCCTCTACGACCGGCTGAGCCAGCACACCGCCTATCAGCGCTTCTTCACCGTGCTGAAACGGCTGCCCCCGGACTGGGCGGAGGTCTTCGCCAACGTGGATTTCCGCCATCGCCTCGCCATCGTGGCCGAGCGGGACACGCCCGACGGCGTCGAGATCATCGGCGTGGGCCGCTACGAGCCTACCGACGGCGACGACACCGTCGAGGTGGCGTTCGTCGTGGAGGATGGCTGGCAGGGGCTCGGGCTCGGACCGCGGCTGCTGGAGGCGGTCATGCGGGCGGGAGAGGCGCGCGGCGTCCGGCGCTTCCGCGCGTATGTGCTCGCCGACAACCACCGCATGCTCAAGCTGCTCAACCGCCGGACCGAGGTGATCGAGCGCCGGCTGGAGGACGGAGTGGTGGGGCTGCTGTTCCGGGCGCTTCCGGAGGACGCTAGAGCATCTTCTCCATGATCAGCGTGTCCACCCAGCGGCCGTCGAGCTGGCCCATCTCGTGGAAGACGCCGACCTTGGTGAAGCCCATCTTCTCGTAGAGCGCCACCCCGGACTCGTTGAAGGGAAACGTCGACAGCATCATCTTGTGGTACCCGAGCGCCCGCGCGCGCTCGATGAGATGGGCGAGCAGCCGCCGCCCCACGCCGCGGCCCCGCCAGGTCCGCTCCACGTAGACGGAGAAGTCGGCCACGTGCCGGTAGGCCTCCCGCGGGTTGAAGACGTTGAGGCTGCCCCAGCCGACCACCGCCGCCCCCCGCCCGTCCTCCGCCGCCTCCGCCACGAACACCGGGTGCCGCGGCCCGCGCGCGGCCAGCCATTGCCGCCGCTCCTCGGGGGTGCGCAGCTCGGTCTCCAGGGTGGCGATGCGGTCCTCGATGCCCTGGTTGTAGATGAGGCAGATGGCGGCCGCGTCGCCGGCGGCCGCGGCGCGGATCGCGAGCTCCGTCATGACGGCGGGGGATCGAGCTCCCGCGCGTCGAGGCGCCCCTCGCGCTGCAGGCCCGCGAACGCGTCGAGCGTCTTCCGGATGCCGTCGCGGAGGCCGGTGCGGGGCGCCGGTCCCAGGTCGCGCTGATAGCCGGGGTCGTCGAGGGCGCCGGGGAAGGGGATCGGCGTCTCCACGTGCGAGAGGGTGCCCTTCGCGGCGGGCCACGCCTCCTCGATCATCCGCACCACATCCGCGATGCGCGCGGACTCGCCGTGGAGGTTGTAGACGCGCGCGCGGTCGAGCGTGGAGGCGGAGGCGGCGACGCATGCCGCCGCGACGTCCTCGGCGTAGATCAGGTCGGTGGCGCCGCCCCAGCGGATCTGGTACGGCCGGCCCAGCACCGCCGCCTTCATGGCCAGGGTGGGATCGGCGGTGAGGCCGAAGTCGCGGCCGGGGCCGTACACGGACAACGGCCGGAAGCCCATCGACGGAATCTTGTGCTCCTCCCAGTAGACGCGCGCGGTCTCCTCGTTCGCGACCTTGTAGACCCCGTAGTGCGTGGCGGGCCGGGGCGGCGAGTCGTCGGTGACGGGGCCGGGCCCGTAGTGCTCGGGCGGGCCGAAGACCGCCGCCGAGGAGAAGTACGTCACGCGGCTGATCTGCGGGCGGTGAACCTTCACCGCCTCGAACACGTTGGCCGTCCCCACCACGTTGACGAGGGCGCCGCGCGCCGGATCCTGACGGCACAGCGGCACCTGCCACGCGGCGAGGTGGATGACCCGGGTGACCTTCCGCTCACCCATCACGGAAACCAGCGCGTCCTTGTCGGCGATGTCGCCGCGCACCATCGCCACGTCCTTGAGGCCCTTCTCGCCCACGAGCATGCGCATGCGCCACGGATCGTCGCCGAGGTCGTACACGACGGGACGCTCGCCGGCGGCGAGGAGTCGCTTCACCACCCAGGAGCCGATGCAGCCGAACGCGCCGGTCACGAGGGTCGTCATCGATGGAAACCTCCCGTTTGGGTATAATGCGCCTCGTGTTCGACGGCAAGCGTTTCTTCCTCTCGCCGCGGGAGCCCAGATGAAGCCGCTCATCGTCATCGGAGGAGGTCTGCACCCGGACGGGCTGCGCCGGATGGAGCAGGAGGCGCAGGTCCGGGTGGTATCGGATTCGCTGTCGGAGGCGGGCATGATCGCGGAGGCCAAGGAGGCGGCGGGCATCCTCTTCCGCTCCAAGCCGCTCTGCTCGCGCTCGCTCATGGCCGCCCTGCCGAACTTGAAGGTCATCGGCCGCCACGGCGTGGGCCTCGACATCGTGGATCTGCCCGCCGCCACCGAGCTCGGCGTTCCGGTGGTGCACGCGCCCGCCTCCAACTCGAACTCGGTGGCCGAGCACGCCATCCTGCTCATGCTGGCCTGCGCGAAGCAGGCGGTGGTGATCGACCAGCGCACTCGCAAGGCGGACTGGGGCAAGGGCCGGTGGGAAGGGCTGCTCGAGATGAACGGGAAGACCCTCGGCATCATCGGCGTGGGCAACATCGGCCGCCGGGTGGCCAGGACGGCCGGCGCGCTGGGGATGCGGGTGATCGGCTACGACAAGTACGTGAGCGCGGAGGAGCTGCGGAACCGCGGCGTGGAGCCGATGCCCGACATGGCCTCCGTGCTCCGGCAGGCCGACGTGGTCACGTGCCACACGCCCCACACGAAGGAGACGCACCACATGATCGACGCCGCCGCGGTGGCCCAGATGAAGGACGGCGTCATCTTCGTCAATACCTCACGCGGGAAGACGCAGGACGAGAGCGCGCTGCTCGCCGGGCTCGAGAGCGGCAAGATCCGGGCCGCCGGGCTCGACGTCTTCGAGGAGGAGCCGGTGTCCTCGGACAACCGCCTCCTCCAGCTCGACAACGTCATCGTGTCGCCGCACATCGCGGGCGTCACCCGCGAGACCATGAAGGGGATGGCCCTCCAGGTCACCGAGGAGATGCTGCGCGTGCTGCGGGGCGAGCGCCCCCACACGCTCGGCAACCCCGACCTGTGGCCGCGGCTCGGCCACCTGAAGTAGGAGAGACCCATGCCGATCGACGCGCGTCATCCGAGGGAGATCCGGGCCGACATCCGCCGCGGCGCCCTCAGCGGCGTCACCGCCGGGCTCGCGCCCGGCTTCGTCCAGGCCAATCTCGCCATCCTGCCCCGCGAGGCGGCCTACGACTTCCTTCTCTTCTGCCAGCGCAATCCGCGGCCGTGCCCGCTCATCGAGGTCACCGACGTGGGCTCGCCCGAGCCCAAGGGCGTGGCGCCGGGCGCCGACCTGCGCACGGACATCCCGCGCTACCGCATCTACAAGGATGGCGTGATGGCGGACGAGGTGACCGACATCACCCCATTCTGGAGAGACGATCTCGTCTCCTTCCTGCTCGGGTGCTCCTTCACCTTCGAGTGGGCCCTGCTGGACGCCGGCATCCCCCTCCGCCACATCGACCAGGGCAAGAACGTGGCGATGTGGAAGACGTCAATGGAGTGCCGGCCCGCCGGCCGCTTCCACGGCCCCATGGTCGTGTCGATGCGCCCCATCCCGCAGTCGATGGTGTCGAAGGCGGTGACGGCCTCCGCGCGCTTCCCCAACGCGCACGGGGCGCCGGTGCAGGTGGGCGATCCCGCGGCGATCGGGATCACGGACGTGACCAAGCCCGACTGGGGCGACTTCGTGGGGATACGGCCCGGCGAGGTGCCGGTGTTCTGGGCGTGCGGCGTCACCCCGCAGGCGGTGGCCCTCGCCTCGCGGCCCGAGCTCATGATCACGCACAGCCCGGGCCACATGTTCATCACCGACCTGCCGAACCATCAGCTCGCGGCGCTCTAGGCGGGTCGCGTCCGGGTGATCTATCCCGAGCCGCGCTTCCTGCCGTGCGGCGACCTCGCGGTGTCGGTGGAGCTGGCCGACGAGATCAGTCGCGAGGCGAACGCGCGCGTCCTCGCCCTCGAGTTCTTGATCCGTGAGCGGCGCGTGCCCGGCATCATCGAGACCCTGCCGACCTATCGCTCGCTGCTCGTCTACTACGAGCCGGCGGAGATCGGCTTCGACGCCCTCACCGCGGCGCTGCGCGGGCTCGCCGCGGAGGCGCGCCCCGAGGTGTTACCGCCCGCTCGCCGCGTGGAGCTGCCGTGCTGTTACGGGGGCGAGCTGGGCTTCGAGCTGGAAGCCGCCGCCGCGAAGCTGGGCCTGGCCCCCGACGAGGTGACGCGGCTCCACGCCGGCGCCGACTACCACGTCTACTTCGTGGGCTTCACGCCGGGCCTGCCCTACATGACGGGCATGCCCGAGCGGCTGAACATCCCCCGACTGGTCAATCCGAGGACGAAGACGCCGGCGGGCAGCGTGTCGATCGGCGGCATCCAGTGCTGCATCTACTCCGTCGAGAGCCCGGGCGGCTTCTGGGTGCTGGGCCGGACGCCGGCGCGGCTCTACGATCCCGCCGCCGCCGAGCCGAGCCTGCTCCGCGCCGGCGACACCGTGCGCTTCCGCCCCATCGAGCGCGCCGAGTTCGATGCCATTGCCGCCGAGGTCGCGGCGGGCCACTGGCGTCCGCGCGTGACGGCATGAAGCTCCTCGTCCACGACGCGGGCCCCCTCACCACCGTGCAGGACCTCGGCCGCATGGCCCAGCTCCGCGTGGGCCTGCCGCGCTCAGGCCCCATGGATCGCGACGCCTTCGTGCTCGCCAACCGACTTGTCGGCAATGACGACAACTCCGCCGCTCTCGAGTGCACGCTCATGGGCCCGCGGCTCGAGTTCGCGGACGCGCGCTGGGTCGCGGTGACCGGCGCCGACGTCCCCGTCACCCTCGACGGCGCGGAGCAGGCGGCCTGGACCGCGTTCCCGGTGCGCGCCGGCGGCGTCCTCAAGATCGGCGCGGCGCGGTCGGGTGTGCGCAGCTATCTGGCGGTGTCGGGCGGCCTCGACACGCCGCTCGTGCTCGGCTCGCGGTCCACGTACCTCCGCGGCGCGCTGGGCGGAATCGGCGGGCGCGCGCTCCGCAAGGGTGACACGCTGCCGCTGGGCCGCGCCACCGGCGCCCCGGCGCCCCGGCGGGTGCGCGCGGAGCGAATCCCCACCTATGGGGACGAGCCGAGCATCGACGCGATCCTGGGGCCGCAGGACGATCGTTTCACCTCGGCGGGAATCGCCGCGCTGTTCGACGGGCCCTATGAGATGCTGCCCCAGTCGGACCGCATGGGGGCGCGCTTCAGGGGGGCGCGCATCGAGCACACGCGCGGCCACGACATCATCTCCGACGGCATCGCGCTGGGCGCGATCCAGGTGATCGGGGAGGGGCAGCCCATCGTACTGCTGGTGGACCGGCAGACCGCGGGCGGCTACACGAAGATCGCGACGGTGTGCTCGTACGAGATCGGCCGGGTCGGCCAGCTCAAGCCCGGCCAGCGACTCCGGTTCCGGCAGGTGACGGTGGCGGCCGCGCACGCCGCGCTCTCCGCCCGGCGCGCCGCGCTCGAGACCGCCATCGCGTAACGCAGTGAAGGGTGAGGAGGAGAGGACCATGACACTGGAACACGCGGTTCGCGACTATCAGGCCAAGACGCCCCGCTCGCGCCAGCTCTTCGAGGACGCGCTCCGCGTCATGCCCGGGGGCAACAGCCGCACCACCACGTTCTTCGACCCCTATCCCTTCTACATCACCCGCGGCGCCGGGGCGCGGATCTGGGACGCCGACGGCAACGAGCGGCTCGACTTCAACGGCAACTACACGAGCCTCGTCCTCGGGCACGCCAACCCGGCGGTGGTCAAGGCCATCCAGGAAGCGGCGGTGAACGGGATGTCGTTCCCCGGGCCCAGCGAGCACGAGATCCGGCTCGCCGACATCCTGACCAAGCGCATTCCCACGATGGAGGTCGTGCGCTTCGCCAACTCCGGCACCGAGGCGACCATGCACGCCATTCGCGTGGCGCGCGCGTTTACCGGCCGCGCCAAGATCGCCAAGTTCGAGGGCGCCTACCACGGCACGCATGACTGGGTGCTGGTGAGCGTGGCCACGCCCGAGGGCGAGGGCGGCTCGCGCACGCGGCCCAAGTCGGTGGCGTGGTCCGCGGGCGTGCCGGGGGCGGTGCTCAAGCACGTCGTGGTGCTGCCGTGGAACGACCTCGGCGCCTGCGTGAAGATCCTCGAGCGGGAGGCGCGGGACCTCGCCGCCCTCATCATCGATCCGTTGCTCGCCAACGCGGGGATGATCCCCGTCCGGGAGGGGTTCCTCGAAGGGCTGCGCGAGGCCACCGCGCGGCTCGGCATCCTCCTCATCTTCGACGAGGTCATCTCCTTCCGCGTCGCTCCGGGCGGCGCCCAGCAGCGGTTCGGGATCCGGCCCGACCTCACCACCCTCGGCAAGATCATCGGCGGCGGGCTCGCGGTGGGCGCCTTCGGCGGCCGCGCCGAGGTCATGAACTTCTACGATCCTCGGGGCGGCAAGGGGCGCATCAACCACGGCGGCACGTTCAACGCCAACCCCCTCACCATGGCGGGCGGCGTCGCCACGATGGAGCAGCTCACGCCGGAGGCCTACGCGCGGCTGGATGCCCTCGGCGACCGCCTGCGCGAGGGGGTGGGCCGCGTGCTGCGCGAGCGGAGATACGCCGGTCAGATCACCGGGACGGGCTCCCTCTTCTGGCTCCATCACACGAAGAAGCGGCTGAGCGACTATCGGTCGCAGCGGCCGGAGGATTCCACCGCCCCCCTGGCGACCTTCATGGCGCTGATCAACGAGGGCTTCTTGATCTCGCAGCGCGGGCTCGGTGCCTGCTCGCTCGCCATGACGGACGCCGACGTGGACCGCTTCGTCGAGGCGGTGGGCCGCGTGCTCCCCGGACGCGGTTAGCGTCCAGCGTCGATCAGGAGCACCGGGTGTCTGATCGGCGCCCGGCTACGCGCCGGCGCGGTCCAGGCGCTCGACCGCGTCCGTGTCGAGGCGGATGCGCGTGGCGTTGGCCAGCTCCTCCATCTGCGCCACCGAGGTGGCGCTGGCGATGGGCGCGGTGATGCTGGGCCGCGCGAGCAGCCAGGCCACCGCGATCTGGCCCGGCGTCGCCCCCAGGCGCCGGGCCTCCGCCTCCACCGCGTCCAGCACCGCCCAGCCGCGGTCGTTCATGTAGCGCTTGCTGATCCCGGCGGCGCGCGGCGTGCTCGGGAGCGCTCCGCCCCGGTGATACTTGCCGGTGAGGAAGCCGGCGGCGAGCGAGAAGTAGGGAATCACCGCGATCCCCCGCGCGCGGCACAGAGGCTCCAGCTCCGCCTCGTAGTCCGCGCGCTCCACGAGGTTGTAGCAGGGCTGGAGCGTGGCGTAGGCGGACACGCCAGCCTTCCCGCTCACGTCGAGGGCCTCGGCGAAGCGCTTGGCCCCGTAGTTGGACGCGCCGATAGCCCGTACCTTGCCGGACTTCACCAGCGCATCGAACGCGCGCAGGGTCTCCTCGAGCGGCGTCGCGCTGTCGTCGATGTGAGCCTGGTAGAGGTCGATGTAGTCGGTCTGAAGCCGGCGCAGAGAGTCCTCCACCGCCCGCGCCACCCGCTCGCCCGCCAGGCCCTTGTCGCCCGGTCCCTCACCCATGGGATTGCCGAGCTTGGTGGCCACGATCATGCCCTTGCGATTGCCGCGGGCCCGCATCCACCGGCCGAGGACGATCTCGGACTCGCCGCCCGTGTGCCCGGGCGCCCAGCGCGAGTAAACGTCGGCGGTGTCGATGAAGTCGCCGCCCGACTCCGCGTAGGCGTCGAGCACCGCGAACGAGGTGGGCTCGTCGCAGGTCCAGCCGAGGACGTTGCCGCCGAAGCAGATCGAGGAGACGCGCATGCCGGTGGCACCGAGCGGTCGCTTGTCCATGGGCCGATTCTGCCATAAGATGAGGCCGATTTCCGATGACCGCCCACGAATCCGGCCCCCTCAAGCGCACGCCGCTCTACGACGTTCACGTCAAGTCCGGCGCCAAGATGGTGCCCTTCGGCGGCTGGGAGATGCCGGTGCAGTACGCCGGGATCGTCGAGGAGCATCGCGCGGTGCGCTCCGCCGTCGGCCTCTTCGACATCAGCCACATGGGCGAGTTCGAGGTGGAGGGCGCGGGTGCGCTCGCCGACATCCAGCGGCTCTGCACCAACGACGCGAGCACGCTCACGCGCGGCCAGGTGCAGTACTCGATCCTCTGCTATCCCGAGGGCGGCATCGTCGACGACCTCACCGTGTACCGTCTCGACGACGCCCGCTACATGCTCACCGTCAACGCCTCCAACATCGACAAGGACTGGGCGTGGGTGACGTCCCATGGCGGCGGCGGCACGTGGCGGAACATGAGCGCGGACACCGCGCTCCTCGCCGTGCAGGGGCCGAAGGCGGAGGGGCTGGTCCAGCGCCTCGCCGACACCGACGTGGTGAGCGTGCGCTACTACCACTTCGCCCAGGGCAAGGTGGCCGGGGTTCCCGCCATCATCTCGCGCACCGGCTACACCGGCGAGGACGGCTTCGAGCTCTACGTGCCCGCCATGGAAGCGGAGCGGCTGTGGCACGCGCTGCTCGAGGCGGGGCGCGGTGACGGCATCCGGCCCATCGGCCTCGGCGCGCGGGACACGCTGCGGCTCGAGATGAAGTTCGCGCTCTACGGCAACGACATCGACCAGACCACCAATCCGCTGGAGGCGGGACTGGGGTGGGTGGTGAAGCCGGCCAAGGGCGATTTCATCGGCAAGGCCGCCATCGAGGCCATGCGCGCGCGCGGCGTCCCGCGCAAGCTGGTGGGGCTCGAGATGGTCGAGCGCCAGGTGCCGCGCCACGGCTATCGCATCCTCGCCGGGGGCACGCCGGTGGGCGAGGTCACCTCCGGCTCGTTCTCGCCGACCCTGGAGCGCGGCATCGGCATGGGCTATGTGCGCGCGGATCTGTCCGCGGTCGGGACGGAGCTGGACGTGGAGATCCGAGGCGCCGGGCAGCGTGCGCGCGTGGCGCGCACGCCGTTCTCACCTTCCAAAGCCAAGAAGTCGTAGGGGGGCGCGATGTCCAACGTGCCGTCGGAGCTCAAGTACACCAAGGAGCATGAGTGGGCCAAGATCGACGGTGATCGCGCCCGCATCGGGATCACCGCGTTCGCCCAGGAGCAGCTGGGCGACGTGGTGTTCGTCGAGCTGCCCAAGGTGGGCGCCAAGGTGTCGAGCATGAAGACCTTCGGCGTGGTGGAATCGGTGAAGGCGGTGTCCGACCTCTTCGCCCCCCTCAGCGGTGAAGTGGTGGAGGTCAACGCCGAGCTGCCCAAGAAGCCCGAGGTGGTGAACCGCGACCCCTACGGCGCGGGCTGGATGATCGTGATCAAGATGTCGTCGCCCGCGGAGGCGGGGACGCTGCTGACCGCCGCCCAGTACGAGCAGCTCATCGCCGGCGGCGGCCACTGAACGGGGGGCGCATGCGCTACATCTCCAACACGCCCGCGCAGCAGAAGGAGATGCTGGCGCGGATCGGGGCGGCCAGCGTCGAGGCGCTGCTCGCCAACGTGCCCGCCAAGGCGCGGCTGTCGCGCCCGCTGAACCTGCCCGCGGCCATGGCCGAGGGCGACCTCGTGCGGCACCTGCGCGGGCTCGCCGGAAAAAACGCCGGCGCCGACGACTTCGCCTGCTTCCTGGGCGCGGGGTCGTACGACCACGCCATCCCGAGCCCGATCAATCACCTCATCTCGAGAGGAGAATTCTTCACCGCCTACACGCCCTATCAGCCCGAGGCCAGCCAGGGGACGCTGCGCACCATCTTCGAGTACCAGACCATGATGGCCGAGCTGACCGGGATGGACGTCGCCAACGCCTCCATCTACGACGGCGCCTCGTCGCTGGCCGAGGCGGTGCTGATGGCCCACTCCGTGACGGGGCGGGCGGAGATCGTGTGGAGCCGCGGCGTGAACCCGCTCTATCAGCAGGTGGTGGAGACCTACTGCGAGGGGCCGGACCTCCGCCTCAAGATGGTGCGGCTGGGCGACGGCGTCACCGACCTCGAGGCGCTCGGCAAGGCGGTGACGGAGCGCACCGCAGCGGTGGTGGTGCAGTACCCGAACTTCTACGGCTGCCTCGAGGATCTCCGCGCCGTGGGCGAGCTGGCCCATGGCAAGGGCGCGCTGCTGGTGGTCGCCGCCGATCCCGTGAATCTCGGCTTCCTCACTCCGCCGGGCGCCCTCGGCGCCGACATCGTGGTGGGCGAGGGGCAGGGACTCGGCGTCCCCATGAGCTTCGGCGGGCCCAATCTCGGCGTGTTCGCGGCGCGGGCCGACCTGGTGCGGCGGATGCCGGGGCGGCTCGTGGGCGCCACCGTGGACAGGGACGGCAAGCGCGGCTTCGTGCTCACGCTGCAGACGCGCGAGCAGCACATCCGCCGCGAGAAGGCCACCTCGAACATCTGCACCAACGTGGCGCTCTGCGCCCTCATGGCCACCATCTACGTGTCCATCATGGGCAAGCACGGGCTCCGCACGGTCGGCGAGCTGGCCACCGCCAAGGCCCACTACGCGGCGGAGCGCTTCGCCGCGGTGCCGGGAGTGCGGCTCCGCTACGGGGCGCCCTTCTTCAAGGAGTTCGCCCTCACGCTGCCCAAGGCGCCGGATCGCGTGGTGAAGCGCCTCCTCAAGGAGCGCATTCTCGCCGGCGTGCCGCTCAAGGGCTTCGACCGCGCCGAGAAGAGCACCTTGCTGGTGGCGGTGACCGAGCGGCGCACCAAGGACGAGATCGACGCCTACGCCGCGGCCCTCGCCGCCGCGGTGGCGTGAGGTCCGCCATGGAAGCCCGCGCGCCCTACGACAAGCTGATCTTCGAGCTCTCGGCCCCCGCCCGCTTCGCCCATTCGCTGCCCGCGCTGGACGTGCCGTCCGCGGATCCCGCGAGCCTGGTGCCCGCCGAGTTCGTGCGGGCCACGCCGCCCGAGCTGCCGGAAGTGTCGGAAGTGGACGTGATTCGCCACTACTCGCGCCTCAGCCTGATGAACTACGGCGTGGACACGCACTTCTACCCCCTCGGCTCGTGCACCATGAAGTACAACCCCAAGATCAACGAGGATATGGCCCGGCTGCCCGGCTTCCTCCGGTTGCACCCGCATACGCCGGCCTCGGCCAGCCAGGGCGCGCTGCAGCTCATGTGGGAGCTGGGGCGCGACCTCGCCGAGATCTCGGGGATGGATCACGTGTCGCTGCAGCCCGCGGCGGGCGCCCAGGGCGAGTTCGCGGGCGTGCTCATGATCCGCGCGTATCACCTCTCACGCGGCGAGCGCCGCCACAAGGTGCTCATCCCCGACTCCGCGCACGGCACCAATCCCGCCACCACCGCGCTGGCCGGCTTCTCGGTGGTGCAGCTCAAGTCCGACGAGGCGGGCGAGGTGGATCTCGCCGATCTCGAGCGGCACCTCGACGAGGACGTGGCCGCCTTCATGATCACCCAGCCCAACACGCTGGGCCTCTTCGAGTCCAGGATCCACCAGATCACCGAGATGTGTCACGCCAAGGGCGTCCAGGTCTACATGGACGGCGCCAACTTCAACGCCATTCTGGGCATCACGCGCCCGGGCGACCTCGGCTTCGACGTGTGCCACTTCAACCTGCACAAGACGTTCACGACGCCGCACGGCGGCGGCGGGCCAGGGGCGGGGCCGGTGGGGATCAAGGCGCATCTCGCGCCCTTCCTGCCCACGCCGGTGGTGGTGAAGGAGGACGACGGCGGCTTCGCGCTCGACTGGGCGCGGCCGCAGTCGATCGGGAAGCTCCAGGCCTTCTGGGGCAACTTCGGCATGCTCGTCCGGGCCTACACGTACATCCGCACCATGGGCCCGGACGGCCTGCGCGCGGTGTCGGACAATGCCGTGCTCAACGCCAACTACGTCTTGAAGCGCCTCGAGGGGGACTACGACCGCGCCACCGCGGGGCCGTGCATGCACGAGTGCGTGGTGTCGGCGCGGCGGCAGAAGAAGCTGGGGGTGACCGCCACCGACATCGCCAAGCGGCTGCTCGACCTCGGCTTCTACGCCCCCACGACCTACTTCCCGTTGATCGTGGACGAGGCACTGATGATCGAGCCCACGGAGACGGAGTCCAAGGAGACCCTCGATCAGTTCTGCGACGCCATGGTCCAGATCGCGCGCGAGGCGGAAACCGATCCGCACAAGATTCACGAGGCGCCCGTCACCACGCCGGTGCGCCGCCTCGACCAGACCCTCGCCGCGCGCCAGCCCGTGTTGAAGTGGACGCGCCCCTGACCCGCGCCCTCTCCTCCTCGGGGAGAGGGTGAGGGTGAGGGGATGTCCACGCCGTTCCGCCTCCTCGTCACCGCGCCCCTCGACGGCGCCGCCAACATGGCGCTCGACGAGGCGCTGCTCCTCTCGCGCCTGCGCGGCGCCGCGCCGCCCACCCTGCGCTTCTTCGCCTGGGATCCACCCACGCTGTCGCTGGGATACGGACAGCGCCTGGACGGGCGCGTCGATCTGGAGGCCGCCGCTCGCATGGGCATCGGCGTGGTCCGGCGGCCCACCGGCGGCAGCGCCATCCTCCACGAGGGCCCGGAGCGGGAGCTCACCTACAGCGTGACCGCCGCCGCAGAGGACTTCGCGGGGGCGGACGATCTCCTCGCGACGTATCAGTGGATCGGACGGGCCCTCGAGGCGGGGCTGAACGCCCTTGGCGCCGCGGTGGCCATGGTCTCCGTGCAGCCGTCGGATCCCCACCGCATGCCCGCGTTCTGCTTCGCGCGCACCGGCTCCTTCGAGCTGGAGGCGGGCGGCCGCAAGCTGGTGGGGAGCGCGCAGCGGCGGCAGGGCGCGGGCTTCCTCCAGCACGGCGCCGTCATGCTGGCCGCCGACCCCGCGCGGTTGGCCCGGGTGTTCCCGGCCGCGCGGGATCCGCTGGAGGGCATGACCACGCTCGAGGCGGTGCTGGGCCGCCGCCCCGGCTTCGACGAGACGGCGGAGCGTCTCGCCGAGGGCTTCCGGCGCGTGCACGGTCTCACCCTCGAGCCGGGCGGCCTCACCCCGGCGGAGACCGCGCTGATGGAGTCGCTCGCCCGCGAGAAGTACGCCACCGGCGAGTGGACCCGCGCCGGCCGCGTCGTGGGCGTGGTCCCGCGTCCGGCCGCCGCTTCTCACTCATGACGGATGCCCCGCGCGAGTATCCCGACGCGCCGCGTGTGGGCGTGGGCGCGGTGGTGCTCGACGGCGACCGCGTGCTGCTCGTGCAGCGGGGCCAGGCGCCCTCGAAGGGCAAGTGGAGCCTCCCCGGCGGTCTCGTGCACGTGGGTGAGCGGCTGGAGGACGCGGTGCGCCGCGAGCTGGAGGAGGAGTGCGGCCTCGCCGTTTCCGTCCTCGACGTGTGCGGGGTGATCGATCGGGTCGTCCGCGACCCCGCCCCGGAGGGCGCGGGCCGCGTCCGCTATCACTGGGTAATCGTCGACTACGTGGCCCGGCCGGCGGGGGGCACCCTCCGCGCGGCGAGCGACGCCGCCGACGCCCGCTGGGTTCCCGTGAGCGAGCTCAACCGCTACGACACCACCGACGGGCTGGCCGACATGATCCATCGCGCCGTCGCCATCGAAAGGAGAGGCTCCTGATGAAGGTGTCCCTCGAGACTCGACGTCCCGCCGAGAGCCGCGCCGACGTGGTCGTGATCGGCCGCCACAGCGACGAGAGGCGCCCCGCCGGCGAGATCGCCGCGGTGGACGCCCGGCTGGGCGGGCTGCTCAGCCGCGTCCTCGCGGCCGAGAAGTTCGAGGGCAAGCCGGGCCAGGTCTCCCACGTCTTCACCAACGGCAAGCTGCCCGCGGGGCGAGTGATGGTGGTGGGGCTCGGACCACGCCGCGCCGCCGACGCCGAGGTCGTGCGCCGCGCCGCCGCCACCGCGGCCCGGCGGGCGCGCGACCTGGGCGCGTCGTCGGCCGCCATGTACCTGCCCGCGGCGGGGCTCCCCGCGCGCGAGCGCGCGCAGGCCACCGTGGAGGGCGCGCGGCTCGGCACCTACCGCTTCGACAAGTACCTCAAGGAGAAGAGCCCGAAGGTCCTCGCCGCCGTGGCCGTGCTGGAGCCCGAGCGCCGGCAGCAGGCCGCCGCCCGCGAGGGCATGCGTGACGGCGAGATCGGCGCGGACGCCACCGCGCTCGCCCGCGACCTCGTCAACGAGCCCGCAAATCAGGTGACGCCCAGTCTACTCGCCGAGCGCGCGGAGGAGCTCGCCAGGACCTCGGGCGTGCGCGTCCGCGTGCTCGACCGCGACGCCTGCGCCGAGCTGGGGATGGGAGCCTTTCTCGGCGTGGCCCAGGGAAGCCAGGAGCCCCCGCGCTTCATCCACCTCTCCTACACGCCGCGGCGGCCGCGGCGCCGCGTGGCCGTCATCGGCAAGGGAATCACCTTCGACTCGGGCGGGCTCGACCTCAAGAGCGCGGACGGCATGCTGCGCATGAAGGACGACATGGCGGGCGCGGCAGCGGTGCTGGGCATCTTCCAGGCGCTGCCGCGCCTCAAGCCCGCGGTGGAGGTGCACGGCCTCATCGCCGCCACCGAGAACATGCCGTCCGGCACCGCCCAGCGCCCGGGCGACATCGTGCGCGCCATGAACGGCCTCACCATCGAGATCGGCAACACCGACGCCGAGGGCCGGCTCACGCTCGCCGACGCCCTCGCGTACGCGGTGAAGGAGATCAAGCCGCAGGAGATCGTGGACATGGCCACGCTGACGGGCGCCGTGGTGATCGCGCTCGGCCAGGGCATCACCGGTCTCTTCGCCTCGCAGGACGGGCTCGCGGACCGGCTGCTCGCCGCCTCGCGTGTCTCCGGCGAGCGGATGTGGCGGCTGCCGATGCACGACGAGTACAAGGACGGCCTCAAGAGCGACATCGCCGATCTCAACAACGTCTCCGGCCAGCGCGGGGCGGGGGCCATCGTGGCCGCGCTGTTCATGCGGGACTTCGCGGGTGGGCTGCCCTATGCCCACCTGGACATCGCGGGGACCGCCTTCACCGAGCGCGAGCTGCCGCTCGGCCCCAAGGGCGCCACCGGGGTAGCGGTGCGCACCGTGCTGGCGTATCTCTCGCGCCTCGCCGGGCGGCGCTGAGGAACCCATGGCCGGCGCCGTCGACCTCCACTCCCACAGCACCGCGTCCGACGGGACGCTGACTCCCCGCGCCCTCGTGCAGGCGGCGGCGCGGCGCGGGGTGCGCGTGCTCGCCGTCACCGACCACGACTCCACGGAAGGGTTGGCCGAGGCCATGGCGGAGGCGGCGACGCTCCGCCCTCTGGAGATCGTGCCCGGCATCGAGATCAACTGCGACGTTGATGGCGGCGAAATTCACGTTCTCGGCTACTACATGGACTACGAGGCGCCGTGGTTCCAGGAGTTCTGCCGCGCCCAGCGGGCGGAGCGGCGCAACCGGATCTATCGGATCGCCGAGCGCCTGGCCGAGCTCGACATGCCGATCGACCCGCAGGCGGTATTCGCCCTGGTACAGGAGGGCTCGGCGGGCCGGCCGCACGTGGCGCAGGTGATGGTGGACCGCGGTTATGTGAAGACGGTGCGCGAGGCGTTCGATCGCTTCCTCGGCGCGGGCAAGCCTGGCAATGTCCCGCGGACCAAGCTCACGCCGGAGGACGCGGTGCGGCTGCTGCGGCGGGCAGGCGGCGTGCCCGTGTTCGCGCATCCGGGCCTGGCCGGCCGCGACGCGCTGATTCCGGGGCTCGTCGCGGCGGGCCTCATGGGGATCGAGTGCTATTACCCGGAGCACTCGGCCGCCCAGACCGGCAACTACGTGGAGCTCTGCCGCCTGCACGGGCTCGTCGCCACCGGCGGCTCGGACTTCCACGGGCCCCGCGTGAAGACGACGCAGCTCGGGGAACCCTCCATCCCCCTGGCGGTGTGGGAAGCCCTCCGGGCCAGGGCCGAGGAGGCCCGGGCCACCCGGCCGGCCTGAGTCACTCTCCGTCACTCCACTGACCGCGGCTGTGTAATCCCTACCCGGCCGCTCCTTGCCCCGGCCGCCGGCCTCCCGACATTTCAAGGGCTTGCGAATCGGCACACCCCTTGCTCCTCAGAAGTGGACTTCACCCCACAGGAGGAGGACCATGAGGCGCATGAAGGCTTGGCTCCCGATAGTCGCCGCCGGAACCCTGGCCCTCGCCGCGCAGCCCGCGCTCGCCGCCGACGACAGCAAGGTCAAGGCCGGCACGCAGCAGGTCGAGAGCGGCGCCAAGAAGATCGGCGACGGCGAGGTCGGCAAGGGCGTGGAGGAGACCGCCAAGGGCGTCGGCAAGACGGTGGAGGAAGGGGCCAAGTACACCGGCGAGAAGTTCAAGGAGGCCGGGAAGGCCGCCGACCCGCCGGCCAAGAGCTCCTGGCAGAACGTGAAGGAAGGGGCCAGCGACTTCGGCCAGAGCGTGAAGAACTTCTTCACGACCCTCTTCTCCAAGTGACGGTTCCGGCGCGCCCCACGACGGCCGTCCGTCTGGCCGCGCTCGTCGTGGGGCTGGCGCTGCTGCTGCTTCCCGCCGCGCCCGCGCTCGCCGGGCCGGTGTCCGATCAGTTCCGCGCCGACCTCATGCGGGTGCTCAAGACCGTCGAGGAATCCGAGGGCAAGCCGGAGGCGGCGCGCCGCGCCGCCATCCGGTCCGCCGCCGAGCCCGTGTTCGACTGGCGCGAGATGGCGGCGCGCGCCCTCGCCGTGCACTGGCAGGCGCGCAGCGAGGCGGAGCGCACGGAGTTCGTTCGGCTCTTCACCGACCTCGTCGAGCGAGCCTATATCAGCAAGGTCGAGCGCTACAGCGGCGAGCCGGTCAACCTGGTGGGCGAGAAGGTCGAGGGCGGCCTCGCGGTGGTCCAGACCCGCTTCATCACCACCAAGGGCCAGGAAGTGCCCATGGACTACCGCCTCATCTCCAAGGACCGCTGGCGCGTCTACGACGTGATCATCGAGGGCGTGAGCCTGGTCGGCAACTACCGCACGCAGTTCGACCGCGTCATCCGCAGCTCGTCCTACGCCAAGCTCGTCGAGCGGCTGAAGACCCCGACGCCCGCGTCGCCCGCCCCCGCGCCCGCTCGCCCCTCGTCCTGAGGAGCCGTTTACCGGTAGTTGGGAAACATCCGACCGAAGGTCGGCGCGTCGGTGCGCGACCGGAAGAACGGCACCTGACGCTCCGAGTATTCCGGCCCGCCGCGGAACACGATGGTCGCGGTGGCGAGCCGCGTGCCTCCCGCGTCGCAGAGGGCGCTCGCGGTGCGCCAGAACGTCCGCTTCCGATCCACCGGCTGCACGTCGGCGAAGCGCCCGGCGGCGATCAGAGGCCCCGCGGGCAGGCCGGCCGCGTGCAGCGTCACCTGGAGGCGATTGGTGAGTCCGCCCTCGCGCAGGGTGAGCGCCCCCAGCCACCACGCCACCTCGTCCAGCAGCAC
>DATEDO010000212.1:0-19543 GCA_035281625.1 Candidatus Methylomirabilota bacterium
GCCCGTCAAGCTGCGCGAGGGCTTCGACCACCGCGGTCACCAGTGCAGCGCCTGCGGCATGCGGCATTGCCACATCCAGGTCATCCGCAACGGACCGCACGCGGGCGAGCGCGTGGACGAGCCCGAATACGAGGGCTGGTCGGGCGCGGGGTGGACCATCGGGCTCACCGACAAGGACGCCATCACCTGGCTCAATACGCGCATCGACCGGGCGTGCGTCGACATCAACGAGTTCGGGTGGGTGTGCGGCTGGGTGATGGAGTGCATGGAGAAGGGCTATCTCACCGAGAAGCAGGTAGGCTTCCGCCTCGGCTTCGGCGACGTCAACGGCGCCTATCGCCTGCTTCAGATGATCACCACTCGCGAGGGCTTCGGCGACATCCTCGCCGAGGGCGTCAAGCGCGCCTCCGAGAAAGTGGGCGGTGAGGCGGCCAAGTGCGCGGTGTACACGAAGAAGGGCGCGTCTCCGCGTGGCCACGATCACCGCGGGCGCTGGGACGAGATGCTCGACACCTGCACCTCCTCCAACGGCACCATGGAGAGCGCCAACCCGACCTTCCAGACCGAGATCGGCTTGCCCGGCCGCATCACGCCCTTCGACGGAGAGCAGGTGGCCAAGCTCACCGGCGGCATCCTCGGGCGGCGCCACTTCGAGGACTCGCTCGGGGGCTGCTCCTTCACGTTCCGCACCCGCATCGAGAACCTCGCGCGGGCGCTGTCCGCGGCCACGGGCTGGAACTACTCGCTCCCCGAGGCCATGCGCTTCGGCCGGCGCACCGCCGCCATCCTGCGCGCCTTCAACCTGCGCTGCGGCATCGGCACCGACGTGGAGTACCCCTCCGAGCGCTACGGCTCCCAGCCGGTGGATGGTCCGGCCAAGGAGCACAACGTGATGGCGCAGTGGGAGCGTATGCTGGACGTGTGGTACGAGACCGTCGGCTACGACCGCAAGACCGGCAAGCCGAAGAAGGAGACCTTGAAGGCGCTGGGCCTGGACTGGCTCGCGCGGGAGCTATGGGGAAAGTGATTGGCGAGCTGCAGCCGAAGGCGAGGCGAGCGGATACATGACGGGTTCCCGAGCGGAGCGAGGGCCGGCCAAGGCCTCAGGGACCCTACCCGTACAGGTCGAGGTCACCACGTGGGTGACCAAGCACGTCGGTGGAGATGGCGGGGGATCGAAGCTCTTCGAGGAGCCGCTCGCCCCCGGGGATACCGTGCGCACCGTTCTGCGCCGCTTCTCCCGCCGCTTTCCGGAGCTGGATTCGGCCCTCTGGGATCCCACCCGGACCGAGCTCGGCGAGTCCATAGAAGTCGTGGTGAACGACGCCGTGCTCGGCGTGCACCATCAGCTCGATTCCGCCCTCGAGGGCGGCGAGCGCATCACCCTGCTCGGCCAGTTCATGGGGGGACGGTGACCGCCGGGGCGCTGCCCGAATATCGGCTCAAGGCCCGTAACACGTCGACGCAGAGCGAGAACGCCATTCACCACGACGACGTGGCCCGGCGGTACGGCTTCGGCGGCGGCCTGGTGCCCGGCGTCACCGTCTACGCCTACGTCACGCACCCGCTCGTGAAGGCATGGGGTCCCGCGTGGCTCGAGCGCGGCGCCGCCTCGGTGCGCTTCACCCGGCCCGTGCTCCACGGCGAGGAGACACTGGTCGCGGGCGCCATGGATCGCGCCGGGCAGGACGTCACCGCCAGCGTCACGGTGCGAACCGGCTCGGGTGACTGCTCCACCGCCACCGCCACGCTCCCCGAGGCGCCCCCCGCCGCGCCGAATCCTGCCGCCTATGCCGGGGCTCCGTTGCCGGCCGAGCGCCCACCCGCCGTCGCCGCCAATCTCCCGCTCGGCAAAGTGCTGGGCTCGCCCGTGAATCGCTACGACGAGGTCCGCGCCGCCGAGTGGCTGGACAAGGTGGGCGATGGGCTGCCGCTCTACCGCGGACGCGACGCCCTCGTGCATCCCGCCTTCTATCTCGACCAGGCCAACAAGGCCCTGTCGCTCAACGTCCGGCTGGGACCCTGGATCCACGTGGGCAGCGCGATCCAGCACCTCTCACCAGCCCGCGTGGGGGAGACCCTCGTCACGCGCGGGCGGGTGCGATCGGTCTTCGAGAAAAAGGGGAGGGAGTTCGTCGAGCTGGACCTCTTGATCACCGCCGACGACCGGCCGGTCGCCCAGGTTTTCCACACCGCGATTTACCGCCTCCCCGACCCGAATTAGCCCCGGCGCTTGACTCGCCGAGTCAGCCTCTGCTAATTTGCGCCCTTAGGGCCCGAGTCGCTTCCTTCCCAATCTGTCGCCCGAGGAGTACTGATGGCGCAAACCGTTGGATTCATTGGGCTTGGAATCATGGGGCGGCCCATGGCCAAGAACCTGCTGAAGGCCGGCTATCCACTGGTTGTCCACAGCCGGAGTCAGGGCCCGGTGCAGGAGCTGGTCGGGGCGGGCGCCAAGGGGGCGAGCTCGCCCCGTGAGGTCGCCGCGCAGGTGGACGTCCTCATCACGATGCTCCCCAACTCCCCGGACGTGGAGCTGGTCGCACTCGGGCCGGACGGCATACAGGACGGCGCGCGCCGGGGTCTCCTCTATCTCGACATGTCCACCATCTCGCCGCTGGTCTCGCAGAAGGTGGGCAAGGCGCTGGCCGCCAGGGGTGTGCGCACGCTCGACGCCCCGGTATCCGGTGGAGAGAAGGGCGCCATCGACGCCGCGCTCAGCATCATGGTCGGCGGCGACAAGACCGACTTCGACGCCGCACTCCCCATCTTCCAGGCCATGGGGAAGACCATCACCCACCTGGGTCCGCTCGGCTCGGGCGGCTTCACCAAGCTCGCCAACCAGATCATCGTGGCGGTGAACCTCACCGCGCTCGGCGAAGCGCTCACGCTCGCGCGCAAGGCCGGGCTCGACCGCGAGCTTACCCTGAAGGCGCTGGGCGGCGGGCTCGCCGGGTCCAGGTGCCTCGAGCAGAAGACGCCCAACTACGTGAGCGGGACGTACAAGCCGGGGTTCAAGATCGACCTGCACTTCAAGGATCTCGGCCTCATCATGGAGTCCTCCCGCGCCCTGGGTGTGCCACTGCCCGCCACCGCGGTGGTGCAGGAGCTCTTCAACGCCATGCGCGTGAAGGGCAAGGGGGGCTTCGATCACTCCGGCGTGATCACGCTGCTCGAGGAGCTCGCGGGGTTGCCGGACACCAAATGAGAGCGACCGTCGACCGGCCGGGCCTCGACTCGCAGGGCCGTTCCCCTCTCATCAAGATCCGCCGGGTGCGCAAAGGCGACCTGTCCAAGGTGCGCGACGTCATCGAGCAGTCGTTCGCCGACTTCTTCGAGCGCCAGATGGGCACGCGGCCGCGGCAGGTCTTCGGCGGCGCGCAGTACGTGCACCATCGCTGGCTCATGGAGCCGTGGGGCTGCTTCGTGGCCGAGGAAGGCGACGGCAAGATCGTGGGCGCCGCGGTGGCGGTGATGTGGGGCACCCTGGGGCTCGTGGGGCCGGTGGCGGTGCTGCCGAACTACCAGAACCAGGACATCGGGCAGCAGCTGGTGGCCGCCTGCCAGGGCTTCTTCGACGAGAACAAGGCGGCCATGCAGGGACTGGTCACCTATCCCTCGAGTCCGAAGCACCTGTCCTTCTACGGGCGCTTCGGCTATCGCCCGCGCGGTCTCGTCACCATCAACGCCAAGCCGCTGGACCGGCGGGAGATCGTCCAGGCGGTGAAGGCGGTGAAGCCGGGGCTGGCGGTGCGCCGCTACTCCTCGCTCGAGGAGGCGAAGAAGAAGGCCGCCCTCCTCAAGCTCCACCGGATCACCAACGCGGTGTCCCGCGGCATGGACGTGGGCAAGGAGGTCGAGATCGTCGACGGCCTCGCGCTCGGCGACACCCTGCTGCTCGAGAAGGGCCGTGAGGTGATCGGCTTCGCCGTCTACCACATGCCGGGTGTCAGCGAGGCGCCCCAGGGCTGTCTCTACGTGAAGTATCTGGCCATCGATCCGCGGCACCGCAAGCCGGAGAACCTGCACTTCTTCCTGGGCGCCATCGAGGACATCGCGTACGAGGCGCAGCTCTCGCGCGTGCTGGTGCCAGTCTACACATACTACTGGAACGCGCACCAGGTCCTGGTGGAGCGCGGTTACCACATCGACTTCACCATGGTTCGGATGAAACGGGGCAAGCAGATCGAGGACGAAGACCCCAACGACCTGGTGCTCGACGACTGGCGCTGATCCCGTGTCCCGCGCAGCCGTTCGCGCGGCCGTCGGCGTCCTGACCCTCCTCCTCGCGCTGTCGGGCGCGCCCGCGCCCGCCGCCGCGCACGCCATCGTGCTCGAATCCTCGCCCAAGCACGATGCCGTCTTGCCGGAGGCGCCGTCGCGCCTCGTGCTGCGGTTCAACAGCCGGATCGAGGCGGCGCTGAGCCGCGTCACCATCGAGCCGTCGGCCGGGCGCCCCGTCGCCCTCCGCGTGGCCGCCGAGGCGGCGAGCGCGGCGGACCGGCTGGTGGTGCCGCTCCAGCCCCTCGCGCCGGGCGTCTACATCGTGCGGTACCGCGTGCTCGCGGCCGACGGCCACGTGACGGAAGGCGCCCTCCGCTTCACCGTGAAGGCGCCCTGAGCGCAGAATGGCGCTCCTCGCCGGCTTCCTCGACGTCCTCCTGCGCGGTATCGGCCTGATCGCGCTCTGCGCCGCGGTGGGCGGCCTGGCCTACGCGGTGGTGGTGCTGCGCGTGCTGGCGCCGGCGCCGCCGGCGTGGGCGACCGACGCCGCCCGCCGCCTCCTCGGGCTCGTCGCGCTCGGAGCCGCCGTGCTGGCGGTCTCTCGATGCGTCGTGCTGCTCGTGCTCCATCCGTGGGTGCTCGCGGACGCGACCGGCCGCTGGCCGGTGGGCGAGTTCGTGGCCACGAGCTTCGGGCAGGCAAGCGTGGTGGGCATCCTCCTCGCCGGCGCCCTCGCGGTGGCGGCGGTCTGCCTCCGCACACGCCCGCAGCATCGCGGCGGCTGGCTGCTCGCGGTCGCGCTCGGCCTCGCCATCCTGATCGGTTCGGCGTGGCTGGCCCACGCGGTGAGCCGGCTCCAGGACCGGACCACGCTCATGGTGGTGACGGTGCTGCATCAGGCGGGCGCGGTGCTCTGGCTGGGCGGGCTGATGCACCTGGCGCGCTCGTGGCGGGCGCCCCTGCCGCCGGCGGCGCTGGCGCGCTTCTCCACGATGGCCATGATCGGCGTGGCCTTCATCGTGGCGCCCGGCCTCGGGCTCACCGTCGGCTACGTCGGCGACTGGCGAGCCCTGGTGGGCACGGGCTACGGCGTCATGGTCCTCACCAAGGTCGCGCTCATGGGCAGCGTGCTCGTGCTGGGCGGCCTGAACTATCTGCTCGTTCGCCGAATGGTCCGCGCGGCCGAGGCCGGCACGAGCCCGGCGCGCGTGCGCCCGCTGGTGGAGGCCGAGGTGGGCATCGGGATCACCATTCTCTTCGCCGCCGCCTCGCTCACGTCGCTGCCGCCCGCGGTGGACGTGGTGGCGGACCGCGCCAGCCCCGCGGAGGTGGCGGCCCGCTTCGCGCCCAAGATGCCGCGGCTGACCTCGCCGCCCGTGGACGCCTTGCTCGCCGCCGCCGCGCCCATCGACGACACGCTGTCGACGCGGCAACCCGAGGAGTACGCGTGGTCGGAGTACAACCACCACATGGCCGGGCTCTTCGTCTTCTCCATGGGCCTGCTCGCCCTGCTCGAGCGCACGGGGCGGGCGCGGTGGGCGCGTCACTGGCCGCTGCTGCTCCTCGGCCTGGCCGCCTTCATGTTCGTCCGCAACGACCCGCGCGCGTGGCCGCTGGGTCCGGCGGGGTTCTGGGAAAGCATGGCGCTTCCCGACGTGCTCCAGCATCGCCTGGTCGTGCTGCTGGTGGTCGGACTGGGGCTCTTCGAGTGGCTGGTGCGCATCGGCGCGCTCGGGCGCGCCGGCTGGCGGCTGGTCTTTCCCGTGCTCTGTGCGGTGGGCGGAGGGCTCCTCCTCACGCATTCCCACGCCATGTTCAACCTCAAGGGCGAGTTCCTCGCCGAGGTCTCCCACGCGCCCATGGGCATCCTGGGCGTGTTCATGGGCTGGGGCCGCTGGCTCGAGCTGCGCCTGCCGCGCGGCGAGGGGGCGCTGCCGGGCTGGGTGTGGTCGGTCTCCATGGTCCTGATCGGCGGCATCCTCCTCGTCTACCGCGAGACATGACCACCGGCGCCCGGACCCCGGGTCATGCCACGCCGGACGGCACCGCGGCCTATCGCGCGCGCATCGGGGCCGCGGCGGTGAAGGAGCACTTCCGCAGCTGGTCCGGCCTCGCGCTCTCGTCGGTGGGGCTCGGCACCTATCTCGGTCCCGAGGACGCCGCCACCGACCGCGGCTACGAGACCGCGGTGGGCCGCGCCCTCGCGCTGGGGCTCAACGTGCTCGACTCCGCGGTGAACTACCGCGGCCAGCGGAGCGAGCGCGCCGTGGGCGCGGCCCTTCGCGCGGACATCGCCGCGGGCCGCCTGGCGCGGGCCGAGGTGCTGCTGGCGACCAAGGGCGGCTTCATTCCCTCGGACGGCGCCTCGTCGGGCCGCGGCGCGGGAGGACCGGCGCAGGCGTACATCCGCGCCGGCCTCGTGGCGCCCGGCGACGTCGTGGCGGGCAGCCACTGCATGACGCCGCGCTACCTGGCCGATCAGCTCGAGCGCAGCCGGGCCAACCTCGGTGTGGACACGGTGGACGTCTACTATCTCCACAATCCCGAGACGCAGCTCGGCGAGGTGAGCCGACCCGTGTTCCTCACGCGGCTCCGCGCCGCGTTCGAGTTCCTCGAGGAGGCGACGGCGGCGGGCAAGATCCGCTGGTACGGCGCGGCCACCTGGGCCGGGTTTCGCCAGGAGCCCGGCGCCGCCGACTATCTCTCGCTCGCCGAGCTGGTCGCGCGGGCCGTGGAGGTGGGCGGCAAGGACCATCACTTCCGCGTGCTGCAGCTCCCCTACAACCTCGGCATGACGGAAGCCTTCACGAGCCGGAATCAGCGCGCGGGCCGGGACACGGTGAGCCTGCTCGAGGCGGCGCGGCGGCTCGGCCTCTTCGTGATGACGTCGGCGTCCATCTACCAGGGCCGCCTCGCGCGCGGCTTGCCGCCGGTGATCGCGCAGTTTCTCCCGGGCCTCGAGACCGATGCGCAGCGCGCGCTCCAGTTCGTCCGCTCCACCCCGGGTGTGGGCACCGCGCTGGTGGGCATGGCGGGCGCGGCCCACGTGGAGGAGAACGCGCGCGTCCGCGCGGTGCCGCCGCTGCCGTGGAAGCGATTCCAGCGACTGTTCCAGGGCGCGGAATCGGCTTGAATTTTCCCGCCCGCTCGCGCTACGGTGTGACCCTATGGTGCGCAAGATCCACCATGTCGGTATCGTCGTCGAGTCTCTGACCCAGGCCTATCGCTTCTGGCGTGACACGCTCGGGCTTCCCCTCCTTCGCGAGGCGGTGATCGCCGATCAGGGCGTGCGCGCCGCCCTCCTCGCCGCGGGGGACAGCGAGGTGGAGCTGCTCGAGCCCACGCGCGCCGACTCGGGCGTGGCGCGCTTCCTCGCCAAGCGCGGCGAGGGCCTGCACCATCTCTGCTTCGAGACGCCCGACGTGGATGGTGCTCTCGGCGATCTCAAGGGGCGCCACGTGCCGTTGGTGGACACGGCGCCGCGCGCCGGGCTGGCCGGCCGCATCGCGTTCCTGCACCCGTCGGCATGCCACGGCGTGCTCGTGGAGCTGGCCACCCCGGGCCCGCACGAGAGCACGCCCGAGTCGCCGGTGCGGCTCAAGCGACTGGTCATCGGCTGCGACGATCCTCAGGCGGTGGCCCGCACCTTCCAGTCTCTGTTCGCGCTCCCCGAGGTGGAGATCAACGGCGGACCTCGCGGCATGCTCGGCTGGGTGGGCGGCGGGACGCTGCTGATGGTGCCGGTGGCGGAGGTGGGCGGCATGCAGGGCATGATCGCGCTGTCCATGGTCGCGCCGGACCTCGGCGCCCTCGGCGCGCGCCTCGAGGCGTCGAGCGCGCAGAGGCTCGTGGGCGCCGCGGAGCTGACCGTCGAGCCCAAATCGTCGAACGGCGTCCACCTCCACATCAGCCGCTACCACTTCCCCTGAGCGGCTCGCCTCCCTCGCGCGCCGGCGATACCGCCTGGCTCGTCGGGATCTGCGTCGCCCGCGCCGGAAGCTCGGTGATGTCGATGGCCTTTCCCACGGTGCTCGCGGCGGTGCAGCCCGCGTGGGGGCTCAGCAATCAGGCCGCCGGCTCCATCAGCGCCGCCTCCCAGGCCGGCACCGCGCTCTCGCTGGTGGTGCTGTCGGCGATGGCCGACTACTGGGGACCGCGCGCGGTGTTCCTCGTCTCCTCCGTGATCGCCGCCGCCGTCGCCCTCGTGCTGCCCCTGCTCGCCCAGGGCCACGCCTCCGCCTTCGTCCTCTTCTTCGTCATGGCGGTGGTGGTGGCAGGCAGCTACACGCCCGGCGTGATGCTGATCGCTGCGCGCTTTCCACCCGACCGGCGCGGGAGCGCGGTGGGCTGGTTCCTCGCCTCCTCCTCGGTGGGCTACGTGCTCGCCCTCGCGGTGGGCGGGTGGGTGGTCGCCCATGCGGGGTGGCGCGCCGCACTCTGGGCCCTCGCCGCCGGGCCGCTCCTGTGCCTGGCCCTGTCCATCGGGCTCTTCGCGGGGCGGGCGCGGCGTGAGGCCGTGGCGGCGGCGCCGCGGTTCAGTCTCGACACCGGGCTCGGTGGCAACCGGGCGGGTCAGTTCATGGTGGCGGGGTACGTCTTCCACT
Organism: Candidatus Methylomirabilota bacterium; assembly: GCA_035281625.1. Lineage (GTDB taxonomy): Bacteria > Methylomirabilota > Methylomirabilia > Rokubacteriales > CSP1-6 > DASRWT01. The sequence continues at coordinate 8,829 of DATEDO010000212.1, forward strand.
CCTGGGAGCTGCTGGGGATGTGGGCGTGGACGCCCGCGTTCATGGCCGCGGTGCTGCTCGCCCACGGCGCATCGTCCGAGCAGTCGGCGGGCCTGGGCGCGGGGCTGTCGGCGATCTTCCACGTCATGGGCATCGTGGCGGGGAGCATGGGCGGCTGGCTCTCCGATCGCTGGGGCCGCACCGCGGTGATCGCGCTCATGATGGCGGTGAGCACGGCCTCCTCCTGTACCTTCGGCTGGCTGCTCGAGGGGCCGCTGCTGCTGGTGGCGGTGGTCGGCTGCGTCTACGGCTTCTCCGCCCTCGGCGACTCGCCGGTCTACTCCACTGCGCTCACCGAGACGGTGCCGCCAGCCCGGCTCGGCTCGGCGCTCGCGGTTCGCTCGCTGCTGGGCTTCGGCGCGGGCGCCATCTCGCCCTGGGTGTTCGGGGTCATGCTGGACCGGCTGGGCGGCGCCGGGGCGACGTCGGCCTGGGGCTGGGCCTTCTCCATGCTGGGCGTGGGCGGCGCGCTCGGCCTCGTCACCGCGCTATGGCTGCGGCGGCGGCCGGAGTCGCGCCTTCTCGCCGGCGGTCGTCGCTAGCGATGCGCGGGCGGCGGCGCATTCGCGGCACCGGTGCCGGGCGCAAGACGCGGCGCAGTCTCTCGCGCGGGGGCACCGGCCCCGCCGGCGAGCTGAACACCCAGCTTGGCCACTGGCCGCGCGTGCGCATCACCCCCATGTTCGGGCGCTGGGGCTACTTCGTGGGCCCGCATCTCTTCGCCTGCTTCCCCCTGCGTGCCAAGGACAGCGATCTGTGGATCCGGCTGAGCCTCGAGGATCAGCGCCGGGCCCTCGCCTCGCCCGGGATCACGCCGCACCGGCGCTTCGCCGGCCGGGGCTGGGTCGAGTGCGAGGTGGTCACCTCGCGCGACGTGGGACGCGCCATCCGCTGGCTGCGCCGCAGCTACGAGACGGTCATGCGAGAGGTCGAGTCGGAGGAGCGCCGGTCCCGGTAGTGTCGGCCGCCTTCGCGCGGACCTCCTCGTACGACTGCCGCTCGATGCGGTCCACGTCGAGCAGGGGGACCAGCACCCAGGCCAGCGCGGTCAGGGTGGCGGAGATCAGCACCAGCGGCGTGAACCCGAGCTGTTCGTAGAGCCGCGCCCCCGCGTTCTGCGACAGCTGGGTACCCGCGTTGTAGACGGACATGAGGAGCGCGAAGAACGTCGCCTCCACCCGCGGCGGGCAGGCCTTGGCGGCGAAATCCAGGAAGGCGAGCTGCATCACCATTCCCACGCATCCGAAGAACGTGTCGATGAAGATGGCGGAGACACGCCCCCGGTAGATCAGGTAGCTGAGGGTGCCGGCCACGCCGATGCCGATGGACCAGTTCAGCAGCGGCCGGAGACGCACGCGCCGCGCCAGGGGCGCGTAGGCGAGGGCGCCCACCACGGCGGCGGCGGCGTTGAGCGCGGCCAGGCGGCCGATGAACTGCTGGCTGAAGCCGAGCTCATCGGTCTGGTAGTAGAGGAAGGCGGGGCCGAAGGACGGGCTGAACGTGTAGAAGAAGATGAAGCCCGCCACCATCCAGACGTCCCGTCCGCTGAGCGCGGCGCGAATGCCCGCCGCGGTGTCGCGGAACGCGCCGGGCTGCCGTCGCGTGACCGGCTCGCGGACGAAGTAGAGCACCATTGCGAGGGACACCATGGGGAAGCCGGCGGCGATGCCGAAGGCGGTTCGCAGAGCGCGGCCCTCGGCGAGATAGCCGCCCAGCTCGCCCACCGCGATCGACGCGGTGGTGATGGAGGCCCACTGGACGGACTGGAAGGCCCCGGTCAGCCCGTGGGGCCGGCCTTCCTCGACCATGAGGGCATCGGTGAGGACGTCGGAGAACGCCAGCCCGAAGCCCATGGCGGTGAACAGGAGCGCGAGCCCCCAGAACGTGTGCCCGGGGAACGAGGCGAGCCAGGCGCCGGCGCCCGCGGCGAGCACGGTGGTGAGGACGAAGTAGCTCTTCCGCCGGCGTCCGAACAGCGGCACGAAATCCGACACGAGGCCGTACAGCGGCTTGAGCATCCACGGCACGGTGGTGATGAGGAAGAAGTTGGCGACGTCGCTCGGCTTGAGCCCCAGATCCTTGAACGAGACGGTGATGGTCTGGTTCGGCAAGTACCACATGCCCTGCGCGAAGTAGACGATGGCGAAGAGGGCGGCGAGCCGCCGGGTTTCCGGCGAGTAGAAGGGAAAGAGCCGCCTGCGCCGCTCCTGCATTGGGGCACTACATAACGTGTGTTACGCTGGACCGTCAATGGCTACGCCCGACGCGTCCGCTCCTGCGCCGCCCGCGCCACCCGGCGTCTCCTCCGAGATCGCGCGCGCCGTCCTCGCGCTGGACGAGGCGCGGCTCCAGCGGGAGTACTGGGAACAGGACGAGTTCCTGTTCCTGCCCGCGTTCCTTCCGCCCGCGGCGGTGGAGCGGCTGCTCGAGGACGTGGAGCGGCTGGAGCCGGGGCTCAACCGAAACTACATCCCCCGCCACAAGAAGGGGGGGAGCGTCAGCCACTTCGCCATCACCGAAGGCGGCCCGAGTCTCCTCGCCTTCTACCGCTCGGAGCCGTTCCGGGCGTTCCTGAGCCGCCTCGTCCGCGCCGACCTCCACCTGTGCCCGGACGAGGATCCCCACGCCTGCGCGCTGTACTTCTACACCGAGGCGGGCGATCACATGGGCCATCACTACGACACGTCCTACTACAAGGGCGCGCGCTACACCGTGCTGGTGGGCCTCGTCCAGGACTCGACGAGCCGGCTCCTCTGCCGCCTCCACACGCGGCAGCCTGGCCGCACGCCGCGCGATCTGGAAGTGGCGACCACCCCCGGCGCCGTGGTGATCTTCAACGGCGACAAGGTGTACCACGGGGTGAGTCCGGCTTCCGCGGGAGATCGCCGGATCGTCCTCACGCTCGAGTACGTGACGAGCCGGGAGATGGGGCGGTTCAAGCGCGTCTTCTCCAACCTGAAGGACGCCTTCGCCTACTTCGGCATCAAGAGCCTGTTCCAGAGCGCCCGTCGCCGCCGCGCCTGACATCTCCGTTCGTGGAAAGGATCACACGATGACGAACGCCGTCGCCTCGTCGCGTCCGGCCACCGAGCGTGTCCGTTACACGCCCGTCGAGGGCGCCGCCGAGCTCTTCACGCCGGAATTCCTCGACTACGTCGTGTCCCTCCACGACGAGTTGACGCCGCGCGTGCGCGCCCTCATGGCCAAGCGAGCCGAGGTGCTGCGCCGCGCCCTCCACGAAGGCGTGCTGCCCGGCCACCCGCCCCGTAGCGAGGCCAATACCGGCACGTGGAGGGTCCCGCCGGTGCCCGCCGAGCTCCGGCGCCCCGGCATCGAGATCTCGGGCCCCTGCTCCATCACCAGCATGTTCATCAACGCCCTGAACCCGGGGCCGGAGGGGGAGCGGGCGGAGGGCGACCTCGACGACGACGAGGACTCCGCCGGGCATCGCCTCGTCGACACCGTGCGCGCCGCCCACAACCGGCTCGCCGCGGTGAACCGCGAGCTGGCGTACACGGACCGCGAGCGGGGGCGCGACTACCGGATCGCGCCGGGCGAGCTGCCGTTCTTCATGCACCGCGAGCGCGGCCTCCAGCTCGACGAGCCCGAGTTCACGGTGGACGGGGCGCCCATCCCCGCCGCCATCCTGGGCACCGCGCTCACCTTCTTCTACGCCGGCCGCGCCCAGGCCGGGCGCGGGCAGGGGATCTTCTTCTATCTGCCGAAGCTCGAGTCGGCCGAGGAGTGCGTGTGGTACCGCGATCTCTTCGATCGAAGCCGCGAGAAGCTGCCCTTCCTCCGCCCGGCCGTCATCAGCGCCATCCCCCTGGTGGAGTCGCTGCCCGCGGTCTATCAGATGGAGGAGATGCTCTACGCGCTCGGCCCCTACGCGGGCGGACTGAATGCCGCGCGCTGGGATCTGAAGGCCAGCATCTTCGAGTTCATCATGGCCGACCCGCGCCAGGTGTGGCCGGATCGCTTCGGCGTGGACATCAAGACCACGCCCTTCCTCGCCAACATCTTCCGGCGGCTGGTCGCCATCTGCCTGAAGCGGGGCGCCGTGCCCATCGGCGGCATGGCCACCGCGCTCCCCAGCCCGGACAAGGCGGTGAACGAGGCCGCCGCCGCCGCCATTCGCGCCGACAAGGAGTGGGAGGCCAAGCAGGGCTTCATCCGCGCCTGGGTCGCGCACATCTTTCACATGAAGACGGCGGGCGATCCCTTCAAGCAGCTCATCGCCTCCGGCTGGAAGCCCACGGCCGAGATGGCCGATCCCGACCGTTACCCGGTCCGCATCGAGGTGCCGGCGGGGCCGATCACGGTGGAAGGCACGCGGCGAAACGCGCGCATGCTCGTGGAGTACCTCGAGGGCTGGCTCAACGGGCGCGGAGCCAAGAGCATCGACAGCCTCGCCGGCAAGCCGGGTATTCACCCCGCCCTCATGGAGGACCTCGCCACCGGCCGCATGTCGGTGGCGCAGATCGCCCAGCGCGTGCGCCATACCGCTCCCGACAGCGGCGATCCGGCGAAGGTGCACGATGTCGGGCTGGTGAAGCGGCTGCTTCGCGAGGAGACCGACGACATCCTCGCGCGGCTGCGCGAGACGGTGAAGGACGAGCGGGGGCGGGCGGCCTTCGCGGAGGCGGAGGCGCGTTATCGCAAGGCGGAGAAGATCGCCATGCGGTGGATCAAGAACTACACCGAGCTCGACTTCCGCAGCCTGGGGACTTACACCCGCGCCGAGCTGGAAGCCATCGCCGCGGCCCCGCCCGCCTTCTAGGCCGCGGTGGAGCGGGAGACCGCCTCCGCCGACTGGACGGCGGGGCGCGGCAAGAGACGCAGCACCACCGGCAGCACCACCAGCGAGGCCACGAGCGCGCAGGTGGCGCCCACGGTGAGGAGCAGCCCCAGCCCGTAAATGCCCTGGTGGCGGGAGATCATGAGGCTGCCGAAGCCCACCAGGGTGGTGAGGCCGTTCAGCAGCACCGCCATCACCGTGCTCCGCGTCACCAGCGGGCCGCCGTGCTCCCGGCCCTCCATGTAGTTCATCACCACGTTCAGGCCGAACTCGGCCGACGTCCCGATGATGAGGGGCAGCCCCCACACGTTGGCGAGGTTGAACTTGAGGTCGAAGAGCCACATGAGCCCGATGGTCCACACGAGCCCGATCCCGAGGGGCAGGAGCGCGAGCAGGGTCTCGCGCACGCGGCGGAGCATCCAGAACGTGAGTGCGCCCACGACGACGAACGCGTAGACGGTGCCCTGGAGATACGCGCGCTCCATGAGGCGGATGGCCTCGTAGGTGATCACCGGGGCGCCGGTGACATCGGGGTCCACGGTGCGAAGCTCGCGCACGAACTGCTCGGCGCCTTCGCGCTCCCAAATGTCCACCTTGGGATGGACCTGGATGAGGAACTTGCCGCTGGCGCCGATGAACTTGCGGCGCATCTCGTCCGGCACGTCCGCGAGGGTGACGGGCCGGGGCCGCAGGTTCCGCTGCAGCATGTAGAACTTGTCCACGAAGTCCCGGTAGAGCTGAGCCTGGAGGTGGGTGAGGGCCGGCTCCGCGACCTCGCGGTCGACCTTGGTCAGCCGGATGAGCAGGCGCCCGGTCTGCTCGCGGAGCTTGCGGATGTCGTCCGAGAGGTCGTCGCGCTCGGCCGCCGCGATGTCGAAGCGGCGCTTGAGGTCGCGGACGGTCTGGGTGAGACGGTCCAGGTCCACGGGGCTCGACCGGTTCACGCGCACCGGCGCCACCAGGGGGGCGAAGCTCTTGATGATGTCGATCTTCTCGCCCTGGGCGTCCGGGATCAGACGGACCACCGAATCCACCTCCGACACCGACGGCAGCCGCTCGAAGGCTTCCTGCTTCTGGCGGAGGTCCTCCAGCGAGGTGGCGGAGGCCAGACCGTTGAAGCCGGAGCGTCCGGTGGTGGCGAGGATGCGCTTCTCCCACGCGACCGACTCCGTGCCCTTGGCCTGGAGGTTCAGCAGATTGTAGTCGAATTCCACCCATGGCAATGCGAGGACACCCGCCGCCGTCACGACGCCGGAGGCCATCAGCACGGTGACGGGATATCGGGTGAGCCGGTCGAGCCCGGGCATTCGCAGGCGCTCGAGCTGATGGGCGCGCGGCGTCTGGTTGCGCGGGCGGTCCGCGTGGTGGCTGTCCACGATGACGAGCACGGCGGGGAAGAACGTCATCATGCTGAGCCAGGACAGCATGATGGCGGACCCGGCGATGAAGCCAAATTCCTTGATCCCCCGGAAGTCCGTCAGCATCAGGACCGCGAAGGTGGCGGCGGCGGTCAGCGCGCCGAGGAGGATGGCGGGTCCCGCACGGGCCGCGGTGCGCTCGAGGGCTTCGCGCAGATTCCGCCCCAGGAAGATCTCTTCCTCGTAGCGAAAGAGGAAATACGTGCCGTAGTCGACGCCCAGCCCCACCACGATGGAGATGAACATCACCGAGAAGATGGTGAGGTGCCCCACGAAGAGCGTGACCACCCCCATCGACCACGCGATGCTGACCGCCAGCACCAGCAGCATGAGGGTGGGCTTGCCCACGCGGAAGAAGCAGAGCCACATGAGACCGAGGGTGAGCCCGAAGGACAGGACGGTGGCGACCTTGCTGTCCTCGAAGGCCGCCGACATCTCGTCGTTGGAGAGCACGGGCGCGCCCGTCACGCCCGCCTGCACGTTGGGAAAGACCTCGCGGAGCCGCTCCACCGCGTCTCGCACGGTGGTGATGGCCTCGTGGTCGCCGACGAAGCTCCCCTTCTCGCCCTTCGGCGTTTCGACGAGGACGAACAGCAGGCTCTTGTCGTCGGAGAGGAAGTACCCGGCGTCGGCCTCCGACTCCCGGCCGAACGAGAACAGCGTGCCCCACGGCGAGCGGTATGGGGTGGGGCGATCCAGCCGCTGCTCGATCTGCTCGAGCAGCATCTGGAGGAAGCGGGTGTCGGCGGTGTTCTGGTCCTCGAGCCCGAGGTCGAAGACGCTCGACACGAACGCCTGCGCGAACTGGGTGTTGACGCCCTCCAGGAGCTGGGCGAGGCTCGGATCCGACGCGAAGTTCTCCATGAACTCCTGATGATCGAAGATCTTCTCGCGGATGGCCCGCAGCGTCTCGGTGGACAGGTACAGGAGCTGACGGCCCTCGAACCTCTTGGGATCGATCCGGTACGAGGCGCGCGAGAACTTCACCGGCGAGTCGCGGAGCTCCTGCACGAGCCGGGCCGCGTAGGCCTTGGCTGTCTCGAACCGCGGCGCTTCCACCACCACCACGATGTCCTCGAGCTCGCCGAAGTCCCTGGCGTACTCGTTGTACCGTTGCACGTAGCCGGCGTTCTGGGGCAGCACGTCCCGGCCGGAGGTCTTGAAGCGCAGGTTCTGCACGGTGACGGCGATGCCGAAGACGGCGAGGAGGAGGGAGAGGGTCACCGTCAGGTACGGGCGTCGGCACGACACGCGTACGAGACGGCGCAGCAGGCGGCCGGTGCGCGAGATGGCGATCATGAGGTCGGGACGGTGCGACGGTTCGAGTGTAGCACCGGGGCGGAGAGGCGCCTAAGTCTGCGGCGGCCGGGGACTATTCGGCGCCGGCGATGAAGCGTTCGAGGCGCGCGTGCGCCTCGTCATCGGACCATTGCTCGGGGGGCGACTTCATCAGGTAAGCGGAGGGGGCGAGGAGCGCACCCTTGAGCCCGCGGTCCATGGCGATCTTGCAGGACCGGATGGCGTCGATCACCACGCCGGCCGAGTTCGGCGAGTCCCACACCTCGAGCTTCAGTTCCACGTTGATGGGCTGCTCGCCGAAGCCGCGGCCTTCGAGCCGGATGTGAGCCCACTTGCGGTCGGCGAGCCACGGCACGTAATCGCTGGGTCCGATGTGGATGGACTCATCGGGGATCTCGTGGGCGAGCTGGGACCGCACCGCGTCGGTCTTGGAGATCTTCTTGGACTCCAGCCGCGCCCGCTCCAGCATGTTGTAGAAGTCGGTGTTGCCGCCGACGTTGAGCTGGCTGGTGTGATCGAGCCGGACCCCGCGGTCCATGAAGAGCCGCGTCAGCACCCGGTGCACGATGGTGGCCCCGACCTGTGACTTCACGTCGTCGCCCACGATGGGCAGCCCCCGCTCCTCGAAGCGCCGGCGCCAGTAGTCCTCGCGGGCGATGAAGACGGGAATGCAGTTGACGAAGCCGCAGCCCGCGTCGAGCACCTGCTCCACGTACCACTTGGTCGCCATCTCGCTGCCCACGGGCAGGAAGTTCACGACCACGTCGGTGCGCGTCTCGCGCAGGATGCCCGCGATATCGGCGGTGGAGCCGGGGGCCTTGGTGATCACCTGCGACAGGTAGTGGCCCAGCCCGTCGTGGGTCATCCCGCGATACACCGGCACGTCCAGGCGGGGGACCTCGGCGAAGCGCACGGTATTGTTGGGCGCGGTCGCGATGGCTTCCGACAGGTCCGCGCCCACTTTCCGCGCATCGATGTCGAAGGCGGCGGAGAACTCGATGTCGCCCACGTGATAGGCGCCGAGGCGGGGGCGCATCAGGCCGGGGATGAAGCCATCGTCGGGGGCCCTCCGGTAAAAATGTACCCCCTGGACGAGGGCGGAGGCGCAGTTACCCACCCCGACGATGGCGACGCGAACCGATCCCACTCGCTCCTCCGTGTGCGTGCTCGTGCGCTCCGCGTCGTTCACTCTAGCACATCGCGTCGAGGCGCGGCGGCCGGGCCGGTCTCCTCGAGAAACTGTACCGGCGCGGGTCGCCCGCTGAGCGCGGCGAGCAGGATCATGCCGAGGGCGGCCCACGTGGCCTCGCGCATGCGGCGTACGAGGGTGTACGAAAGTCCCACGCCGCCGCCCAGGCCGAAGGCGGCGAAGATCGCCACGTTACCCCCCTCCAGCGCGCCCAGCGAGTTGGGGATCATGAAGCTCGCGAACTTCACCGCGGCGCCGAACGACTCGAGCACCACCGCGGTCAAGAGCGATACGGGCAGGCCGAGGAAGTTCAGCACGAGGTAGATCTCGAGGCTTCCCACCGTCCACGCCGCGAAGTGGACGAGCACCGCGGCGACCATGCGCCGGCGATGGCCCCGGTAGAACGCGGCGAGGGTCTGATCGAGTCCCTCGAGCCGCCGCTGGCTGCTCCGGCTCGGGCCCATGCCGACGCGGGCGAGGAGCCGCCCGCCGCGCCCCGCCGCCCCGAGGAGCTGCACGAGGAGGAAGCCACCGACCCCGAGCAGCTCGATCAGGAGCAGGAACGTCATGGCGGTCACGAGCGCACCCGAGGCCGGCACCACCGTGCGCGCGAGCACGAGCCCGAGGGCGAGGAAGACGCCCTGGCCGAGCACGATCGCCGTCTTATCCACGATCACGGAGGCGAGGCCCTCCACCGCCGGCACCCAGTAGCGGAGGAGATAGGCCTTCACCGGCTCGCCCCCCACCGAGGCGGTGGGGGTGGTCGCGTTCACCGCCTCCCCGGCCACGCGGGCGCTCCAGAGCTTCCCGAACGGAGGCACGCGCCGGAAGAAGGCGAAGCGCCACGCCACCGTGTCGAGCGTGGCGGTGACCGCGTAGGGGAAGCAGAGGACGATGGCGAGCCGCCACGACAGGCGAGAGATCGCGTCGACAATGGTGTCGGGCCCCACCGTGTAGACGAGATAGGCGATGACGGCAAGGCCCGCCACGAGGGTGAGCGGGCGCACGAGGCGCGCGAGCGAGATCGGGGCGCTCCGTCCCGCTAGACGGCCCGCCGGCCCCGCCGGATCCGGCTCACGCAGGCGACCCAGTACGACTGCGAGCCCATCGCCACCACGAGCGCGAGCACCGGCAGCGCGGAGGGGAAGACGGCGCGGAGCAGCACGAAGACGAGGAGGAGGGCGTAGAACAAGTCGCGATTGCCCATGTTCTTCAAGGCGCCGCCCACCGTCTCGCCGACCGCGATCTCGCGCGGCAAGTAGCGGGCGAACAGCGCGCTCAACGCGACGCCGGAGGCCCCCACCACCCCGATGGCGACTCCCGCCGCTCCCGCCTCGGAGGACACCGCCATCGCGAGGACGAGCCCGGCGTGGATGATGGTGTCGATGGCCCAGTCGAGGTGGGCCCCGAGGCGCGATTCCTGGAAGGTGAGCCGTGCCAGCTCGCCGTCCGAGTGGTCCACGATGCAGGCGAGCGCGTAGCAGAGCACGCCGAGCGCCGCGGACGGTGCGGTGGCGTGCCAGAAGCACCACACCGCGACCAGGCCGATGGCGAGGCTGAGCGCGCTCACCTGGTTCGGCGTCGCCGGCGTGCGCACGAGGGCGCGGGTGATCCAGCGGGAGCACCGGCGGTGGAGGTACTGGTCCACGCCGGTGTCGTTGTCCGTGCCCAGCCCCGCGTAGAGCAGCCGCTCCGCCTCGTCGAGGTCGGCCGCGTCGCGCGTGAGGAAGCAGAGCCCGGCCGCGGAGAGCGGCTTGGGCCGCGTCTCCGCCGCGTGGCGCGCCAGCCCCTGCGCCAGCGGCGCGCCCGCGGCGAGCGGAGCGGCGAACCGCTCGACCGCGGCCGAGGGCAGGAGCAGCACGGGAACGGTGGGCGAGTCGGTGACCGCCGTGCCCGCTCCCTCCGGCGGATCGGCAAGGAGAGGGGCGAGCGTGCGCGCGTCCACCAGCATGGTCGCGGGGATGAGCAGGCA
>DATEDO010000213.1:0-38727 GCA_035281625.1 Candidatus Methylomirabilota bacterium
GTCCGCCGCCGCGCGGCGGTCACGCGCCGCGCGATCGCCGCCACGGTGGGCGCCTCGGCGAACGCCGCCGCCCCCAGCTCGAGACCGGTAGCCTTCCGGACGTCCGCCAGCATGACAGCGGCGCGCAGGGAGTCGCCCCCGAGCTCGAAGAAGTCGTCCTCGACGCCGACCTCCTCGAAGCCGAGCGCCGCCCGCCAAAGCCGCGCGATCGTCGCCTCGTCGTCGTTGCGCGGCGCCACCGGGGGCCGGTCCAGCGCCGGGCGCGCGGCGGGCGGGAGCGGCAGGGCGCGCCGATCGACCTTGCGGTTGTCGTCGAGCGGGAGGCCGGGCAGCGTGACGAAGGCGCCCGGCAGCATGAAGTCGGGCAGGCGCTGGGCGAGGGCGCGGCGCAGCGTCCCCACCGGCGGCACGCCCTCGGCTCCGGCCACCAGATAGGCGACCACGCGCGGCTCGTCGGGCCGGTCCTCGCGCACCACGACCGCCGCCTCGGCCACCCCGGGCAGGGCCAGGAGCGCCGCCTCGACCTCGGTGACCTCCACCCGCTGGCCACGCACCTTCGCGAGCCCGTCCTGGCGTCCCAGATAGTCGAGCATCCCGTCGGCGTGCAGCCGGCCGGTGTCGCCGGTGAGATACATGCGCACGCCGGGCCGCTCCCCGTCGGGAAGGAAGCGCCGCGCCGTCAGGTCGGGACGGCGCCAGTAGCCCGACGCCAGGTACGCGCTCCGCACCGCGATCTCGCCCACCTCGCCGGGCGGGGCGGGCCGCCCGTCCTCGCCCAGGACCACCACGTCCATGTCCTCGACCGGCCCGCCGATGGGCGCCACCGCGCCGGGAAGGGGCTGCCCCGGCCGGAAGAAGAACTGGCGGACGAGCCCGCACTCGGTGGCGCCGAGCCCGTTGACGAGCACGCACGGCTCGGCGAAGTGCGCGGCGAACAGCTCGAGGTCACGGACGGTGGCGCGATCGCCCTCGAGCCGGATCACGCGGAGCGCGGGGAGCGACGTGCCGTGGCGCGCGACGTGACGGAAGAGAGCCGGCACCGAGTGGTAGATGGTGATGGCCTCGGCGGCGAGCCACGGCGCGATTGCCTCGGGCCCCTCCCGCGGCACGTCGAACGGGAAGCTCGCGGCCCCGTTCAGGAGCGCGCCGAAGAGGCTCGAGACCGCGCCGCTGAACGAGGGGCCCTGCAGCAGGGTGAGGCGATCGTCCGGCCCGAACCGGAGGGTGTTCGTGTAGCGCATCACGTTGTGGAGCACGTTGCGATGCGTGTCGAGCACACCCTTCGGGGCGCCCGTGGAGCCGGACGTGTAGAAGATGTACGCGCCCGCGTCGGGGGCGATGGCGAGGTCGGGCGCCTCGTGGGTTCCGTCCCGAGAGCGCTCGTCCAGGTCCAGCAGATGGGCGCCTCGGGCCGCTTCGCGGGCGGGCCCGAGATGGGGCGAGTCGGTGACGATGAGGCGGGCGCCCGAGTCGGCGACGATCTCGCCGAGCCGTCGCGGGAGCTGCGCGACGTCGAGGGGGACATAGATCTTGCCGGCCTTGAGCGCGCCCAGCACCGCCGCGACCTGGCGTGGGCCCTGGGGGAGCAGCAGGGCCACCGGCTCGTTGCTCGAGCCCAGCCGCGCGAGGAGCGTGTGCGCGATCTGGTTCGCCGCGCGATCCAGCTCGGCATAGGTGAGGGCATGCGTCCCCATCTTCACCGCGAGGCGGCCGCCGTGGCGGGCCACCTGGCGGGCGAAGCGCGTGACCAGCGACCCCTCCAGGTCGGCGCGCGCGAAGGGCTCGAACGGTGTCGTGCCGTCGGAGGTCAAGGCAGGCGTCGATCCGGGTCGGGCCGTCATCGGTGGCGAGGACTATCTCATGGAAGACACGTGCCAGGGGGGACGGTGCCGCAACACCCCGGAATGGCGGGTCGTTCCGGCAACGAAGGACTTGCGTCGTGAAGACTGTAAAGGGGACCGACGGAGGGGCGCGCGGAAGAGAAAAAGACATCAGAGAAGGCCTGTAAGCCGGGTTCTGTGTGCCGGGCTCGCGCCCGGCCCGACGATCATTTCTCTAGGACGCCGGTTACCCGGCGTCTCGAGCGGCCGTACCCGAGAGCGCCACGCGGGCCGCGCTTCACCCGCGCGTCGTGCTTGCGCCCGACGCGGGGATCGCTCTCCTATTTGACCTTGCTCCGGGTGGGGTTTACCGAGCCGGCGCGGTCACCCGCGCCGCTGGCGAGCTCTTACCTCGCCGTTTCACCCTTACCGCGCGGGGGTACCGCGAGGCGGTTTGCTTTCTGTGGCACTGGTCCGTGGGGTCGCCCCCCCTGGCCGTTAGCCAGCACCCTGCCCTGTGGAGCCCGGACTTTCCTCCCGCGCGAGTCGCCCCACGCCGGCGATCGTCCGGCCTTCTCTGATGCCAGTCAAAGAGCGTGTGGAACGGGGAAAGTATAGCACCCCCGCGCGGCCGCGGCCTTGCCGTCACTCCGGGGGAGGGCTAGAGTGCCAGGCATATGCGCCGTTCCGTCCGCCGAGTGAAGCGGAGGCGACCGTGTCGGGATGGCATGTCGTCGTCGGGGCCGCGCTGATCCTCTCGCTCGTGGTGCTCGGCGCGGCGCTCGCGCGGGAGCACGCGGGCCGTCGGCGGGCCGAGCGCTCCCTCGGAGAGCGCGTTCGCTTCGAGGCGCTGCTCGCCGACGAAGCCGCGACGTTCAGCACCGTGTCGGCCGCCGATGTCGACCGGGAGATCGAGCGCGCGCTGCGCCGGATCGCGGATTTTCTCGAGGTCGACTGGGGAAACCTGATGGAGTATTCCGACGACCGCCGCACCGCGCGGATCACCCATTCGTGGGTCGCGGAAGGCGTGGACCGTCAGCCGTCGGCGCCACCCGTCGAGAGCCTTCCCTGGGTGGCACGGCGCATCGAGGAGGGCCAGGTGGTCCGCTTCTCGCGACCCGAGGAGCTCCCGGCGGACAGCGCCGCCGTCGATCGCCGGACGTTTCACGCGATCGGCGTGAAGTCGCAGGTCGCCATCCCTCTGGTCGTCGAGGGCGCGGTGATGGGGGCGCTCGCCTTCAGCACGCTGCGAGCCGAGCGCGCATGGCGCGACGAGTTCGTCCAGCGCCTCCGCCTCCTCGGCGAGGTGTTCGCCAACACCCTGTCCCGGCGGCGGGCGGAGATGGAGCGGCAGCGGCTCCGCAGGGATCTGGCGCACGTGGGGCGTGTCTCGACCATGGGCGAGCTGACCGCCTCGCTCGCGCACGAGCTCAATCAGCCCTTGACCTCCATCCTGAGCAACGCCCAGGCCGCCGAGGAGCTGCTCCAGGCGGACCGGCCGAATCTCGCCGAGGTGCGGGAGATCGTGCAGGACATCGTCCGGGCCGACAAGCGAGCCAGCGAGGTCATCCAGCGGCTGCGGGGGCTTCTCCGCAAGGGCAGCGTCGAGCCCTCCTCGCTCGACATCAACGAGCTCGTGGACGAGGTCGCGGGGCTGGCCAGCGCCGACGCGATCCTTCGCGACGTGGTGATCGAGCTGGAGCTGGCGCCGGCGCTTCCCTCGATATGGGGCGATCGGGTGCAGCTCCAGCAGGTGGTCCTGAACCTCCTCCTCAACGGGCTGGACGCCATGTCGGAGGCCGACGGCGGGGCGCGGCGCCTCACCCTCCGCACCGGGGCGGAGGGGCCGGACGGCGTCCGCGTCACCGTCCGGGACTCCGGCACCGGCATCGATCAGGTCGACCTGGACCGCATCTTCGACCCGTTCTATAGCACCAAGGCCACGGGGATGGGCATGGGGCTTGCCATCGCGCGCTCGATCATCGTCGCGCACCGTGGTCGGCTCGAAGCCCGAAACAATCCTGAAGGGGGCGCCACGTTCTCCTTCGTCCTGCCGGTCTCCGGCTCGCGGCGATGACCTCCCCGCCCGCGGCGCTCGTGTTCGTCGTTGACGACGATCCGGACGTTCGGCAGAGCCTGACGCGGCTGCTGCGGGCGTCCGGCTTCGCGGTCGAGGCATTCGCCTCGGTGCGCGACTTTCTCGCTCGCCCCGCATACGACGGCCCGTGCTGTCTCCTGCTCGACGTGCGCATGCCCGGGGGGACGGGCCTTGATCTGCAGCAGGCGCTCACCTCCGCGGGGCGGCTGGTCTCGATCGTCTTCATCACCGGTCACGTCGACGTGCGGGAAAGCGTTCAGGCGATGAAGGGGGGGGCGGTGGATTTCTTGACGAAGCCGGTCGCCGCGCAGGAGCTGCTGGCCGCGATCCGGCGGGCGGTGGCCCGGACCCTCGAAGATCGCCGGGAGCGCGCCCGCGTGACCGAGATCCGTGAGCGGATCGGCACCCTCACGCCGCGAGAGGCGGAAGTCTTCGCGCTCGTGGTGACGGGCATGCTCAACAAGCAGATCGCCAACTCGCTGGGGGTCGTCGAGAAGACGGTGAAAGTGCATCGCGCCCGCGTGATGCAGAAGATGCGCGCGGGATCGGTGGCGGAGCTCGTCCGCCTGGCGGGAACGGGGGGCGTACTCGCCGCGCGATCGTGAGCTTCGTCTCGCGCGGGGATCGGCGCGGGACCGAAGTTGGGCGAAGGTCCAATATCGGTAGCGTCGCGCTCCTGTAGGGTGTGAGCGAGTGTCATGCTCCATGCCTGAGACCTCTCCCCTGATTGCCATCGTCGATGACGATCTCTTGATCCGGCAGGCGCTCCGGCGCCTCGTCCAGGCCGCCGGATATACCGCCGAGACGTTCGCGTCGGCCCACGAGTTCCTGGCGGCCCTCCCTTCGCGTCGCAGCGCCTGCCTGATCCTGGATATCCACCTGGATGGCATGGACGGGTTCGAGCTGCGGGAACGGCTGGTCGCGGAGCTCGTCGACATCCCAGTCATCTTCATCACCGCCCACGACGACGCCGCGACGCGTGAGCGGATCAAGGAGTCGGGGGCCGCCGCATACCTGACGAAGCCCTTCGACCGTCAGGCGCTGCTCGAGGCCATCCGCCGGGTGGCCGGCGAGGCCTAGGCCGGGTTGGACCAAGGTCCAGTAGGTCGAAAGCGCTTCCGATGGCTAAGGTGGAAGGCATGACAATGCCTGACATGCTGGTCGTCCCGCTGGTCGCGCTCGCGCTGGCGCAGGTTGCCGCTATCGCAACGTCCATCTATCTGCACCGGACCCTCGCGCACCGAGCGCTGCGGCTCCATCCCATCGCCGCGCTCGGGTTCCGCGCGGTGCTCTGGCTCACCACCGGTCAGACGCGCCGTCAATGGGTGGCCGTCCATCGCAAGCACCACAAGTTCACGGACCGCGAAGGCGACCCGCACAGCCCTCGGATCCTCGGCCTCTGGCGCGTGCAGCTGCTCAACGTCTACTACTACATGCGGGAGGCGCGGAACGGGGACACCCTTCGCACTTTCGCCCCCGACATCGTTGAAGACCGCTGGGAGCGGGCGATCTTCGGACATGGCGTGATCGGCCTCGGGGTGGGGGTCGTGCTCCTTTGCCTGCTGCTCGGGCTCTGGGCGGGTCTTCTCGCCGCCCTGCTGCACGCCGTCCTCTACGTCTTCGTGCTGGTGCCCCTCGTCAACGGGGTCGGGCATTGGCGGGGAGCCCAGAACGTCGTGAACACCGCCCGGAACTCCCGGATCCTGGCCTGGCTGACGGGCGGCGAAAGCCTCCACAACAACCACCACGCCTACCCTCGGGCGCCGAAGTTGAGCATGGGCCGCTTCGAGTTCGACCCGTCCTGGGTGGTGATCCGGAGCCTCGCCCTCGTCCGGCTGGCCCACATCGTCGGCACGCAGGTGACACTCCCCCGGGGCGTGCGCCGCGCGGAGGACATGACTTCCTAGGCCGGCGTTTCCCGCCCCCCGCCCGTCCGCCCTTCTAGAGGTCGCCGCCCCCGTACGGCATGCCGGCGGCGGCCTTCGCGTCGTCCCGCAGGTCGGTGATCAGGGCTTCGGTGGTGAGGAGCAGGGACGCGATCGACGCGGCATTCTGAAGCGCCACCCGCTCGACCTTGGTCGGGTCGATGATTCCGGCCTGGAGCATGTCGACATACGTGTTCGACTCGGCGTCGAACCCGAGCGCGACCTCCTTGGCGAGCTTGACCTTCTCGACGACGACGGACCCTTCGAGGCCGGCGTTCTGGACGATCTGCCGGATCGGCTCTTCGAGGGCGCGGCGGACGATGCTGGCCCCCGTGGCCTCGTCACCCGAGAGCTTGAGCCCGTCGAGGCCCTTCGCGGCCCGGAGCAGTGCCACCCCGCCGCCGGGGACGATGCCTTCCTCGACCGCCGCCCGCGTCGCGTTGAGGGCGTCTTCCACGCGCGCTTTCCGCTCCTTCATCTCGGTCTCGGTCGCTGCGCCCACCTTGATGATGGCGACCCCGCCCGCCAGCTTCGCGAGCCGCTCCTTGAGCTTCTCTTGGTCGTAGTCCGAGGTGGTGTCCTCGATCTGCGCGCGGATCTGCTTGATCCGACCTTCGATCGCCCCGGGCTCGCCCCCTCCGTCGACCAACGTCGTATTGTCCTTGTCGATCACCACCTTCTTGGCCCGCCCCAGGTCATCGAGCTTGAGGTTCTCGAGCTTGATCCCCAGGTCTTCGGTGATGGCCGTTCCGCCCGTCAGGATTGCGATGTCCTCGAGCATGGCCTTCCGGCGGTCGCCGAAGCCGGGCGCCTTGACCGCGCCGCAGGAGAGCGTGCCGCGCAGCTTGTTGACCACCAGGGTAGCCAGGGCCTCGCCCTCGACGTCCTCGGCGATGATCAAGAGGGGCTTGCCCGCATGAGCGACCTGCTCGAGCAGGGGCAGCATCTCCTTCATGACGCCGAGCTTCTTCTCGTGGATGAGGATGAGGCAGTCCTCGAGGACCGCCTCCATGCGATCCGGATCCGTGGCGAAGTACGGGGAGAGGTAACCCCGATCGAACTGCATTCCCTCCACCACCTCGAGGGTGGTGTCCATCGCCTTCGCCTCCTCGACCGTGATCACGCCGTCCTTGCCGACCTTGTCCATGGCCTCGGCGATGAGGCTCCCGATGGTCGTGTCGTTGTTGGAGGCGATGGTGGCGACCTGGGTGATCTCCTTCTTGTCCTTCGTGGACTTCGACATCCGCTTCAGCTCCTCGACCACCTTGTCCACCGCGCGATCGATGCCGCGCTGCAGGGCCATCGGGTTCGCCCCCGCGGTGACGTTCCGCAGCCCCGCGCGGAAGATGGCCTGAGCGAGCACCGTCGCGGTCGTGGTGCCGTCACCCGCGATGTCCGAGGTCTTGGACGCTACTTCCTTGATCATCTGAGCGCCCATGTTCTCGGCGTTCTCGCCGAGCTCGATCTCCTTGGCGACGGTCACGCCGTCCTTGGTGATCGTGGGGCTGCCGAACTTCTTGTCGACGGCGACGTTCCGGCCCTTGGGGCCCAAGGTCACACTGACCGCGCGGGCGATGATGTTGACGCCGCGCAGGAGCGCGGCGCGGGCTTCCTCATTGAACACGATCTGCTTGGGCATGTTCGAGCTCCTTCAGCGTTGGGGGGTCCGTCGTCAGCGGCCGAGCCGCCGCCTCACGAAGTCAGGACGCCGAGGATGTCCTCCTCCTTCATGACGAGGTACTCTTCGCCGTCCAGGCTGATCTCGCTCCCCGAATACCTGGCGAAGAGCACGCGGTCACCCGCCTTGACGTCGAGCGGCGACTTCTTGCCGTCATCGGCGACCTTGCCCTTCCCGACGGCGATGATCTTGCCCTCTTGCGGCTTTTCCTTGGCGCTGTCGGGAATGATGATGCCGCGCCGGACCGCCTCCTCGTCGATACGTTTGACCAGGACGCGGTCGTGGAGCGGGCGGAGCGTGGTCTTTCGTGTCGGACTCATGGCGAGGATGCCTCCCCTTCGAGGTGTGGATGACCCCACGGCGTGTCTGCATGCCAACGAGTCGGTCATGCCGACGAGCGAGATGCACTCGTCACCTTAACGGCGACGGCGCCGCCCAGCAAGTGGACCAAGGGCCAATGCCCTCACCGCCGACGGCTTCCGCTAGACCAAGGTCCAATATCGTCGTCGCGTGTCGCCGCCTAGACTCTGAGCGGGACATCGACCGAGCGACTGTACCGAGGAGGAACAAATGGACCAAGCAAAGCGGGCCCCGACGTTCAGGGAGAAGTGGGTGGATTCCCGTCCGACGAAGACGGTCGTCTTCTGGTCGTGGCTGGCAATCGGTATCATCACCATGGTCATCGGCTTCACCTGGGGTGGTTGGGTCACCGGCGGCACTGCGCGGGCGATGGCCGAGGCGCGCGGCGAGGATGCCGTCGTCAAGCGCTTGGCGCCCATGTGTGTGCTTCGGTACCAGGACGCTCCCGACAAGGTCCAGAAGCTCAAGGAGCTGACGGAAGCCAACGCCTGGGATCGGCCCGAGTACGTGATGAAGCAGGGCTGGGCCACGCTGCCGGGCGACAAGGAGCCTGAGCGGAAGGTCGCCGACGAGTGTGCCAAGCTGCTAGTGGCCGAGAAGAAGTAACCGGATACATTGAGGAGATTCGTGATGGCACACAAGCTCTTCATCGGCGGACTCGCGTTTTCCACGTCGGACGACCGGCTGCGCGAGGTGTTCGCCCAAGCCGGCGACGTCGAGTCGGCCTCGGTCGTGAAGGATCGGGACACGGGACAGTCGCGCGGCTTCGGCTTCGTCGAGATGGCCTCGGCAGAAGCGGCCGCTGAGGCGGTCAAGAAGTTCGACGGCCAGCAGGTCGACGGCCGGACGCTGAAGGTCGAGGCGGCCAACTCCAAAGGCGCCGGCGGCAGCACGGGCGGCGGCGGGTACCGGAGCCGCAACAGCGGCGGCGGCCGATGGTAACCCGGCGGAGTCATTGCAAGTCGTAGCGGTATCGACGCCCGGCCACCCCGCCATGAGCGTCGTCGCTCCCCTCGCGCCGACCACGCCGCTTCGCCCGACCACGATCTTGCGAGGTCCGCGAGGGAGCGGGGGCGAATCCCGAATTGCAGGATGAAGCTCCGCGCGGCAAGGCGTTAGACGCCGTAGGGGACTAGACATTGAGGCAGCGGGGGCGACTGGCGGTGGTCGGAGGGGGTGGCCATGGCGCAAACGGTTGACCGCGAGTCGGGGCTGGATGGGGTGCAGGTGTTGCTCGTGGAGGACCACCCGGTCGTGCGCGAGGTCATCAGCCGGCTGCTTGCGGAGTACGGTGCGGAGGTGACCGCCACCGCGGGGGTCGCAGAGGCGCTCATCGCATTCGAGCGGAGGCGCCCTGACGTGGTGCTCTCCGATATCGAGATGCCGGACGCCGATGGCTACATGCTCATTCGGGCGCTGCGCGCCTTGCCCCGGGATCGCGGGGGGCGGACGCCGGCAGCGGCCCTCACCGGTCTGAGCTCGGACGAGGATGAAGCCCGGGTACTGCGGGCGGGCTTCCAGTACTACGTGCGCAAGCCGGTAGACGCGCGAACGCTGGTCGATGTCGTCGCCAGGTTGGCCGCGGAAAATGTGCGGAAACCCTTCGGGCCTGATGAGACGTCCGAGATCGATGCGGCCCGGCGCAGTTCCTCGTGTAGATCCCCAGGAGAAGCGATGACGACCAGTGACTTGCTCGCGGAGCTACGAGGGACTCAGACCGACATGGCGCGGCTGGTGGAGGCCGGCGCGCAGGCTGAGCGAGCGTACGTAGTCGTCCCCGCGCAAGCGGTAACGGCGTGGATGCAGCGGGAGCCCGACGCGTGGGCCAAGGTGGTGGAGTGGTTCGACGTCAATGGGAAGGCGATCGTGCAGGTCTAGCAAGACATCGGTATGCGGCGGCGCCGCTCTGTCGGCGACATCCCAATGGGCCGTCCCGATCTCATCCAGGACGCGAATGGGACCGGGCCAGACGAGCGATGCTTCGTGAACAATCCGACGACCGGCATCCGAGGAAGGGCAAGGGAGAGCCATGAACGAACAAGTCGTACAAATGAGTCTGATGTGGATTCTCGCCGGTCTCAGTGCGGGCTGGCTGGCCGAGACCTCAATGAACCGGCGAGGGTATGGCCTGATCGTGGACATGGGCCTCGGCGTCGGCGCGGGTCTCGCCGGGGGCAGCGCATTCCTGACGTTGTTCGGTCTTCGACCCGGGATGATCGGGATGTTCGTCGTCGGGTTCGGCGCCGCGATCAGTGTCATATTCGCCCAACGGTTCGGTTGGCCCGCTGCGTCCGATGCGCGCGACCTCAAAGCGGGCCGGCGCGTCGTCGGGCTGGGGCATCCCGCTCGCGGGGAGGAGGGTGCCGTATCGGGACCGCCCGTCGGCGGTGAGGGGAGGCCGGGCCGGCTCGGCCCGTCTCGCGCGCTGGCGCGTATGGCGACGACTGGGATCTACCTCCTACGGGGCGTGCCCCGCGAGCTGCAGCAGGCGGCGCGGGGCCGCGCCGTGAGGGAGGGGACCACGCTGCGGCAAGTGCTCCTGCAGGGCTTGGGTGAGTACGCGGCGGGGACCTGGACGCCCCAACCAGATGTCGCGCCGCCTGTCGCGCGGACGCCCGGAGTCGGCGCGACAGGCCGGTGATTTGCAGCCCTTCTCGCCGGGCGCCGTCGTAACAAGTGTCTGGGAACGATCCAAGGGAAGTACGAGACGCTCATCGACGAAGACTGTGGGGGTGCGTGCGAGGCCCGAGAGGTGAAGCTCGAGGAGATCGTCGATCGCGCGATGCTGGGGGGGCTCGTCGTCGAAAGCGGCAGCGTGCTGACCGGAGGAACCGTACGCTGGGCTTGACCTCCTGCCGCTTCATCTGATCGTCGTCGGTCACCGCGTCACCGGCGCGCCCACCTGCCGGTCCGCGATGCAGTCGCCGAGGCGGCTGTCGTCTCACGCCGGCGACCGTCCGGCGTTCTTTCGACGGCCCCCGGGGTGCTTCGGTTGTGGTCGCGTCCCTCGCCACATATAGTGAAGGTATGCGGGCGGCAGGACGCGAGCCCTAGGCCCCATGGATCAGCGGACCCGCCACCGAGTCTTGCAGAAGGTGCTGTGGTCCAGATTCGGGCTGTCCGCGGTTCGCGCGTATCTCGGCTTTTCCCGGCGGTGGGACTACGTCGTGATGAATCGCTCGCTGCTCGGCGAATGCAACGGTGAGCACTGGCTCCTGTCGCTCCTCCCGCCCGCGCCCTTCATCGTGGACGTCGGCTTCAACCAGGGCGACTTCTCCCGGGAAGCGCTGAGACGACGCCCGGAGGCCCGGATCGTCGGGTTCGACCCGGCGGCGTCCATGCAGCGCGCCTTCGCGAGTGGATTCGCCCACGAGCCGCGCGTCGAGCTCCTACCGTTCGCGGTGGGGCATGCGCCCGGTGAGGCCGAGTTCCACGATTCGCGGGACGGCAACAGCAGCCTGGTCGGCGAGGCGTCGCCGGGCGCGGAGCGCTATCGGGTGGAGGTGGTCACCCTCGACGAGGTCGCGGACAAGCGCGGGTGGCCGCGCATCGATCTGCTGAAGATCGACGCCGAAGGGTACGACCTGCACGTCCTGGAGGGCGCCGAACGGCTCCTCGAGCGGCAGGCCATCGACATCTTCGCGTTCGAGTACAACGCCCCGTGGATCGCGTCTCGCCGATTCCTCAAGGACGCATGGACGTATCTGGAGGCGAAGCCGTACCGGCTGTTCCGGCTCTTCAACGGGTTTCTGTCTCCGTTCCGGTACAGTCACCGGGCGGAGCGGCACGATCTGGGGTGCATCTACGTGGGGGTCGCCACCAGGCGCCTCGACCAGGGGAATATCGCGATCCGCGCGTTCCCGGGCTGAGTCAGCGCGCGGGGGGCGCCGCGCTCGGCTGGACGCGGCGGATGGCGTCCACGGCGAGGCGGTCGGCGCGGTCGTTCAGGGGATGCCCGGAGTGGCCGGTGACCTTGTGCCAGGCCACGTCGCGCGACTCGACCTCCGCGAGCAGGGCTTCCCAGAGGTCGCGATTCTCCACCGGCTTCTTCTGGCTGTTCTTCCATCCGTTCGCCCGCCACCGCACGTACCACTTGTCGCGAAAGCCGTTGACCACGTACGCGCTGTCGGAGTAGACGTCGGCGGCCCGGCCGGGGGCGAGCGCGCGCAGGCCCTGGAGCACGCCCATCATCTCCATGCGCTGATTGGTGGTCCAGGACTCGCCGCCGGAGATCTCTTGTTCGACGTTGCCGTCGATGAGGATGGCGGCCCAGCCGCCGGGACCGGGATTGCCGCTGCACGCGCCGTCGGTGTAGATCGCGACGCGAGGCGCCGCGGGGGCGCCGGGCTCCCCTCCCGGAGAGGGGGAGGGGCGGCGGGCCATCAGGGCTGCCAGTAGAGGTAGCGCCCGCAGGACTCGCAGGCGAGCAGCGCGTTCCGGGCCCGGAGCTCCTGGAGGCGCTGGGGGGTGACGGTCATGCGGCACGCCTCGCAGAGATTGGGCTTGAGCACGGGCACGATGGCGAGCCCGGCGCGCGCGCGCAGGAGCCGATCGTAGTCGGCGAGGAGGTTCGCGGGCAGGTCGCGGCTGGCGCTAGCGCGCTCGCCCTTCACCCCGCTCAGCTCCGCCTGCACCGCGGCGAGCCGCTCCCGCAGCGACTTCTCGGCGGTGGCCCCCTCGGCCTCGGCGGTCTTGAGCTGGCCTTCGGCGTCCTTGATCTCACCGGCCAGGCGCTCCTGACGCTCCATCAGGGTGAGGATCTCTTCCTCGATGCGCGACTTCTGCTGCTTGACCTCCTCGATCTCGGTGAGGACGGCGGAGTATTCCTTGTTGGTCTTGACCTGGTAGAGCTGGCCTTCGAACTTCTGCCGCTTCACCTGGTTGTCCTCGAGGTCCTTCTCCTTCGCGCGGGTGTCCTTGCGGGCGGCGTCGAGGCTGGCCTTGGCGCCGTCCACCTGCTTCTTGGCCTCGGCGGTGCGGGCGCGCACGGCCTCGATGTCCTTGGGGAGCTTCGCCGCCTCGGCCTCGAGGCCCCCGATGCGGGTGTCGAGGGCCTGCAGCGCGATCAGGGTCTTGAGGTGGCCGTCCACGTCGTCTCTCCGGAGTTGGTGGGCCCACTTGGACTCGAACCAAGACCTGACCGGTTATGAGCCGGGAGCTCTGCCAATTGAGCTATGGGCCCGGGCGTGATGAGAAGGTTCACGATTCGAGGAAGCTCCTGAGCTTCTTGGAGCGCGAGGGGTGCCGCAGCTTCCGGAGCGCCTTGGCCTCGATCTGGCGGATGCGCTCGCGGGTCACCGCGAAGTCCTGGCCGACCTCCTCCAGCGTGTGCTCGCAGCCGTCGGAGAGGCCGAAGCGCAGCCGGAGCACCTTTTCCTCTCGCGGCGTCAGCGAGTTCAGCACCTTATTGGTCTGCTCCCGCAGCGACAGGCCGATCATCGAGTCGACCGGCGAGCCCACCTGCTTGTCCTCGATGAAGTCGCCCAGGTGGCTGTCCTCCTCCTCGCCGATGGGCGTCTCCAGCGAGATGGGCTCCTGGGCGATCTTGAGCACCTTGCGCACCTTGTCGACCGGGACCTCCATCTTCACCGCGATCTCCTCCGGCGTGGGCTCCCGTCCCAGCTCTTGAACGAGCTGCCTGGAGGTCCGGATGAGCTTGTTGATGGTCTCGATCATGTGCACGGGGATGCGGATGGTCCGGGCCTGGTCCGCGATGGCGCGGGTGATGGCCTGGCGGATCCACCACGTGGCGTAGGTGGAGAACTTGTAGCCCCGGCGGTACTCGAACTTGTCCACCGCCTTCATGAGGCCGATGTTTCCCTCCTGGATGAGGTCGAGGAACTGGAGCCCGCGGTTGGTGTACTTCTTCGCGATGGAGATCACGAGACGGAGGTTGGCCTCCACCATCTCCTTCTTGGCCCGCGCCGCCTTGGCCTCGCCGCCCTTGATGAGGGCCACGATCTTCTTGAGATCTTCGGCGCGGCACTGGGCGTTCTCCTCCGCGCGCTTGATCTTCTGCTGGGCCACCCAGACCAGGCGGTCCTTGATGGAGGGATAGCGCGCCGCCGCCTTCTGGTAGAGGTCGCGGTCGCCGTCGTCCCGCTCGTCGTCGCCCAGCGAGGCGAGGAAGGCGTCCACCGCGGCGGGGGCGGGCCGCCGGCCGTCGGACCAGAGCGCGATCTCGCGCTCCGACTTGTGGATCTTCTCGACGAGCTTCTTGAGATCCTGACCCCAGGCGTCGAGGAGCGAGGGCTGGAGGGTGAGGCTCCGGAGCGTACCGAGCACGCGGACCTGCTTGGCCTGCGCCTGCTGCTCGAGCTTCTTCCAGGGCGGCTCGCTCTTCCCCCGCTTCTTGCCGGCGGCGCGGGCGCGGAGCTTCTTGACCTGCTCGATGAGGCGGTCGCGCTCGCGGAGCATCCGGTCCACGTTGCCCAGCTCGCGGATGACCGTCTTGCGGAGATCCTCTTCCTTCTCCTCGGTGAACTCCTCCTCCGGGTAGTCCACGACCTCCTTGATCGGGACCACGTCCTTCTTCAGCTCGTCGCGCAGGTGCTGGATCTTCTCGAGAGCGAGGTTGGTGGCGAGGATGGCGCGGGTGACCTCGTCCTTGCCCTCCTCGATGCGCTTGGCGAGGGTGATCTCGCCCTCCCGGGTGAGCAGGGACACGCGCCCCATCTCCCGGAGGTAGAGCCGTACCGGATCCTCGGTCCGGCCCACCGGCCCCGGGGAGAGATCGATGGGGGCATCCGCGGGCTCGTCGTCATCGGCTTCGGCTTGCGTCTCGATCTCGGAGGGGAGCCGGCTGCCGCTCTTGGCGGTGTCCACCACCTCGATGTCCATCGCCCCGAACATCATCATGATGTCGTCGAGCTGATCGAGGGACACGATGTCCTGCGGCAGGGCGTCGTTCACCTCGTCGTAGGTGAGGAAGCCCTTCTGCTTGCCCATCGCGATCAGCTTGTCCAGCTCCTCCAACTTCGGTTCGTCAGCCATGCCTGATGCGTCTCCTGGATGGGGTTAAGGTCGAGCCGTCGCTCCGGGGTCGCTCGCCGCGCGGGGCGCGGTGAGCTCGCGCACGGCCTCGGCGGCCTGATGCACGGATTTGTACTGGTCGTCGATGCCGATGGCCCCCGCGGCGTCGGCCTCGGCGAGGGACTGGGTGGCGCGGCGCAGCTCGCGCTTGCGCTGGCGGGTCTCGAAGCGGCGGGTGAAGTCGCGGATCTGCTGCTCCACGTCGGGCAGCTCGCGCTCTTCCACGAGGAGGCTCGCGAGGAGGCCCTTCTCGGCATCCCCCTCGAGCTCGTGCATGAGCTCCTCGGCCGGCGCCTGCGGCACGCGGCGCAGCGCGGCGAGGAGGGCGCGCAGGCCCAGGTGGGCGACGTCCCCGTCCTCCATCAGCGGCAGCAGCATCGCCCGCGCCTCGTCCACCCGGAGCAGCAGGAGCATGAGGTCGCGCTCGACCAGGCCGGGCGCGGCCCAGGTGGTCTCGGCGGCGGCCGGCTCGGCCCCGGGGCGGGCGAAGCGGGACTGGGTGAGCCTGGCGCGCTGGAGCTGCTGGGCCTCGATCCAGAGCTGGGTGGCGTCCACGCGCAGCTCCCGGGCGGCCTGGGCGGCGAGGGTCGTGGCCTCCTCGGCGTTGGGGACCTTGGAGAGGATGAGAGCCACCCGCGCGTGCGCGGCCGCCCGTCCCCGCGCCGTCGAGAGGTCCTCTTCGGAGAGGGCCTGCTGCATAACGAAGGACAGGATACTCCGGGCCGCCTCGAGGCGCGACAGGAAGGCGGGGGCCCCCTCGGCGCGGAGGAGGCTGTCTGGATCATGGCCCGGGGGCAGCACCGCGACCTTCACCGGGAAGTACCCGCTGCGCTCGAAGCCGCCGGTGCGCGACACCGTCCAGGCGAGGCCCTGCATGTCCATGGTGTCGGACATCATCTCCTCGAGCCGCGCGGAGGCCTTCTGGCCCGCGGCATCGGCGTCGAAGACGGCCACGATCTCCTCGGCATTACGCCGGAGCAGGCCGAGCTGGGCGGCGGTGAACGCCGTGCCGAGGGCGGCCACCGTCTCGGTGAAGCCGTGCTGATGGGCCATCAGGCAGTCGAGATAGCCCTCGACGACGACAGCACGGTTCCGTTCCCGAATCGACGGCTTGGCGAGGTCGAGGGCGTAGAGGGTCTGGCCCTTGGTGTAGAGGGGGGTCTCCGGGGAGTTGATGTACTTGACCTCGTCGGGGCCCAGGGCGCGCCCCCCGAAGGCCACCACCCGCCCTTGCGGATCGCGGATGGAGAACATGAGCCGGCCCCGGAAGCGATCGTAGAACCCGGTGGCGTTCTGCCGAGGGAGCACCAGGCCGGCCTGCGACAGGACCTCCTCGCCGATGCCGTTCCGGCGCATGGAGGTGAGGAGATTGTCCCAGCCCTCCGGGGCATAGCCCAGCCCGAAGCGGCGGGCCACCGCGTCGTCCACCCCGCGGCCGGCGAGGTAGCGCCGGGCCTTGTCGGCGCCGGGGTCGCCGGGCGCCCACAGCGAGTCGGCGAAGAACTGGGCGGCCCGGGTCATGACCGCGCGCAAGCCCTCGAGCCGGCCGTCCGGCGCGCGCTCCGCGCGCTCGGTGGGGATCTCCACCCCCGAGCGCTCGGCCAGGGCGCGCACCGCCTCGGGGAAGTCCAGGCGCTCCTGCTTGCGGAGGAAGCTGAACGCGTCGCCGCCGGCCTTGCAGCCGAAGCAATGATAGATCCCCTTCTTGGGATTGACCGTGAAGGAGGGGGTCTTCTCGGTGTGGAAGGGGCAGAGACCCTTCCAGTTCTCGCCGGCGCGCTTGAGCTTCACCCACTGGCCCACCAGCTCGACGATGTCCACTCGCGAGCGGATCTCCTCGAGGAGGGCGGGGGTGAAGCCGGGCATCAGGCCGTCCTCAGCTGGGCGACGGTGGCGCCCTCGCCGCCCTCGTGGAGGGCGCCCGCGCGATGCTCCTCGACCAGAGGATGCTGGGCGAGCAGCTCGTGCACGGCGCGCCGCAGCCGGCCCGTTCCCTTGCCGTGGATGATCCGCACGGTGGGCAGCCCCGCGAGGAAGGCGTCGTCGAGGTATTTCTCCAGCGCCGCCCGGGCCTCGTCGGCGGTGCGCCCGATGAGATGGAGCTCGGGGCCGATGCTTCGGATGGGACCTTCGTAACCCCTCACCCTGCCCTCTCCCCTCGGGGGAGAGGGAGAGGCCGGAGAAGGAGAGGGCGGGGCGGGGGCGGCGCCTCCCCGATGGACGACACGAAGGGCGACCACGGGCACCTTCACCGTCACCGCGCCCGCGCGCACCGTCGCCGTGCCGCCCGCCATGTCGATCACGTCCCCCTTGAGCCCCAGATGCGCCACCGTGACGCGGTCGCCCGGCGCCGGCTCGAGGCCCGGCGCGCCGGCCTCCGTCTCCGGGGCCGGCTCGGCCGCGCGTTGCCCCACTTCACGCAAGCGGCTCCGGCTGGCTTCCAGGCTCTTCCGCGTCCGCTCGCCGCGCTTGAGAGTATCCCACTCCGCGTTCACCGCGCGGCGGACGTCGGCCACGAGCTTCTCGGCCTCGGCGCGGGCCCGCGCCACCGTCTCCCGCGCGGCCTCGCGCGCGGCCTCGGCCTCGGCCTGCGCCCGCCGGAGCAGGGCGGCGCTGTCCAGCTCGCGCTTCTCGATGAGCGTGGCGCGCTCGGCCTCGCGCCGATCGCGCGCGTCGAGGCGCGCGATCAGCTCCTGGAGCGCGCGCTGCTGCGTCGAGCGGTGACCTCGCGCGCGCTCGATCAGATCGGCGGGCAGGCCCAGCCGCGCGCCGATGGCGAGCGCGTAGCTCTGGCCGGGGCGGTCGTACACGAGGCGGAAGGTGGGCTCGAGGCGCTCGCCGTCGAACTCCACGGAGGCGTTGCGCGCGTTCGGATACGTGGCGGCGAAGCCCTTGAGGGGCTCGAGATGGGTGGAGGCGACGCACAGGCTACCGCGCGCGGCCAGCTCCTCCAGCACCGCCTGCGCCAGGGCCGCCCCATCGTCGGGATCGGTGCCCGCGCCCAGCTCGTCCACGAGCACGAGCGATTCCGCGTCCACCGCCTCCAGGACCTCGCGGAGCGCCTTCACGAAGGCCGAGAACGTGGAGAGGTTCTCGGCCACGCTCTGCTCGTCCCCGATGATGGCGAAGAGGCGCGAGATACGCGGCAGCCGGGCGCCTTCGTGCGCGGGCACGTGGAGGCCCGCCTGGGCCATCATCACGAAGAGGCCGAGGGTCTTGAGCGCCACCGTCTTGCCGCCGGCATTGGGGCCGGTGATGACGAGCAGGGGCTTGTCCGCGTCGAGGAAGAGATCGACCGGGACCACGGGCCGGGCGCCCTCGCGCCAGCTCTGGGCGAGGAGCAGGGGATGCCGCGCCGCTCGCACGTCGACGACCCGGGCCTCCGCGACCACCGGCTCGGTCGCCTCCATGCGCTCGGCCAGCTCGGCGCGGGCGAACACGAGATCCGCCGCGGCGATGCCGTCCACCAGGCGAATGAGCTCGGGGAGGGCCTCGCGCACGGCATCGGTGAGCGCCGCGAGCACGCGCAGCTCCTCCGCCTCCTCTTCGCGCTGCGCCTGCACCAGTTCGTTGTTGTCGTCGACCATCGACTCCGGCTCGACGAACAATGTCGCCCCGCTCTGGCTGCGGTCGTGCACGATGCCGCGCACGCGGCCCTTGGCGCCCGCGAGCACGGGCAGCACGTAGCGGCCGTGCCGCACCGTCACGTAGCGCTCCTGAAAGAGCGCGTCCGCGCCGGGCTGCTGGAAGAAGCCCTCCAGGCGCTTGACGAGATCGCGCCGGAGCTCCCGGAGCCGGCCGCGCAGGCGGCGCAGCGCCGGGCTGGCCTCGTCCCGGAGCGCGCCGTCCACGTCGAGCGCGCGGCGCAGGGCCTCCAGCAGTGGGCCCACCGAGGGCAGCGCTCCCAGGGCGCGCCCCAGGTCGGGCGCCACCGGCATGAGGCCGCGGCCATACCCCGCGAGCCGGCCGGCGGCTTCGAGGAGGGGGATCAGCTCGACGAGCTCCGTCCCCTCGATCACGGCGCCGATGGCTCGGGCGCGCTCGAGGGTCGCTCGCACGTCCGGGATGACTTCCCACGGCGGCGGCCCGGCGGCGCCCAACGCGAGACGACCCTGGCGAGTTTCCGCCAGGGCCGCCTCGATCCACGCCAGGTCGGTGGAGGGCTCGTGACCGAGCGCTCGCTCCCGACCCATGGGGGTATGCGTATCCCGGGCGAGCAGGCCCTGAACCTGGGCCCACTCGACACCGCTACCGCCAGCGACTAATCGGAGAACCGCTCGCGTTTCTTGGCCTTCTTCCGCGCCGCGAGCGTCTTGCGCTTCCGCTTGACGCTGGGCTTCTCGTAGTGCTGGCGCTTTCTCAGCTCCGACATGAGCCCGGCCTTCTCGCACTGCTTCTTGAAGCGCTTCAGTGCGTTCTCGAAGGATTCGTCGGGCTCCACGATGACCTTGGTCACTCACGTCCCCCCTCTCCGGGACCGAAGCGGGCAACAAATGGTGAAACTGAGAATGTATAACACGACCCCCGGGGGGCCGCAATC
The DNA here is from genome assembly GCA_035281625.1 of Candidatus Methylomirabilota bacterium. Lineage (GTDB taxonomy): Bacteria > Methylomirabilota > Methylomirabilia > Rokubacteriales > CSP1-6 > DASRWT01. The sequence goes on from DATEDO010000213.1 coordinate 19,454, forward strand.
TAAGCCCCCTCACGGCGGTCGAGCAGCTTCACGGCCTGCTGGGCCGCCTCCTCGCAGGCCGCCCGCACCGTGTCGTATTCGTCCGGATAAAAGGGCGAAAGGACGTGGTCTACGACCTTCTCACGGCGGCGGGGCCCCCCGGCGGGCGGCGGCCGGCCGATACCCACCTTGACGCGGCGGATCTGGTCGGTGCCCAAGGCCTCGATGAGCGAGCGCACCCCATTGTGGCCTCCCGCGCTGCCCTTCATGCGCACGCGCACCGTGCCCAGCGGCAGGTCGAGATCGTCGAACACGACGATGAGATCGGCGGGTCCGAGGTGGAGCCGGCGGGCCAGCCGGGCCACCGCCGGTCCCGTCTCGTTCATGTAGGACTGCGGCTTGACCAGATGGACGGGCTCTCCGTGCCAGCGCGCGGCGGCCACGAGGTGTCCCCCCTCGCGGCCGAACCGCGCGTGCAGCATGGTCGCGATCCCGTCGAGCACCCGCGCCCCGATGTTGTGGCGCGTGTCGCGATACTCCGGGCCGGGATTGCCCAGCCCGACGATGGCCTGCCCCACTTACTTCTTCTTCGCGTCCTTGGCGTCCTTGTCCTCGGCGCCTTCTTCCTTGGGCTTCCGCTCGGTGAGCACCTCGGGCTCGGCGGGAGCCGCCGCGACCACACCCGTCGCCGGCGCCGCCACCACCTCTTCCGCCATGGGCGGCGCCACCGTGGCGACGGCCTGGTTGGGGTCGGTGAGGACGCGCACGCCCTCGGGGACGGGGAGCTGCCGCACCGTGAAGACGTCGCCGATGGCCAGGTCGGACACATCCGCGGTGAGGGACTCGGGGATGGCGCTCGGGAGGCAGGACACCTGCACCTCGCGCAGGATCATCTCCAGGATGCCCTTGGTCTCCCGCACGCCCACCGGCTCGCCCACGTGGCGCAGCGGCACCGTGACCTGGATGGCCCGGTCCATGGCCACCTCCTGCAGATCCACGTGCACGAGATCCTCGGTGACAGGATCGAACTGCATGTCGCGAATAATCGCCATGCGCGTGTCGGGGGTCCCGTCGAAGGCCACCTGCACGAGCTGGGTGCCGCCCTCGTGGCCGTGGATGAGGCGGAAGATGTCCTTGGGGTTCACGCTGATGCTCATCGGCGCGCTGCCCCCGTAGAGGACGGCGGGCACGCGTCCGGCACGGCGGAGCCGCTTGGCGATCTCCTTGCCCGTGCCCTCGCGCTTCTCGATGCTCAGTGACCGGATGTCCATGACGTTCTCGCGTCCTTTCTGTTCCTTGTTCTCGCCCTAGACGAACATCTTCGAGACGGATTCCTCGTCGTGAATGCGGCGGATGGCCTCGGCGATGAGGGGCGCCACCGTCAGGACCCGCATCTTCCCGATCTGCTTCTCGGGCGTCAGGGCCACGGTGTTGGTGATGACGATCTCCTCGAGCACCGACTCCTGAATGCGCTTGATGGCCGGCCCGGACAGCACGCCGTGCACGGCGGCGGCGAGGATGCGCCGGGCGCCCTCGCGCTTGAGCGCGTCCACCGCCTGGATGATCGTGCCGGCGGTGTCGATCATGTCGTCGATGATGACCACGTCCCGGCCCTTGACGTCGCCGATCAGGTGCATGAACACGGCCACGTTGGGGCCGTCGCGGCGCTTGTCGATGATGGCCAGGTTCGCGCTCAGGCGCTTGGCGATGGCCCGCGCGCGCTCCACGCCGCCCGCGTCGGGCGACACGAGCACGAGGTCCTTCAGGTCCTTCTTGGCGAGGTAGTCCACGATCACCGGCGGCGCCGCGAAGAGGTGGTCCACCGGCATGTCGAAGAAGCCCTGGATCTGTCCGGCGTGGAGGTCCACCGCGAGCACACGGTGGCACCCCGCCGCGGTGATGAGGTCCGCCACCAGCTTGGCGGTGATGGGCACGCGTCCCGCCACCTTGCGATCCTGCCGGCCGTAGCCGTAGTAGGGCAGGACGGCGGTGATGCGCCGCGCGGACGCGCGCTTGAGCGCGTCCAGCATGACGAGCAGCTCCATCAGGTGGTCGTTGACCGGCGGGCAAGTGGGTTGGATCACGAACACGTCCTGGCCGCGGACGTTCTCGTTGATCTGGACGAAGACCTCGCCGTCCGAGAAGCGGGATACCTCCGCGTCGCCCAGCGGCAGCTGGAGCGTCTTGGCGATCTCCTCGGCGAGCGGCCGGTTCGCGTTCCCCGAGAAGAGCTTCAGCTCATATCCCATCCCAGGCCCTCTGCCCGTCCCCGGGCGCCTCGCTGCGACCGAGCTGCCTCAACGCCACTGAAACACCCCACGGTCAACATGTACAACCGAGCCGCTCTGAAACAACCCACGGTCAACATGCCAAGCGGCATGTTGATTTCAATGGTTGGGGCGGGAGGACTCGAACCTCCGAATACGGGATCCAAAGTCCCGCGCCTTACCAGCTTGGCCACGCCCCAATGATCGCCATCAGCGGGGGCCTCGAAATGGCCCCCGCTTTCCCCCCAACGCCGGACCACCCTTTCCCGCACGACTCACTCGTCATCTCACCTCGCGGATACACGCGCCGCCCTGCGTCCGCACCGCCCACGCCGACCAGCCCGCACGGTTCACGCGCCGGCGGATGGCCTGCGCCTGATCGAGCGAGCGCGCGACCCCGAACACCGTCGGCCCGCTTCCCGACATCACCGCACCCAGCGCCCCCGCGGCGAGCAGGGCCGCCTTCATCCGCCCGATCGCCGGCACCGCCGGCTCGACCACCGTCTCGAGGTTGTTCGTCAGCGCCGCGGCCACCCGCCGCGCGCTGCGGCTGCGAAGGGCCTCCAGCATCCTCCGCGTCCCCGCGCCCTCCGCCGACCACCCCGCCGGCACCCGCTGATACACCTCTTTGGTGGGCAGCGGAAAGTTCGGGTTCACCAGCACCAGGGCGAGCCCGCCGGCGCCCGGCAGCGGCTTCAGCCGCTCGCCCCGCCCCGTGGCCATGGCCCGTCCCTTGCCGAGGAAGAACGGTACGTCCATCCCGAGCCGCTCCCCCAGAGCCTGCAACCGCTTCACCGGCCACCGGATTCCCCACGTCCGATTGAGCGCCCAGAGCGCCGCCGCCGCGTCGCTCGACCCACCGCCCAGCCCCGCCGCCACCGGGATCCGCTTCTCGAGCCGTATCCGGGCCCCGGCCGTCACGCCCGCCTCGTCCCGCAACAGCCGCGCCGCCCGCATCACCAGATTACTCTCGTCGATGGGCAGCGCGGGATCGTTCGTCGCCAGGCTGAGTGAGTCGGCGGGGTCCACGGCCAGCCGATCCCAGAGGTCCACGGACTGCAGAATCGTGGTCAGCTCGTGGTAGCCGTCCTCCCGCTTGTGCAGCACCTCGAGCGTGAGATTCACCTTGGCCGAGGTTCGGACCACCATCCCCCGCGCGAGCCCCGACCGCTTCGACACGGCAGCGAAGCCTAACACGCGATGCGTCGAAATGTCAACGGAAGTCTTGAATTTCCACGCCTTGCGGTACAGTGAGGGCAAGGATCGCGGGGTCGAATCGCGTGTCCACCGCGGGCTCGCGATAGGTGACCGACACCCGGAGCTTGTCGTCCAGGGTGACGAGCTCGAGGGCGCGCGGCACATCCGCCCCGATCGCCTCGCCGCGGGTGAACGTGACGCGGAAGGGGTTCTTCACCTCCGTCCACTCGGCTTTGAGCGGGCGGCCGGCGTCGTCCAGCCACACCCTCTGGGTGCCGTCGGCGCCGGACAGGCGCAGCGACGGGCCGGTGTCGTCCGCCGGCAGGAGAGTCCCGCTCCGTGGCGTGGGAAGGGGCCGCACATGACCGGCGAGCAGGGCGACGAGATCCTCGTTGGGCAACGCCAGCCCGAGCCAGCGCCGATTCGCGTCAGGGCTGGCGGGCAGGAGATAGGCGCGATTCCGCACCACCTCCCAGATCGTGACCTGCTCCGGCGCGGCGGCGACGACCAGGAGCGGCGGCCCGAAGGGGGAGAGCGCCTCGAAGCGGAGGCCCGCCGGCGCCTTGAGGAGCAGCACGCCGGCAAAGCGCTGGGAGCGCCCGTCCTGCCGGATGGCGATGTCGGCCCGGGTGCGGAGATCGACGAACCCGCGCCAGCGGTCCTCGAGGCGGGCCCGCTCGGCCTCCACCTCGGTCGCCAGCGGCGCCGGGGGCGGCGCGCTGGCGCAGGCGCTCAGGACGAGCGCGGCGAAGACGACGAGAGCGAGTGGGGCCGGGAGGCTACTTGGTCTCGGTCTTGGGCTTGGGACTCTCACCGCGGGCCCGCAGCTGCTTCTCGCGCGCGTCCTGCAGCTTCTTCTTGAACGAGTCGCCGAGGCGCTTGTCCTTGTCCACCGCCTGCGCCTTCTCCCACGCCGCGATGGCCTCCTCGACCTTGCCGTTCTTCACGTAGGCGTCGCCGAGGTGATCGAAGATCTCCGGATCGTCCTTGGCCCGCTCCGCCGCGCGCTGCAGCTCGCGCAGGGCTTCCGCGTACTTGCCCTGCTGGTAGTACGCCCACCCCAGGCTGTCGATGAAGTAGCCGTTCTCGGGCTCGATCTCCAGGGCCTTCTGGATGAGCTCGACGGCCTCGGTGAGGTTCTGGCCACGCTCGGCGAACATGTAGCCGATGTAGTTGTAGGCCTCGGCGTGCTTCGGATCCAGGGCGATCACCCGACGGAACGCGGCGACGGCGTCGTCGTACCGGTGCTGCTTCTCGCGCACGACCCCCAGCTGAAAATGGAGGTCTTTGTTCTTGTCGTCGAGCTGCAGCCCCTCGAGCAGCACCTCGGCGGCGCGGTCGTGCTGATTGCCGCGGAAGAGCGCGGTGCCGAGGTAGAGGAACAGCTCCGGCCGCTTGGGCTCGAGGTTGACGGCCTGCCGGAGCACGGCGACCGCCTCGTCGTAGCGCTTGGCGCGGCTGAGGAGGAAGCCCAGCTGGACGCGGGCATCCACCGACTTCGGATCGGCGGCGAGGATCCGCTCGAGCTCGACCCGCGCCTCGTCATCCTTGCCCGCCTCCATCAAGGTGGTGGCCAGGAAGTAGCGGGCGCGAATGTTCCCGGGCTCGAGGAGGAGCGCGCGACGGAAGGACGCTACCGCGGCGTCCCAGGCCTTCTGCTCGTACTGGATCGCGCCGAGCTTCAGCCACACCCGCGGATCACGGGGCGCCGCCTCGGCGAGCTGCTCGATCTCGGCCTGGGCCTCCTTGAAGCGGCCCTGGCGCACGAGGAGATCGCCCAGCCGCTCCACGAAGGCGGCGTTGTCGGGATTGGCGAGGATGGCGGCCTTGTAGGTGGCCACCGCCTCGTCCACCTTCTTCTGCGTCTCGAAGACGTAGCCGAGGGCCTGCCAGGCCCCGTCTTGATCGGGATCGAGCTCCACCGCGCGCTTCAGGCGGGCGATGGCCTCGTCCCAGTTCTCGGTCTCGATGGCGACGCGCCCCAGGATGTAGTGGGCCTGGGACAGCCCGGGCCGCTCGGCGACGAGCCGCAGGAGCACCGCCCGGGCCTTGTCGTAGTTCTTCTGCTCGAAGTGCTGCTGGGCGAGGGCCATGTAGGCGTCGGGCGACTGCGGCGCGATGGTGATGACCTTCTCGAGCTCGGCCTCCGCCTCCGGCAGCCGCCGCGCGCGCCGATAGAGATCGGCGAGGGTGAGGTGGGCGGCGGTGTTCCGCGGCTCGAGCTCCACCGCTTTCTGCGCGGCGGCGATGGCCTCGCCGGGCTGATTCGTGCGGGCCAGCCACTGCGCGAGCTGGGTCCACAGGGCGGCGGTGCCGGGATCGCTCTCGATGGCGCCGCGGAGCTCGGTGATGGCCTCCGACATGCGGCCCGCCCGATGGTGCATCTGGGCCACCGCGAACCGGTAGTAGGCGGTGGCGGTGGCGTCGGAGCCGGCCGCCGCCATGCGGCGAACCGTCGGGCGGGTGGGCTCGGCCTGCGGACTCTGGGCGCCCAGGCTCGCGCAGCCGGGGAGCGCGACGAGGGCGAGCAGCGCGAGCGCGCGTGGGAGGGTCATGAGAAATCCTTCTCCGCCGCGGAGGCGGACGACCGCTGCCGTCGGGCCAGCCGATCCTTGATGAGAAGTCGCCGGAGCGCGCCGGCCAGCGCGGGGTCCTGGAGCGCGGCCGTCGTCCGCTCGATGTCGCGCGCGTCCTCCGCCCCGAGCGCGGCACGGGGCGCGGGGCGGGCGGAGGATGCGGTGGCCGGGGCGGTCGCGGGCACCTCGCCGAGCGCGAAGCGCAGCGAGACCACCGAGCGGCCGCGGCGACGCGTGAGCGCGTCGAGCAGCTCGCCCGCGCGCATCTGGAGCTCCATCAGCCCGGGCGAACTGTCGGCCCGGATCTCGAGGACCCCGTGATCCAGGACGGCCGGAGCGGAGCGCCGGGCGAGCGCGGGGCCCACCAGCGTCGGCCAGTCGCGCCGGAGCTCGTCCACCAGCATTCGCTCGGCGAGGGCGGGCACCGCGGCGACGAGCAGATCGCCGACGCGATGGGGGACGGACACTCTCCCCGAATTCATGGTGGGTCAATGATACTTGACCCTCCCCCAAGCGGCTACTCAGAAGAGCCGAGGTCAAATTGACTCCTATTCCACGCAACCTTATAGTGAGCGCACCATGGCGCGAGCCCGACGGGGCGATACTCTGTCCGTGACCATCGACGACCTCGCGTACGGCGGCGAGGGCGTGGGCCGGGCCGATGGGTACGTGATCTTCGTGCCGGGGGGCGTGCCCGGCGACACCGTGCGCGTGCGTCTCACCCAGGCGCGGGCTCGATTCGGCCGGGGCGCCATCGAGGCCGTCGAGCGTCCATCGCCGAGTCGCGTGGAGCCGCCGTGCCCCTATTTCGGGCGCTGCGGCGGCTGCCGCCTCCAGCACCTCGCCTACGACGCGCAGCTCGCGCTCAAGACCAAGCAGGTCGCCGACTGCCTCGAGCGCCTGGGCGGCATGGCCGCGTTCGAGATGCGGCCGATTCTCCCCGCGCCCGAGATCTATGGGTATCGGAACAAGATGGAATTCACGGTGGCGCGCGCCGACGCCGCCGAGCGCGTGGTGCCGAAGGGGCGGCGGCTCGTTCCGCCGGACGCTTCCGTCGAGGGGCCGGTGGTCGGGCTCCACGAGGCGGACCGCTACGACGCGGTGCTCGACGTGGAGCGGTGCCTGCTCCAGTCCGACCGGATGAACGCGCTGCTCGCCGTGGCGCGCCGGTTCTTCACCGAGCGCCGTCTCACCGTCTACGACCAGGAAAGCGGCGAGGGCCTCCTGCGCTTCCTCATGCTGCGCGAGGGCAAGGGCACCGGTGAGGCCATGGTCAACGTCGTCACCTCCGCGCCGGCGGTGTCGGAGCTGGAGCCCCTGGTGGGGCGAGCGCAGGCGCGGGCGCCGGAGACCTCCAGCGTCGTGCTCAACGTCAATCCCAAGAAGGCCAGCGTGGCGGTAGGCGTGGAGGAGCATCTCCTCGGCGGCCGGGATCACATTCGTGAGTCGCTGGGCGGCCTCACCTTCCAGGTCTCCGCAGGGTCCTTCTTCCAGACCAACACCGCCCAAGCCGAGCGGCTCTTCGGCATCGTGCTCGACGCCGCCGCTCTGACCGGCGAGGAGACGGTGGTGGACCTCTATTCGGGGACCGGCGCCATCAGCCTGCTCCTCGCGCGCCGCTGCCGCCGCGTCTACGGCATCGAGGTGGCCCCGGCGGCGGTGGCCGACGCGGTGCGGAACGCCCAGGTCAACGGGATCACCAACTGCGAGTTCCTCGCCGGCGAGGTGCGCTTCGGATTACCCCAATTGATCAGTCGCGGCATCACCGCCGACGTGGCGGTGTGCGACCCGCCGCGCGCCGGCTTCCACCCCAAGGCCCTCGCCGCCCTCGCCACGCTGGGGCCCGCCCGCATCGTGTACGTCTCGTGCAACCCCGCCACGCTGGCCCGCGACGTGGGCGAGCTCACCCGCGCCGGCTACCGGCTGGAGTGGGTGCAGCCGGTCGACATGTTCCCGCACACACCGCACATCGAGGTCGTGGCCCACCTCGTCCGATGAAGGCGTACCTGATCCGCCGGCTGTGGCAGTCCCTGCTCGTGCTGTTTGGCGTGTCCGTGGTCGTCTTCCTCATCCTCCATCTCACCGGCGACCCCGCCGCGCTGCTCCTGCCGCCCGACGCCACCGCCGAGGATCTGGAGAAGCTCCGCGCCGCGCTGGGCTTCAACGATCCGGTGATCGTGCAGTACCTCCGCTTCCTGCGCGGGGCGGTGCAGGGGGACTTCGGCGAGTCGCTCCGCCACGGCGAGCCTGCGATGACGCTCGTCGCGGAGCGGCTGCCCGCCACCTTCCAGCTCGCCGGCGCCGGCCTCGCCATCGCGCTGGCGCTGGCCATCCCCGCCGGCATCGTCTCGGCGGTGCGCCGCAACAAGCCCATCGACTACATCGCCACGGTAGTGGCGCTGCTCGGCCAGGCGATGCCCACCTTCTGGCTGGGAATCATGCTGATCCTGGTCTTCTCGGTGCGCCTGGGGTGGTTCCCGTCCTCTGGCCGCGGTGACCTCGAGCACCTCGTGCTGCCCGCCATCACCCTGGGCCTCTTCACCACCGCGCGCATCACGCGGCTCACCCGCTCCGGCATGCTGGAGGTGCTGGGGCAGGACTACATCCGTACCGCGCGGGCCAAGGGCGTGAGCGAGCCGCCGGTGGTGTGGAAGCACGCCCTGCGGAACGCCTCCATCCCCATCGTCACCATCGTGGGCATCGAGCTCGGCACGCTCCTGGGCGGCTCGGTGATCACCGAGACGATCTTCGCCTGGCCGGGCGTGGGCCGGCTCTCCGTGCAGGCCATCTTCAACCGGGACTATCCCGTCGTGCAGGCGGCGGTGTTCTTGCTCGCCAGCACCTTCGTGATCGTGAACTTCCTCGTGGACATCGTCTACACGTATCTGGACCCACGCATTCGCTTCAGATAGATGGCTCCGCCCACCGCCGCTCCTCCGTCCGCCGCGCCCGCCGTCGAGGCCCTCGCCCTGGCGCCCGCGCGCCCGTGGGGCGAGCGCGAGTGGGTGGTGCTGCTGTCGCGCCTGGTGCGGCGCCGCACCGCGCTCTTCGGGCTCCTGGTCGTGCTGGCGGTGCTGCTCGCCGCCATCTTCGCGTCCCTCATCTCGCCCTTCGATCCCCTCGCCCAGGACATCGGCCAGCGGCTCAAGGAGCCGGGCTGGCAGGACGCGCAGGGCCGCATCCACCCCCTCGGCACCGATCACCTCGGTCGCGACATCCTCGCCCGCATCATCCACGGCTCGCGCATCGCGTTGTCGGTGGGCCTGGCCGCAGTGCTCATTTCCGGGGTGATCGGCATGGCCATCGGGCTCATCGCCGGCTACTTCGGCGGCAAGGTGGACGACTTCTTCATGCGCCTGGCCGACGTGCAGCTGGCCTTCCCGTTCATCCTCCTCGCGATCGCGGTGATCGGGGTGCTCGGGCCCAGCCTCCGCAACATCATCATCGTCATCGGCGTGTCGTCCTGGGTGGTGTACGCGCGGGTGGTGCGCGGGGAGGTGCTCTCTATCCGCGAGCGCGAGTTCGTCCAGGCCGCCATCGCGCTCGGCAGCCGCGACTGGCGCATCCTCGCGCGGCACGTGCTCCCCAACGCGTTCACGCCGTGGCTGGTGGTGGCGACGCTGGACATGGCGCGCGTGATCGTCATCGAGTCCGCCCTGTCGTTCCTGGGCCTGGGCGTGCAGCCCCCCACCCCGACCTGGGGCGGCATGCTCGCCGACGGGCGGGTCTATCTCTCGACAGCGTGGTGGCTGGCCACCTTTCCCGGGCTCGCCATCCTCGTGACCGTGCTGGGGATCAACCTCTTCGGCGACGGTCTTCGCGACACGCTCGATCCCCGGCTCAAGGTCTGAGCCCTTCCCCGAGGTCGCCCGTATGCCCCCTCAGATCCTGATCGGCGCAACCCTCATCGATGGCACCGGCGCCGAGCCCGTCACCGGCCGCGCGGTGGTGGTGGAAGCCGGACGCATCGCCGCCGTGGTCGACGCGAATCAGGCCCCGCGCGGCGACCGCATCGACCTCGCCGGCCACACCCTTCTGCCCGGGCTCATCAACTGCCACGTGCACCTCTGCCTCGGCGCCGAGGCCGATCCGGTGCGGCCCCTGCGGGATGACTCCCTCGGCGTCACCGTGATCAAGGCCCTCCTGCGCGCGCGCGAGAGCGTCGAGGCGGGCGTCACCACCGTGCGCGATCTGGGCGGCCGCGACTACGCGGAGATCGCGGTGCGGCGGGCGGTCAACGAGGGCTGGGCCCCGGGGCCGCGCATCCTCGCCGCCGGCAAGGCCATCTGCATGACGGGCGGGCACGGCTGGTGGGTGGGCCGCGAGGCCGACGGGCCCGACGACTCGCGCCGCGCGGTGCGCGAGCAGCTCAAGGCGGGCGCGGACGTGATCAAGCTCATCGCCACCGGCGGCGTGATGACACCGGGCGTGGAGCCGGGCGCCTCCCAGCTCACGGCGGAGGAAATGGGCGCGGCCATCGACGAGGCGCGCAAGGCCGGCCGGCGCACCGCCGCCCACGCCCAGGGCTCCGAGGGCATCGCGGCCGCGGTGGAAGCCGGCATCACCACCATCGAGCACGGGATCTTCCTCACCGAGGAGATCGTCGCGCGCATGAAGGCCCGGGGCACCTACCTCGTGGCCACCCTCAACGCGCCCGCCGCCATCAGCGCGGGCGGGCTCGCCGCGGGCATTCCCGACTACATGGTGCGGAAGTCGGACGCGGTGGTGCCCGCCCACATCGCGAGCTTCCAGCTCGCGCGCCGGGTCGGGGTGCCCATCGCGGCGGGCAGCGACGCGGGCACGCCGCTCAACCGGCACGGCGACTACGTCAGCGAGCTGGAGCTGATGGTGAAGTACGGCTTGTCGCCGCTCGAGGCCATCCGCGCGGCGACGTCGGTGGCCGCGGAGGCCCTCGGTCTCGGCGCCGAGACCGGCCGCATCGCGCCCGGCTTCGTCGCCGATCTCCTCGCGGTGGCGGGCAACCCCGCGGAACGCGTCGGCGCGCTCGCCGACGTGCGCATGGTGCTCGCGCGTGGCCGCGCGGTGGTGCCGTTCGGCGGCCGATAACGGGCCATCGGCTTCGTTGCCGCCCTTCGGCCGGGCGGTCAACGTACCGGGAGTACGCCTCCCGCCCGGCTCTCGGGCGGCGCCTCGCCGCTGACCCCTTCTCGGCCGCTGAACCGCGGCTCGGCCGGCTCAGCGAAAGAGAGCGAGCAGGTCGAGCGGGCGGGCCAGGGCTCGCGCGACCAGCCAGGCGAAGAAGAGCGCGCACACCACCACGCCGGCCTCTTGCCAGAGCGCGGGACGCACCGCGGCCGGAAGCAGGGTGCGGTTCACCCAGAGCGTGTGGAGGGACAGCAGCACGAAGGCCAGCGCGCCCACGTTGGCGCCGATCAGGATGAGGCGCAGGGGATCCCCCAGCGCCAGCGCCAGCCCGCCCGCGCCCGCGAAGAGCGCGAGCACCGCGTGATAGAGGCGGGCCGGCCGCTCGCCCGCCCAGGAGCGCGCGCGGTCGCTGCCCGCCCAGAGCATCTCGGTGACGCTGCGGGCGAAGCCCTCGACCACGCCCCGCTGAGTCGAGAAGAAGATCCAGAAGCCGGCCACCAGCGTGGGGAACCAGAGCCAGAGGTCGCCCACCGCGGCGAGCCCGCGCGCCAGCGCCACCGGGGCCGCGAAGCCCAGGACGTTGGCGCCGCGCGGGACGACGGCCAGCGTCAGGAGCGCCGGCAGCGCCATCGCCGCGAGCGGCCCCACGACCCAGAGCACGCCGAGGTGCAGGCCCAGGTAGCGCCACCACTGCGTCCACTTGACGAGATTGGCCGGGGTGGGCTCGACCTGCAGGCCCTTGCTCACGAGGTGCAGGTGATGGCCGCCCATCGCCACCGGGGCACCGCGGCCGATGCTCGCCATGCCGAAGCCCTTGTCGCGCAGCCAGTGCGTGAGGCTCGCGTTCACCACGCCGCCCGCGCTCGCATAGGCCGCGAACGCGGCGAGGAGGGGCCAGTCCAGATCGCCCGGAGGCGGCCGCTCACCGGCCAGGGGCGCCACGAACCCTCGCCCCGTCGTCGTCCACGTGGCCCACGGCACGAGGAGGACGGCGAGCGCGGCGAGATAGAGGAGGGTGAGCACGAGGAACACGCGATCGGCGCGCCAGAGAGCGTCCTGCCCGCGCCGGCCCAGCACGGCGGCGCCGATAGCGAGGCCAAAGACGAGATAGCCGAGCAGGAAGACGACCGTGCGGTCCTCGTCGCGCGGTGGACGGCCGAGGAACACCGCCGCGGCGCTGACGCCGCCGGCCAGGGCCCAGCCCGGCCAGCCGAGCTGCAAGAGATGCAGGCCCGCGTAGAGCCACGCCCAGAAACCGGGGCTGGGCCGCGTGCGGAGGAAGCCGCTCCAGATGGGCTCGCCGGTCGCGAGGGTGTAGCGGGCCATCTCGGCGTTGAGGGCGGCCTGAACGAGCACGGACGCCGTGCAGATCCAGAGAAGGGCGGGGCCGTGCCGCGTCACCACGACCGGGCCGAGCAGCCAGTCGCCGGAGCCGAGCGACAGGCCCAGCAGGAGCGCGCCGGGCCCGATGACCCGGAGCGCGTTGACCAGATTGTAGGCGGGCGGATGCGGCAGCTCGGCGCCGCGCCACGCGGGCAGAAGGGTCATGCCGCGGAGCGCCGGCGCCAGGCGAGGACGAGCCAGGCGGCGGGCGCGCAGAGCCAGAGCCAGCCCGCGGGCGCCCCCGCCGCGACGTCGAGCAGGAGGAGCGCGGTGCCGAGCAGGGCCGCCGTCCACAGGAGCACGCCGGTGACGGCGTCCACGGTGGGCGCCACGCCGGCGGCGCGCAGCCCCACCGCGAGCCCCGCGCTCGCGGTGTCCAGCAGCACGTCGGCCGCGCTGGCGCCGCGCTCGAGCGCGAATGCCTGGCGGGCCTCGTCGAGGAACGCGATCAGGGCGGCCACGAGCACCGCGGCGTGCCAGCGGCGGAGGGCTCCCCACCAGAGAGCGCCGAGCACCGCGTAGCCGACGACGTGGCCGGACTTCCGGAGGAGGAGATGCGCGAGGTCGAGGACGTCCGGGCTCGCCCAGGGGAGCAGCCGATGGAGGAGCGGAAGCGCGAACTCGCGGGTGGAATCGACGCTCCAATCGGCGCCGGCCACCCAGAAGATGATGCCGGTCCACGCCAGGGGAAGGACGAAGCGAGCGGCCCTCACCCCTCAAGCCTGACATGCCGGGCGCAAAGTTGACAACCGAGAACCGCTAAACATAGGATGAGCCATGCCGCTCCGGGAATTGCTCGACGAGCTATTGACTTCGCTCGAGACGGGGCCGCTGATCACCGCGGTGCGGCACATCGACGCCCGCCCCGCCGTCTACGCCGCCTTCCCCTCCTCGCTGGATCCGCGGATCATCGAGGCGCTCCGGGCGCGCGGCGTCACGCAGCTCTACTCGCATCAGGCCAGGGCCTTCGAGATCGTGGCCAAGGGCGAGCACCTCGTCACCGTGACACCCACCGCGTCGGGGAAGACGCTGTGCTTCAACCTTCCCGTGCTGCAGAGCCTCGTGCAGCAGCCGGAGGGGCGCGTCCTCTACCTGTATCCCACCAAGGCCCTCGCCCAGGATCAGCTCGCCGAGCTCACCGAGCTGGCGAGGTCGCTGCCCGATCTGCGGATGTTCACCTACGACGGCGACACCCCGCAGGACGCGCGGCGCGCGGTGCGGGCGCGAGCCAACCTCGTCCTCACGAACCCCGACATGCTGCATTCGGGGATACTCCCGCACCACACCAAGTGGGTGAATCTCTTCCAGAACCTGCGTTATGTGGTGGTGGACGAGCTCCACGCGTACCGCGGCGTGTTCGGCAGCCACCTCGCCAATGTCCTGCGCCGGCTCAAGCGCATCTGCCGCCACTACGGCTCCGCCCCGCAGTTCATCATGGCGTCCGCCACCATCGCCAACCCGCGCGAGCTCGCGGAGCGCCTCACCGGCGAGACGGTGACGGAGCTCAACGAGAGCGGCGCACCGGTAGGCGACAAGATGTTCCTCTGCTACAACCCGCCGGTGGTCAATCCCGAGCTTGGCATCCGCGCGCCCTATCTCGGCGAGGCGGCTCAGCTGGCCGGCCGCTTCCTGCGGGAGAAGATCGCCACCATCGTGTTCGCGCAGAGCCGGCTCAGCACCGAGGTCCTCCTGTCCACCATCAAGAAGATGGTCGAGGACAGGACGGGTGACGCCGGCATCGTGCGCGGATACCGCGGCGGCTATCTGCCGCTGCGGCGGCGCGAGGTCGAGCAGGGGCTGCGCGCGGGCGAGGTGCTGGGGGTGGTCGCCACCAGCGCCCTCGAGCTGGGCATCGACATCGGGCATCTCGACGTCGCCGTGCTCGCGGGCTTTCCCGGCACCATCGCCTCCCTCTGGCAGCAGTCGGGCCGCGCGGGGCGGCGCAGCGGGCCGTCGGCGGCCATCCTCGTCGCCACGAGCGCGCCCATGGACCAGTACCTGGCCGCGCACCCCGACTATCTCTTCGGCGCCTCGCCCGAGCACGCGCGCATCAACCCCGAGAACCCGTTCATCCTCGTCAATCACCTGAAGTGCGGCGCCTTCGAGCTGCCCTTCGCCGAGGACGAGGCCTTCGGCACCACCATCGCCGAGCACCTCGCCGCGCTCGAGGCGGAGGGCCTGCTGCATCGCGCCGGCGGCGTCTACCACTGGACCTCCGAGACGTACCCCGCCGATCACATCTCGCTGCGCACGGTGACCTCCGACAACTTCCTCGTGATCGACACCACCGCGCGCGACGAGAAGCAGACCAAGCGCCGCCAGATCATTGCCGAGGTGGACTGGAAGAGCGCCTTCTCGATGATCTATCCCAAGGCGATCTACATGGTGGAGGGCGAGCCCTTCGAGGTCCAGGAGCTGCGCTATCGCGAAGACGAGGAGAAGGTTGCCTACGTCAAGCGCGTGCAGGTCGATTACTTCACCGACGCCATCAGCGCCAAGGGGGTGTGGGTGCTGCAGCGCTTCACCCGGCGGGAGTCCGCGGGCTGGGGCTCCGAGCAGGGCGAGGTCCTCGTCGCCGAGAAGGTGGTGGGGTTCAAGAAGATCAAGATGGGCACGCTCGAGAACGTGGGCTCGGGCGAGGTCGAGCTGCCCCAGCAGGAGATGCAGACGACGAGCGCGTGGCTCACCTTCGCGCCCGAGCTGCTCGCCGCCATCTCGTCGAGCCGGGAAGAGCTGGTGGACGGGCTCCGCGCCCTCACCTATCTCCTGCATCACCTCGCCCCCATCTTCCTCCTCTGCGACGTGCGCGACGTGGGGGCGTGGCTGGGGGACGGCTCGCCCGCGGAGGAGGGCGTCGTGGTGACGCGCGAGATCCAGCGCGCGCAGCTGGTGGGGGCGGAGCGCTTCACGCCCACGCTCTACCTCTACGACAGCCAGCCCGGCGGCATCGGGCTCGCCGAGCGCATCTTCGAGGTGCTACCGGAGATGCTCGCCCAGGCGCGCGCGACCCTCGAGGCCTGTGCGTGCCGCTCCGGCTGCCCCTCGTGCGTGGGCCCGGTGAACGAGGTGGGGAGGCGCGCCAAGCCCATCGCCCTGGCGATCCTCCAGCGGATCGCGCCCGGCCGCTGAGCGCGCCCCGCCCGCCGTGGCCGTTCCCGCCGAGCTCCGCCAAGTCATCCGCCGCATCGAGGAGCGCGTGCGTGTGGCGCCGCCCCGGGGGCCGCGCCCGGGCGCTCCGCTCGAGGAGCTGGTCGGCGGCGAGGTCGAGGCCACCGACCGCGGACCGGTGCTCGTGGTGCGGCGGCGCTTCCCGCTCGACCACGCCCACGGCCTCCAGCCGCTGGCCCCGGCGGGCGTGCTTGATCCCGCTGTCCTCGCCATGCTCGCCCGCGGCGACGAGCCGCCCGCGGCGCATCGCCTCGTCTATCTCGACACGGAGACCACCGGCCTCGCCGGCGGCACCGGGACTTACGTGTTCCTCGTCGGGGCGGGCTTCGTGGACGGGGACGCGTTCGAGGTACGGCAGTACTTCATGCGGGACCTCGACGAGGAGCCGGCGCTGCTCGCCGCCCTGGAGCCGCTGCTCGCGCGCTTCGAGGGCATCGTCACCTACAACGGCGCCGGCTTCGATCTGCCGCTGCTCGAGACGCGCTTCGTCCTGGGCCGGCGCCGGTGGTCCGCCGAGCGCTTCCACCTCGATCTCCTGACCGCGGCGCGGCGACTCTGGCGCGAGCGGCTGGCGGATTGCCGGCTCGGCACGGTGGAGCAACACGCGCTCGGCTTCCACCGCCGAGACGATCTGCCTGGCGCTCTCATCCCCGCCGTCTACTTCGACTACCTGCGCCGCAAGCAGCCCGGGCAGCTCCCGCGCATCTTCGAGCACAACCGCCACGACGTCCTCTCGCTCGCCGCCCTCACGGGCTGGGTGGCGGAGGCGGCGGCGCGGGCCCCCGCCGCCGACATGGGCCCCCACGAGCTGGCCGGGCTGGGCTTTCTCTGGGAAGCGCGCGACGCCGAGCGCGGCGAGGCCTGCTTCCGCCAGGCCCTCGCCATGGGTATCGCCGGCAGCGGACGGGCGCGGCTCCTCGCGCGGCTGGCCTGGCGCGAAAAGCGCCGTGCGCGCTGGAGCGAGGCGCGGGCCCTGTGGGACGAGCTGGCGCGCGGTCAGCGCGTGTTCGATCCGCGCCCCTGGGAAGAGATGGCGAAGATCGACGAGCATCGCCTCCGCGACTGGCGCGCGGCGCAGGCGGTCGTGCAGGAAGCCCTCGCGCGCGCCCGGGCCGACGGCGCCGGCGAGGCCGTTCATGCCGGGCTGGGCCACCGGCTCCAGCGGCTCGAGCGCCGCCTCGCCCGCCCGTCCGCCTAGCTCGCGCCGCTACGCAGGAGTCGTGACCGGGAACGCCACCACGTGGAGCACCTGTGCCTCGGCATGGACGCGGGTGCCGGTGGGCACCATGGACGCGGACGGCTGGGACGAGTGCACGCGGTGGCCCGAGGGGAGGCGGATGCAGTAGAGGGTCTCGGAGCCGCGGAAGAAGCGCCGCACGATCACCCCGGCCCCGTCCGGCCGTGGAGTGAAGCTGATGTCGTCGGGCCGGATCATCACCTCGACGGGCGTGCCCGCGGGCAGTGCCTCCCGGTTCGCGAACACCCCCAGCTCGGTGACGATGCCCTCGCCGGTCACGAGCCCGGGCAGGAAGTCGGCCGCCCCCACGAACTCGGCCACGAACTGCGTGGCGGGGCGGTGGTACACGTCCTCCGGCGCGGCGAGCTGCTCGACGCGGCCCTGATGGAGCACGCCCACCCGATCGGCGAGCGTGAAGGCCTCTTCCTGATCGTGGGTGACGAACACCGCGGTCGTGCCGGTGTTACGGAGGATGGACTCCACGTCGTCCCGCATCTGGGCGCGAAGGTCGGCGTCGAGATTGGAGAAGGGCTCGTCGAGGAGCAGCAGGGCCGGGGCGGGGGCGAGGGCCCGCGCCACCGCGACGCGCTGCTGCTGGCCGCCCGAGAGCTCGTGGGGATAGCGCCCACCCATGCCGGCCAGGCCCACGAGGTCGAGCACGTCGCCGATGCGCGCCCGGCGCGCGGCCCGATCCAGCCGGTCGAGCCCGAACGCCACGTTGTCCGCGACGGTGAGATGGGGGAAGAGCGCGTAGTCCTGGAACACGATGCCGATGCCGCGCGCCTCCGGGGGCACGAGCCGGCCAGGGGCGGCGATGATCTCGCCGCGGAGCGACACCGTGCCCGCGTCCGGCGCCTCGAAGCCCGCGATGAGGCGGAGCGTGGTGGTCTTGCCGCAGCCGGACGGCCCGAGCAGGGCGACGATCTCCCCCTCCGCCACGGAGAGGGACAGCCCGTTCACCGCGGGCGGCTGATCCGCGGCGTAGCGCTTCGAGACACTGTCGAGGATGAGGAGGTCCACGGCCTCAGCGGCGCGCGAGCACTTCCGGGTTGACGGGGGTGGGGGGCGCCTTGCCCTCGAGCACCGACAGGCAGTTCTCGACGGCGAGCCGCGCCATCTCCACGCGGGTGGCCTGCGAGGCGCTGGCGATGTGGGGCGCCAGTACGACATTGGGCAGCCCGATGAGGCCGGGATTCACGGTGGGCTCCTCCTCGAACACGTCCAGGCCCGCGCCCGCGATCCAGCCCTCCCGGAGCGCGTGGACCAGCGCGGCCTCGTCGACCACGGGCCCCCGCGCGGCGTTGATGAGATAGGCGGTCTTCTTCATGGTGCGGAGGGACTGCGCGTTCAGGAGGTGGCGCGTCTCCGGCAAGAGCGGGGTGTGGAGCGAGACGAAGTCGGACTCCCTCAGCAGGGTCGGCAGGTCTGCCCGCGTCGCGCGCAGCTCGGCCTCCACTGCGGCCGGCGCGGCCACCGCGTCCTGATAGAGAACGCGCATGCCGAAGCCCAACGCGCGGCGCGCCACCGCCCGGCCGATGCGCCCGAAGCCCACCACGCCCAGGGTCTTGCCGTGGATGTCCCCGCCCAGGAGGAGCATGTACTCCCACTGCTGGAACTTGCCCTGGCGCACGTAGCGATCGGCCTCGACCAGCCGCCGTGCCGTCGCCATGAGGAGCGTCCAGGCGAAGTCCGCCGTGGTCTCGGTGAGGACATCGGGGGTGTTGGTCACCACCACCCCGGCCCTGGTGGCGGCGGCCACGTCGATGTTGTTGTAGCCCACGGCCACGTTCGACACGACCCTGAGGTCGGGCGCTGCGCCGAGCACCTCGGCGTCGACGGCGTCCGTGATGAGGCAGACGAGCCCGCGGCGGCCGCGCAGCCGCGCCATCAGATCGGGCTTGGGAAGGGGCCGATCCCCGGTGTGGAGGTCCACCTCCGCTCGGCTGCGCGCGAAGGTGAGAACCTCCTCCGGCAGGATACGGGAGATCAGGATCCGGGGGGCGCTACCGATTGGGGCCATCGGAGCCTCCGACCACAAGTCATTGGAATGTATGGAGTTATAGACGCTTGACAGCGCGAGGCCCGCCGCTATACTAGCAGTCGCACTCGGTGAGTGCTAACCGATTTGGTGGCCGTGGTCGGCCGCCAGGCCCAACATCTTACCTGCAGGAGGTGCGTTAACCATGAAGATTCGTCCGCTGCACGATCGCATCCTCGTCAAGCGTATCGAGGAGGGGGAGGTCCGGAAGGGCGGCATCATCATCCCCGATACCGCCAAGGAAAAGCCCCAGGAGGGCAAGGTCATCGCGGTGGGGAACGGCAAGGTCGGAGACGACGGCAAGAAGATCCCGCTCGACGTCA
>DATEDO010000214.1:0-25656 GCA_035281625.1 Candidatus Methylomirabilota bacterium
GACGGCTGCGTGCCAGGGGCGGATGCGGGCGTCGGGCCCACGCGCTCGTCGAGGTCGGCGAGATTGATCATGAGCGGCGCGATCGGCGTGATCGGCACGATGGCGAGGATGGCGCCCAGCACGAGCGCGTGCAGGAGCAGCGAGACGGTGAGCAGGACGGCGCTCCGCCAGCGCTCCGTGCTCACGCGCGGCGCTCCTGCCGGGCCCGGAGGTTGACGATGGCGCGCGCCGCCGAGGACCGCGTGCGGAGGGGCCGGGAGGCCCACCCCGCCACCGCTCGCTCGTCGCGCGTCACGCGGAGGCCGTCGATCATCGGCGGTCCGTCCTCAGAAGGAGGCGCGGGCCCCCAGGAGGAAGTTCGTGCCCAGCGCGGGGAAGCCGCGCACCTCGGCATAGCCCTCGTTGAGGATGTTGTTGACCCGGGCGGTGAGATCCAGCGCTTGCAGGATGCCGTACTTGTCGAGGAGCCGGAACGTCCCGCCCACGTCCACGCGGGTGTAGCCGCGGTTGAAGCCCACCTGCTCGGATTCGAACTGGCGGGTGACGATGTGGATCTGCGTGAAGAGCTGGAGCCGCCGGATGGGCTCCCAGGTGATCCCGATGTTGTAGCGGTGCTGGGGCTCGCGGGGGAGCCACCGGTCGGTGTCGAGGTCCTCGGAGTCCGTATAGGTGTAGTTGATCGAGCCCACGAGGTTCTTCAGGATGTCGATCTCCCCCGAGAACTCGACCCCGGCGGTGCGGGCGCGCGCCACGTTCACGGCGGCCACGAAGGGGAAGGTCGTGGTCTGGACGAAGCGGATGAGGTTGTCGAACTTGTTGTAGAACGCCGTGGCGGCCAGGCGGATGCGCTCGCGCCAGAACGTCTGGTCGATGCCCGCGTCCCAGGAGAAGCTCTCCTCGGCCTTGAGCGAGGGGTTGGAGAAGCCGGGGAAGAAGAGGTCGTTGAGCGTGGGGGCGCGGAAGCCGTCACCGGCTCCGCCCCGGATGCGCGTGCCCGTCTCCTTGATGACGAAGGCCAGGGAGCCGCGCGGCGTCACGTGGGTGCCGAAGGTGCTGTGATCGTCCACCCGTACGCCGCCGGTGAGGAAGAGGCGATCGAAGAAACGGAGCTGCTGCTCGAAGAACGCCGACGTGGTGTGGGTCTGGCTCCGGAAGACGCCCCTGTTGTCGCCCTCCTCGTGGCGGTACTCGAGCCCGATGGTGCTGGTGCTCCACCTCCCGATGTGGAAGGCGTTGATCCACTCCGCTTCCCGCCGCTCGGTGTGGATCTGGGAGAACTGGGGGATGTCGAAGTCGTAGCCGGGATCTACGGGGTCCTGGAACCCCTGATCGTTCTCGTACTTCGAGATGCGCGCGCGGCTCTCCCACCACGGCACCGGGCGCGTCCGGCCCTCGAGGCTCAGGATCAGGGTCTCGGACTGCTGCTGCGCGTTCTTGTCGATGAGGGGGTTGATGGGCAGCGGCCCGCAGCACACGAACTTGACGGGCAGGTCGGTGTCGGAGCGATTCCAGCGGGCCACGAAGGACAGCGAGGAGTCGTACGGGAGCGTGAGGCCGATGCGCCCGCTGAGCGCCTTCTGATCGGCGTTGTCGTTGGTGAATTGCCCGTTGGACTCCATGTAGGACCCGGCGAAGGAGTAGTCGAGGATCTTCCACTGGCCGAGGCCGGTGCCCCGGTTGACCCACATGCCGTAGTTCCCCACCTGCTCCTCGATCGTCCCCTGGATCAGCGTCCCCGCGCCCTTCTTGGTGATGATGTTGATGACGCCGCCGATGGCGTCGGCGCCGTAGAGGGTCGACTGGGGGCCGCGCACGATCTCGATGCGCTCGATGAGGTCCGGCGAGATGTCGGCGAGCTCCGCCTGCCCCAGGGTGGGACTCTTCACCCGTACGCCGTCCACCAGCACCTGCACCTGGCTGGGATTCGCGCCCCGGATGCTGATCGCGGTGGTCTTGCCGAAGGCGCCCGACTGGCGCACGTCTACGCCGGGCACGGTGCGGAGCGCGTCGCCGATGGAGGTGTACTGATACGTCTGGAAGTCCTGGCCGGGAATGACGGTGACGGCGGCCCCGGTCTCCCCGACCGGGGTGTCCACCTTGGTGGCGATGCTGACGATGGGGTCCACCTTCCTGGATTCCGGGCTCGTGTCCTGCGCCTGCGCGAGCGCGGGGATCAGGGCCAGCACGACTGCGGCGAACCAGATTCGCATGACCGCTCCTCTTGCCTCGAAAGGGGGCGCGTTCCTGCTCCGGGACAGGTCTCCTGACTCGTGGATCGCCGCCGGGTCTCCAGCCTTCCCGGGATCGCTCCCAGTGGCCCCACGCGCATGCCGCGCGGTGGTGGATACCCGGCTCCCCACTCACAGTGGCGGGACCGTGCCGGATTCCGCTCGACGCGCGAGCGTCACCGGCTTCCCTTGAACCGGAGCGTCCGTGAATCGGGACCGAGCCGCTCTCACCTCCCTTCGGGCGGGCCGCCGTCCGGCCACACCACGCGCACGCTGGGCCGGCCGCTGCGCGGGTGCTTTTCCACGCAGACCGGCCAGCCGTACACCGCCTCGAGGATCGCTTCCTCGAGCACCGCCTCGGGCGCGCCGAGCGCCGCCACGCGGCCCGCGGAGAGCAGGAGCAGCCGATGGCAGAGATGGGCGGCGAGGTCGAGGTCGTGCGAGACCAGCACCACCGTGGGGGCGTGGCCCCCGCGATTGAGGTCTCGCAGGAGCCCCACGCACTCCGCCTGATAGCGGAGATCGAGATGCGAGGTGGGCTCGTCCAGCACGAGCACGCGCGGCCGCTGGGCCAGCGCGCGCGCCAGCATCACGCGCTGGCGCTCGCCCGCGGAGAGCCGGTCGCAGGGGGCACCCCGGAGCGCTCCCACGCCGACCGCGTCCATGGCCTCGCGCGCGATGGCGCGGTCGGCGGCGGATTCGAAGAAGCGGCCGGGCGCGTGCGGGAAGCGGCCCATCAGCACCAGCTCCTCCACCGTGAAGGGAAAGCCGGCGGGCACGTCCTGCGGCACCACCCCGACCCGGGTCGCCACCGCCGCGCGCGAGAGCGACGCCAGCGGCGCTCCGTCGAGGAGGATGGCGCCGCGGTCGGGATCGAGCAGGCGCGAGAGGAGCCGAATGAGCGTCGTCTTGCCGGACGCATTCGGCCCCACGACCCCCAGGATCTCCCCCGCCCCGACGGACAGGGTGACGTCACGCAGCGCGAAGGGCGCTCGTGCCGCCGTCCCCGGATACGTGAATCCCACCTCGCGAAGCTCGAGCCGCGGCGTCACGGGGTCACCCGCGCGCTCCGCGCACGCAAGAGGTAGACGAAGAACGGGGCGCCGCAGAACGCCGTGAGCACGCCGGCCGACAGCTCGGCCGGCGCGACCACGTTGCGCGCCACGGTGTCGACCGCCAACAGAAAGCTTCCGCCCGCGAGGAGAGCGGCGGGCACCAGGACGCGGTTGTCGGGCCCCAGCAGCATCCGAAGGGCGTGCGGCACGATCAGGCCCACGAAGCCGATGGGGCCGGCGAACGCCACCGCCGCCGACACCAGCAGCGCCGCGCCGGCGAAGATGCGGCGCTTCACCCACGTCGCGTCCACCCCGAGCTCGCGCGCGGCGTCGTCGCCCAGGGCCAGGAGATTGAGGCGCCGCGCGTCGACGAGCACGAGGCCGAGCCCGGCGAGCGTGACGAGGGCGAATACCGCGAGCGCGGCCGGGGCGATGGGGGACACGTTGCCGAGCAGCCACTGGATGATGCCGCCCAGCCGGTTGGTGTCCACCAGCGAGATCAGCACCGCCACCGCCGACGAGAAGAAGATGCCCACGATGACGCCGGCGAGAAGCAGCGTGTGCACCGAGAAGCCGCCCGGTCCCTGGGCGATCAGATAGACGAGGCCGCCGGCCACGAAGGCGCCGGCGAAGGCGAACGCGGTGAGCCCGAAGGCATCCCACACGCCGGCACCGAGGCCGAAGAGCTGGCCGCTCACCACGCCGAAGGCGGCGCCGCTGGAGACGCCGAGCACCGACGGCTCGGCCAGGGGATTTCGCGTGAGGGCCTGGAAGGCGGCGCCGGCCACTGCGAGCGCCCCACCGGCCAGCGCGGCGGCGACGATGCGCGGGAGCCGGAGATCGAGCACGACCAGGCGGGACACGGGCTCTTCGGCGCGCCCGAGCAGCGCCGCCATCACCGAGCCGGGCGGCACCCGGGCGGCGCCCAGGAACAGCGCCACCGCCATCACCGCGAGCAGCAGGAGAGCGAGCGATGCCACCACCAGACCCAGCCGGCGCCGTGGGCTCATCGCGCCGCCGCTCCGGAAAACGCCTCCGGGTGGAGGAGGCGCGCGAGGATTTCCAGCGCGTCGACTGCCCGCGGCCCGAAGCGATGGAAGAGGTCGCCGTCCACCGAGTGGAGGCGCCCCGCGCGAACGGCGGGCAGTCCGGCGAAGCGCTCCCACGTGTCCCGGGCGTACGGCGCGATGTGCGCGCCGTGGCGCGCGAGCACGATGACCTCCGGCGCGTGGGCCACCGCCGCCTCCACGCTGTAGCGCGGATAGCCCTCGCCGGCCTCGGCGGACACGGAGTCGCCGCCGGCCAGCGCGATCAGCTCGGTGACGGCGGCGCCGCGCCCGGGCACGATGAGCGGCTCCGGCCACACCACGTACAGCACGCGCGGCCGGGGCCGCGACGCCACCCGCGCGGCCACCGCCCGCACGCGGCGCTCCAGGCCGGCCACCAGCTCGGTGGCCCGCTGCCGGCGGTCGGCCATGTCCCCCAGACGCTCCACGGCGCGGAACACGTCGGACAGGCCGTGCGGATCCACGAGATAGAGGGGCAGCTTCAAGCGCTCCAGCTGCTGGCGGGTCTCCTCGCTGTTGCCCGCGCTGGTCGCGATCACCAGATCGGGCTTGAGCGACACGAGCATCTCGAGGCTGGGCGACACCGTGCCACCCACGCTGGGCTTGGCGCGCGCGGCCGGCGGGTAGTCGCAGAAGTCCGTCCGGCCCACCACGCGCTCCTCGGCGCCGATGGCGAAGAGCATCTCGGTGACGCCCGGCACCAGGGACACGATGCGGCGCGGCGCCGCCGGCAGCGTCACCGTGCGCCCCGTGCCGTCCGTCACCACGAAGGCGCGCGCCGGCGCGAGGGCCACGAGGGGCAGCAGCGTCGCCACCAGCGCGCCCGCCCGAAGCCCGCGCGCGCGTCGTCCCGTCATGGCTCGGCCTCGCGGGCGCCGGACACGCCCGCCGACTTGAACGTGGCCATCTCGGTGAAGAGCGCCGCCGCCGCGCGAGCGAGGGGGATGACGAGCGCGGCCCCGGTGCCCTCGCCCAGCCGCATGCCGAGGTCGAGATAGGGAGTGAGGCCCAGGGCTTCGAGCACGTGGCGGTGGCCCGGCTCCGCCGAGCGGTGCGCGGCGATCAGGTAGTGGCGCGCGAGGGGCGCCATGCGCACCGCGGCCAGGGCGGCGGCGCCCGCGATGAAGCCGTCCAGGAGCACGGGAATGCGATGCGCGGCGCCGGCCAGGATGACCCCGGCCAGCCCGGCGATCTCGAAGCCGCCCACCCGCGCGAGCACCTCGAGCCCGTCGCGCGGCTCGGCGCGCCCATCGGGCCAGTTGACGGCGATCGCGCGCTCGACCACCGCCACCTTGCGCCGCCACCCCGCCTCGTCCACGCCGGTGCCGCGGCCGGTGACCTCCGCCGGGGGCGCGCCGACGAGGGCGGCCACCATGGCGCTGGCCGCGGTGGTATTGCCGATCCCCATCTCGCCCGTGCCGATGAGATCGAGGCCGCCGGCGCCGCGCGCGGCCTCGACCAGATCCATGCCCGCCTCCACCGCGCGTATCGCCTGATCGCGCGACATCGCGGGGCCGCGCGTGAAGCTGGCCGTTCCGGGACCGAGAGGGCAGCGCGCGAGCCCCGCCCGATCGCCCAGCGGGGCGGCCACGCCGAAGTCGGCGACCACCACGCGCGCCCGTGCCTGCCGGGCCAGCACGTTCACCGCGGCGCCGGCGCTGAGGAAGTTCTCGACCATCTGGGCCGTCACCACCTGCGGATAGGCGCTCACGCCCTCGGCGGCCACGCCGTGGTCGGCGGCCAGCGTGAAGATCACGGCATGGGCGGTGGGCGGCGGACACCGGCCCGACATCCGGCAGAGCGCGTGCGCGAGCTCCTCGAGGCGGCCGAGGCTCCCCGGCGGCTTGGTGAGCGCGTCGAGCCGTCGTTGGGCCTCGCGTCCGGCCGCCTCGTCGGGCGGCCCGATGCGCTCAAGGAGCGTGAGTCTCTTCACGATAGCGTCCACGGAGGTCGGGAACGGGCACGGCCGGGGCCTTCACCGTCATCGCCAGCCCCGCGACCATCAGAGTGACGCGGTCGGCGGCGGCGGCCACCCGCTGATTCACGAGGCCGAGGAGATCGCGATACCGGAGGCCGTCGGCGGTGGGTGGGTGCACGCCGCCGCCCACCTCGTTGGAGATCAGGATGAGGGCGGCGGGCCGCTCTCCCATGAGGCGCGTCAGCTCGTCCGTGGCCCCGAGGATG
Source organism: Candidatus Methylomirabilota bacterium (assembly GCA_035281625.1). Taxonomy (GTDB): domain Bacteria; phylum Methylomirabilota; class Methylomirabilia; order Rokubacteriales; family CSP1-6; genus DASRWT01. The sequence goes on from DATEDO010000214.1 coordinate 6,535, forward strand.
CGGGAGTCGGCGTCGCCCCCGAGCATGCGGTTGGCCACCCAGAGCGTGACGCAATCCACGAGCACGAGGTCGGCCTGCTCGGCGGCGCGCCGGCACGCCGCGACGAGCTCGCGGGGCTCTTCCACGGTGGCCCAGGCGGCCGGCCGCTCGGCGCGATGCCGCGCGATCCGTGCGGTGAGGTCGGCATCGCCGGCCTCGGCGGTGGCGACGACGGCGACGCGTCCGGCGGCTCCGCGTGCCAGCTCGACGGCGTGGCGGCTCTTCCCGCTGCGCGCGCCGCCGAGGATCAGGTGAGTCTCGAGCGGGGAAACGCTTCCTGCGGCGCTGCCTGCGGTCACCCGGAGCCTCCCTCGAAGACCGGTGTGCGCTACCGGAGGTCGGGTCGGTCTCCTGGCTCTCGGATCGTCCTACTCCCCACGCCTTCCCGGCCGCTTCGGCTCCGGCCAGTGGCGACTTCGTGGGTTTCGTCCCCGATCACAGTGACGGGGTCGCGGCGGATTCACACCGCCTTCCCGGTGGGCTTCCCGCATGGAAGCTCCCCGAACTCCCTGTACGCGCTGACCGTAACAGAGGCTCCGGAGCAACGCAACCTCAGCGACTGCCGGCAGGAATCTCCGTGGCGACGCGCGCGGCCAGGGCGGGGTCGAGCGAGGTGAGCGCCGCCATCTCGCCGGCGGCGCGGTCGCGTGCGCCGGCCAGCGCATAGCCGCGCAGGAGCCAGGCGCGCGCATGCGCGTTTCGCGGATTCATCTGGACGGCGCGCTCGAGCGGCGCGATGGCGTCCTGATAGCGTCCCTGATCGATGCGGGCCCGCCCGAGATTGATGAGGAGATCCTGCTCGTCGCCGAGGTCGAGCCCCTCGCGGAACAGCGCCTCCGCCTCAGCCGGGCGGCCCGCCGCGGCCAGCGCGCCCCCGTGATTCTTCAGCGAGAGGCGGAGGCTCGCCACCACCTCCCCCGTCCCGGGCTTCATGGCATTGGCGCGGCGCAGGAGGGGGATGGCGTCGGCGTAGCGGCCCTCCACGGCATAGAGCCGACCGAGATTGGACACGGCGTCGCGGAAGGCGCCCCCCGAGAGCTCCACGGCGCGCACGTACGGCGCCTCCGCCTCGCGATAGCGCTGCTGCAGCGCCAGCGCGGTCCCCAGATTGTTCCAGGGGCCCGGCCGGTCGGGTCGGAGCGAGGCCGCCTTCGCGAAGAGCGCCTCGGCGCCCTTGGCGTCGCCGCGCGCCAGAAAGGCGTGCCCCAGGTTGTTCCAGCAGAGCATGCACGCGGGATCCACCTCGATGGCAGCGCCCCAGAGACTCTCGGAGTCGTGCCAGATCCGGCTCTGCTGCCAGGCCCCCGCGCCCAGGCCGGCGACCACGCACAGCGCCCCCGCGACGAGCGCCGCGGCGCCCACGCGGCCCACGCGCCCGGCGGCCCGCAGCCCGAAGGCCCAGGCGAAGCCGCCGCCCACCAGGAGCGCCAGCCCCAGGCCGGACAGATAGCTGTAGCGATCGTGGGCGAGCTGATAGCCCGTATGGGCAAGGCCGCTCACCGGCAGCAGCACGATGATGGACTGGATCCAGGCGGCCAGGGCGGCGGGCCAGCGGCGGCGCAGCACGATGAGCGCGACGGTGACGAGCGGCACCGCGATCAGGGGGCCGAGGAAGCGGGGCTCGAGAGGATTCACGTGCGCGGGCAATTCGTAGAGGGGTGAGAGCCCTGTGGGCCAGACGAATGTCCACGGGTAGAACCAGAAGCTGTATGCGGTCATGGCCAGGCGCGCCGGCAGGCCGTATGACTCGAAGCCCGTCCAGGTGGCGCCGCGCGTCTGGGACAGGAGCGCCCCCACCGCGGCCAGGCCACCGAGCGCGGCGAAGGGAGCCTTCTCCCACGCGAGCCGCCGCCATCCCAGCCCCTGGCGTCGGAGCGGGTAGGCGTCCAGGAGCAGCAGCGTCGCGGGCAACGTCATCGACATCGCCTTGGACAGGAGCGAGGCGGCGAAGGCGGCCAGCGCCAGGGCCCGCCAGCGCCCGACGAGCGGCCGCGGCGGCTCGAGGCCGCCGCCCGCTCCGCGCAGGAAGGCGAGGACCGCCAGCATGTAGAAGAGCGCGCAGAGGACGTCGCGCCGCTCGGTGATCCACGCCACGGACTCCACGCGGAGCGGGTGCACGCCGAAGACGAGGGCGGCCAGGGTCGCGCCCAGGTCCACGCCGGTGCCCCCGCCCCCCATCGCCGCCGCGAGCAGCCGCCGGGCGACCAGGAAGAAGACGCCGGCGGCCGCGGCGTGCACGAGCACGTTCACCAGGTGATAGCCCCAGGGGTCGAGCCCGCCCAGGGCATAGTTGGCCCCCAACGTGAGCCAGGTGAGCGGGATCCAGTGCCCCATGAGGGTGGTGGTGAACATCCACCGGAGCTGCCCGGGGCCGAGGCCGCGGAACCCGGGATTCGTCGTGAAGTTGACGTCGTCGTCCCAGTTGACGAACCCGGCGGAGAGCGTCGGGAGGAAGGCGGCGGCGCTGGCGACGACGACGAGGAGCGTGAGAACGAGGGCGCGGCGCGCCGCGCCGGCGCCCGGCACGGAGTGGTCCGTCACCGGCGCGTGATCCGCTCCAGCAGCCGCCGCTCGCGCTTGGTGGGCCGCCCCGCGCCGGGAGCGCGGTACATGACGGGCGCCGGGCGCTCCTCGCGGGGAGGCGGGGGCGGTGTCAGATCCTCGTAGAGCAGCGCCGCCACCGCGCCGGAGCCGCGGCGCTCCGACAGCTCGCGGATCCTGACGATGCGGCGTACGTGGCGCTGGGTGATGTGGAGGAGGTCGCCGGGGCGCACCGCGCGGGCGGGCTTGGCCGCTTGCTCGTTGACGTCCACCTTGCCGCCGTCGCACGCCGCCGCGGCCTGGGTCCGGCTCTTGAAGAAGCGCGCCGCCCAGAGCCACTTGTCGAGGCGCTCGCCGCTCATCGCGCACCCTACACTAGCACAGCGATCCGCGAGGACCGCCGTCGGGGAACACGGCAGAAATGGGAACGGCCCGGCCTTGCGATCGGTTATCCTCCCAGGTGCCATGCGACGACACGGCCTGCTCGCAGCTGCGGTCGCGGTGGGCGTGAGCGCCGCCGCCGCGCTCGCCCAGGGCCCCACGTTGCCCGTGGAGGACTGGAGCAAGATCGCCGTCGGCTCCACCGGCGTGCCCCCCGGCTGGCAGAAGCAGACCTGGGGCGACCCCAAGTACGACTTCAAGATCGAGGCGGACGGCAATGGCCGCGTGCTCCACATGAAGAGCGTGAAGGAAGGGTCCACGATCTCGAAGGAGGTCAAGTTCGACATCCGCCAGTACCCCGTCCTCCAGTGGCGGTGGAAGGCAGTGACCCTCCCCAAGGGTGGGGACTCCCGCAAGAAGGCCACCGACGATCAGGCCTGCCAGGTCTACGTCACGTTCCCGCGCTTCCCGCAGCAGGTGCGCTCGCGCACCATCGGCTACGTGTGGGACACCACGGCGCCCGCGGGCACCATCGCGCCCAGCGAGAAATCGGGCACGGTGACGTACGTGATCATGCGCTCCGGCGAGGCCGAACTCGGCAAGTGGCTGACCGAGACGCGCAATGTCCTCGAGGACTACAAGAAGATCTACGGCCAGGACCCGGGCGAGCAGGTCGGCGCAGTGTCGGTGGCCTCGGACTCCAACGACACGGACTCCAGCGCCGAGTGCTTCGTGGGCGAGATCTTCTTCAAGAAGCCGTAGCGGGGACGTGGCGAGGGCCGACGGCGCGGCGTCGCTGGAGAGCTACGGGGCCACGGTGCTCCGGATCGCCCTGGGCGTCATCTTCGTGATGCACGCCTACTACGCCCTCTTCGAGCTGGGTCCCCGCGGCGCGGTGGCGCTCCTGCGCTCGCTGAGCCTGCCCGCGCCGGAGATCGGCGCCTGGTACCTGATCCTCGCCCATGGGCTCGGCGGGCTCCTGCTCATCCTGGGCGTGGTGACGCGCTGGGCCGCCCTGGCCAATCTTCCCATCATGGCGGCGGCGTTCTTCCTGATTCACCTCCGCCACGGCTTCTTCATCGGGAAGGGCGACGGCTACGAGTACGTGCTGCTGGTGCTGGCCGCCACGCTGGCCCAGGTCTTCCTGGGGCCGGGCGCGCTGGCGCTGCGCCGCTAAGCGGCTACTCGGGGCCCGGGAAGGCATCGGGTGACACCGACGCCGTGCTGCTGCTCAGGTTGAGCACGGTGGGCTTGTCGCGCTCGACGGTCACGCGCACGTCCCAGAGCGGAGTCTCCCGGGGCTCCGTTCCCACCACGACCAGACGATAATTCCCGGGGGGAATGTTCGCGAAGGAGTACTTCTCCGCCAGCCGGGCCATCCGGGCCGACTTCACGTTGCGGGTCTCGGAATCCTCGCCGGTGAGCGTGAGGCGCACCGGGACACGGCGCTGGCCCTGCGTGATGCCCCTCCACTCGAGCGTCCCGCTCAGGCCCACCTGGGGCCCCGGTGGCGTCGCCGGGGCCGGAGTCTGGGTCGCGGTGGCCGGGGCTCCCGCCTGGGCGGCCGGCGGCTCCCGGAGCTCGCCCACGCTCACGAGCCACTGGCGGGCGAGCTGATACTCCTGGGAGTCCGGGGTGGCGCGGGCGACAACCTGCTTGAGCTGGACGATCGCCTCGGGCCGGCGATTGAGGTACGAGTAGGCCGAGCCCAGGGCGAAGCGGAGGGCGAGGTCGTCCGGGGTCGAGGCCAGCGCGGTCTCGTACTTCGCGGCGGCGCCGGCATAGTCGCCCCGCGCCGCCAGCGCGTCGCCCTCCTCGCGGAGGACGACGGCCGGCGACTTGGTCGGGGCAGGTGGCGGGGGTGGCGCCTGCTGGCAGCCGATGACGACGGCGACGATGGCTGCGAGCAGGACGCCCCGCCGCACCCTAGTTCTCTCTCCAGCTCAGGATGCGGTGCACCGCGAGCATCGACTGCACCATGTCGATGTTCTCCTTGCTGTTCCGCACCCGGAAGTTCATGTTGCGATCCAGAAAGAAGTCGAAGAGACCGCTGGATTCGTTCGGCCGGCTCTCCATGCCGGTGAGCGCGCCGTAGATCGTGGTGTCGCTGCCCGTCCGGAACGCGGCGGACACATACTGTCCCGTCACGATCACGAGGCCATCCCAGCGGAGATTACCATACTGCTGGAGGTCGCCATCCTCGACGATGAGGATGCCCGCCCCCTGGACCCGCTCCCGCATGGTCAGGCCGGCGAACGCCGAGGACGTGTCCGGGTCCCCCCGGAAGTAGACCATCTTGGGATCCGTCACCGACCCGAGGTTCACCGTCTGGTTCATGCTGCAGCCGTTGGTCAGGGTCGGCGTGCTCGTGGCCGAGCTGCTCCCGCCGGTCATGACGATGGGGCACGCCTGCGTGCTCTGGAGAATCTGGGTCGCCGGGTTCGCGGCGATCTGGTTGAGGAACGTCGACATCACGGACGGGTTCAGCGAGGCGTCGGGGCCGATGGTGTTGAGGCCGGTCGTGTACGTCGAGGAGCTCTGGTGCTTGCCCTTCACGATGCCGAGCCGCGCGGTGCGGTTGGCGGACTTGGTGGCCGCGGAGCAGTCGCCCCCGGTGCAGATGTTGGCGTCGTCGAAGGGCTGCTCCGTCCGCGCCTCGTACGTGATCCCGAGGTCGGTCTGGATGCCCGGCTGCACCTGGATACCGAGCTTGGTGGGGTTGGAGGCGTTCTGGGTGCCGTTCCGGTCGTAGTCGCGCCCGTCGATGTCAAGGCTGGACGCGTTGGTGGAGTTGATGCTGGAGCTGAGGAACGTGTCCGCCTGGAAGCCGGGGATGTTCACCGCGCCCGGGAAGGGCGGGATGCCGATCCGCTTGACCGCCACCTGAATGGTGCGGGTGGCACCGCGGTAGGTCCCGGTCGAGGTCACGATCACGATGCCGTTGGTGTCCGTGAACTTGTCCCCGCCGTCCACGGCGCCCGCGCCGTTGAACTTGTCGTCGCCGGCGAGGTTGTCGTTCCGGACCGTCACCGAGTAGGTGCCCTCGGCGGTCGTCTTGGTGGGCAGCGGGCTCGGCGAGCCCAGCGTGGTGAGCATGGCCGCGGTGTTCTGGCTCGTCACGTTGGTGGGCTGCTGGTCGTCGGTGGTGTTCTGCACGTTGTCCGGGCCGGCGAACAGGCTGGAGGCGAAGCTGCCCGCCGCGGCCCCCGACGGCTGCGCCGCGATCTGCTTGAACGCCCACTCGATGCCGGACTCCGCCATGTACCGCGCGCGGGCCGTATCGGAGAGGTTCTGCGAGATCTGGGGCTCCACCCCGGAGAGGGTGAGGAACGTGAGCACCATGACGGTGAGCGCGACCAGGCAGATCAGCGCCAGAGGCAGCGCCACGCCGCGCTCGTTCAGGACGAGTGTGCGCCAGCTGGACATCGCGGCACCTCCCACGCCCGAGTCCATTACTTGTTCCTCAGGCGGATTCGATTCGTGAGGACGACGGGAGACTGATTGATCGCGCCGGAGGGCCCGCTGAACTGGGTCACCGTCGCGGTGATCACCACCGTGCGGACATTGGCCGCGGTCGCGGTCGTGGTGTCGGTGATGTCGAGGTACTCGAAGGCCAGGCTCTGGACGCCGTCGATGAGGACCTGCGCGGCGGCGTCCACGCCGGATTCCCGCCGCGTGATGGTGTCGCCGGCCAGGGTGTAGGTCACCTGCTCGCCCCGCGACGTCCCCTTCACCGGGTCCGTCACGGTCAGCGTGGGGTCGATGGCCCCATTGGCGTTCCAGTCGTTCTGGATGGTCAGGCCGGTGGCGTTGAAGCTCGTCAGCGGGTTGAAGGCGGTGGCGGACGCGGGGTTATAACCCGCCTCCCGGATCTCCTGGGCCATGCGCGCCATGGCGACCCGCGCGCTCTGCTGCGCCTCCACCTGGTTGGTGCCCCGCTGATAGCTCTGGTTGCTGGACATGAGGAGGCTCAGCACCCCCGCCATGACGAGGCCCACCAGCGCGGTGACGACGAGCAGCTCGGCGAGCGTGAAGCCGCCCGCATTGGCGACGCGACAGCGCTCGAGCACGCGACGCAGGATGCTCATTTGCGATCCGTGATCAGTGCGGACAGCCGCACCTCACGCTCCGTGGCGAGGACACCGAAGCCCACCACCGGGCGATAGAAGACGCGTACCTCCACCAGCTTGGTGTCGGCGAGCGCCGCCGGCGCATCCACGATGGTCACCGTGCGCCGATACCCGGGCATGGGGTGTCCGTTGTTCGAGATCGTCCCGTAGGCCTCGTTGCCGTAGTTCGCGGTGGTCACGTTCAGGAAGTTGTTGAGCGCGCCGGCCTTGAGCTGCTCCATGCGCTGCTCGGCCAGGAACGTGGCGGTGGTCTGCTGGCGCCCGGCCTCGAGGCCACCCACTGCATAGAGGAAGCCCGCGACCACGCCCACCAGGCCCAGGCCGATGACCGCCGCCGCGATGATGATCTCGACGAGCGTAAAGCCCGACTCCGGCTGCCGTGAAACCGCGCGCTTGAGTCTCTGTATGAGCATGGGGTCCACTCCTCCTCCCGCCCTTGTAGCAAGCACGGTGCCGGAACACAAGGTATTCCAAATCGCCGAAAAGCCAGGCCATTCGGGGCGCGTCAGCCTCCGAACGCGTCGCCTCGCGACAAATCCCGGCGGGCATCTACAAAACCTGTCGGCGCCAGCCGGGGCACCGTCCGGTGGGATCAGGAGTAGCAACCGGGCTGCCACCGGGGCCACCCATAGAAGTCGGCGGTTTTCCTGGGTCGCTGGCCCCGCGACCGGGTGTTCCGTGGCCGCTCTGCCGTCAGCGGAAGGACAGGGGGTGGCGGTCCGGCGACACCGCCGGTCAGAGGTCAGCCGCGCCGGGCGAGCCAGACCCCTTCGAGCTGCGCCCCCCGATCCAGGGAGGTCTTCGGGGCGTAGTGCCGGAGCGCCGGCGCCCACGACGACATCTGTCGGGGCGCCGGCGGGTAGAGGCAGAGGACTTGATCCATGGCCCAACGCTGGATGTCGTCCACCAGCCATTTGCGATCGCGACGGGTCACGGTCCGTCGCTGCGCCTCCAGCAGGGCGTCGAGCCGGGGGTCGGACACGAGGCCGCGATTCGCCGGCTGGCCGGAGCGCAACGTGCCGTAGAGATGCCCGTCGACGTCGGTGTGGGGCTCGGCGTGGAGCCAGGTCGCGTCCTCGAGACGGCTCGGGTCCTCGATCACCAGCTGCAGCTGCACCCCCACCGCCTTGAGGCTGGCGGCCAGGCGCTCGATCTCGACCGCCGCGTCGGGCGAGCTTCCCGCCGCGATGGCGCAGCGGAGGCGCAGGCCGCTCGCGTGTCCCGCCTCGGCGAGCAGCCGCCGCGCCAGCGCGGGGTCATGGGCGAGCCAGCGCGCGCCGTCGCCGAGGGCGGCGCCGACGAGCTTCCAATCCCGCATCGCCGCGGGCACCGGACCCGGCTCTTCCACTCCCTGCCCGTCGAGCAGCTCGCGCACCCAGCGTTTCCGGTCCAGCGCCAGCGACAAGGCCCGCCGCACGCGGACGTCACTGAGCGGCGGTCGGTCCACGCGCAGTGCGAGCCGTCCCACGGTGAGCGGGTCCCACCCGGCCACCGGGTAAGCGGGGTCGGCACGACGGAAGGCGGCGGCTTCACTCCGCGGGATGCGGCCGTCATGGGCCGGAAGATCCACCTGCCTCGCGCGGAACAGCGAGAGCCGGGTGGCGGGATCCTTGATGAAGAGCCACTCCACCCGATCGAGATACGGGAGCCCGCGGGCGTGGTAGCCGGGATTGCGCGCCAGCACCGCCTTCACGCCGGGCTCGAAGCGCTCCAGCGTGAAGGGGCCGCAGCCGATCAGGCCCTCGGCGCCGCGCGCCTCGGAGGGTCGGTCATCCAGCTCCCGGGGAATCACCGCGGTCCACGGCTCGGCCAGATTCGCCAGCAGGGGCGCGAAGGGCTCGGTCAGGTGCACTCGCAGCGTGAGGCGATCGGCGATCTCGACGGCCTCCAGGGGCCCGAGCAGCCCGGCATGCACGCCGCGCCGATGCAGGCGCTCCAGCGAGAACTTCACGTCGGCGGCCGACAGCTCGCGCCCACGCAGAGGGCTCTTGTCCTCCCAGCGCACGCCGGGGCGCAGCGCGAGCGTGTAGGTGCGCCCCTCGCGCGTGATGTCGGCCCTGAGCGCGAGGTCGGGCACCAGCGTGAAGTCCCCGGGCCCATGCCGCGGTCCGGCCGCTCGCTTGAACAGCGTCCGGCGTACCAGCGAGGAGAGCAGCGCGGTCGCCTCGCTGGACACCGCGTGCACGTCGAAGGACGTCGGCTCGGGCGCGATGCATTTGAGGATGCCGCCGCGGCGGGGCCCGTCGGCGCGCGCGAGGGCCGGCCACGCCGCGGCCAGGGTCGCGGTGGCGCCGAGGAACCACCGGCGGTCCATCACTCGTCCCCCTCCGGCTCGTGATGATTGAGGAGCCGAAGCGACCAGGCGCCAGTCACGCGCTCGAGCATGGTGAGCGCCCCGTAGTCCTGTCCGAGGGCCAGCAGGCGGTCCAGCGGCACGCCGAGGGCGCGGCAGACGATGGCGCGGTTGCTCCCGCCGTGGGCGACGATGGCCACGGGCGCGCCGGCGTGGGCGGCGACGATGGTCTCGAACGCGGCCCACGCCCGTGTCGCCACCTGCTGCAGGTTCTCGCCGCCGGGGAACTGAAAGCGTCCCACGTCCGCCATCCACGCCGCGTAGGCGTCGGGGGCCCGGGCCCGGATCTCCTCGGCGGTGAGCCCCTCCCACTGCCCCATCGCGAACTCACGCAGGCCCGCGCACGGAGTCACGGGCAGCCCGTGCGGCGCGGCCAGGATGTCCGCGCTCCGGCGCGTGCGGGCGAGATCGCTCGAGTAGACGGCGGCCAGCGGAACCGCGGCGAGGCGCCGGGCGAGCCGGGCCAGCTCGGCCTCACCGCGCGGCGCGAGCGGCACGTCCAGGTGCCCGATGAAGCGGCGCGTCTCCGCGCCCGCGACCGTGCCGTGACGGACGAGATACACCACGGCGGCCATTCACATCGCCCCGAGCCGCGCCGCGGCGGAGGCGGCGAGCAGCACGCCCAGCTCGGACAGCTCCACGCCGGCGCCCAGCACATCGCCCGTCACCCCGCCGATCCGTCGCGCCAGGAGCGCCGTGCCGGCGAGACCGACCAAGGCTCCGCCGAGGGCCACGAGCGCGCCCGGCATGCCCAGGAGGGCGGCGCCCAGCGCCATGCCGGCAAGGAGGTGCGTCGCTCCGGCGGCGCGGGGCAGCCCGGACAGGAAGTCGGCGCCGGCGCCGGCGTGCGGCGTGACCGCGCGAAACAGCATGCCGGCGAGCGCGGGCATGGCGCGGCCCGCCGCGGGGGCGAGCACCAGCACCGGCCCGCGCGCGGACGCGGGCAGCTCGGCGACCGCCGCCACTGCGAGGAGCAGGCTGACCAGGAGCCCGAGTGCGCCGAACACGCCGATGCGGCTGTCGCGCATGATGGCGAGCCGGTGACCGGCGTCGCGCCCGGCCAGCCCGTCGAGGCAGTCGGCGAGGCCGTCGAGGTGAATTCCGCCGGTGAGGAGCTTCCAGCCCGCCACCACGAGCACCGCGGCCAGCAGCGGCGGAAAGACCCGCGCGAACCCGCGGTCGGCGAGCGCGAGGACGACGCCCAGCGCCAGGCCCACCAGCGGAAACCACCAGGCGGCGCGGCCGAGGGCGCCGGGACCGGCCGCCTCGCGCCCGGGCACCGGCACGACGGTGAGGAACCGCACGGCGAGAACCAGCTCGGACCGCACGCCGCCCACGTCGGGGACGGCCTCAGACCGGGACGATGGGGTTTCGGCGCGGCGGGAACTCGTGCTGCTTGGACTCGGCGTGGGCCAGCCGCCGGGCGAGCTCCCCGCGGAGCTCACGTCCCGCCACGATGCCGTCCACGAGCATCTCCGACGCGAGCTTGTAGATGTCCACATCCTCGGCGTACTCGTCGCGACGGGCCTTCACGTAGGCGGCGCGCTCCGCCTCGGGCAGCTCCATGATCTTGTTGTAGTAGACCGCGTTCACCGCCGGCTCGGGCCCCATGATGGCCACCTGGCCCTGCGGGAGCGCGAGCGCCGCGTCCGGCTCGAACGCGGGGCCGCACATCGCGTAGAGCCCCGCGCCGTAGCACTTCCGCACGACCACGCAGATCTTCGGCACGGTGGCCTGCGACGTGGCGAAGACCATCTTCGCGCCGTGACGGATGATGCCTGCCCGCTCCACCTTGCTGCCGACCATGAAGCCGGAGACGTCGGCGAGATAGACGAGGGGGATGTTGAAGGCGTTGCAGAGATTGATGAACCGCGCCGCCTTGTCCGACGAATCGACCATCAGCACGCCGCCCTTGACCTTGGGCTGATTGGCGACGAGCCCGATCGCCCGCCCCTCGAGCCGCGCGAGCCCCACGATGATCTCGGGGGCGAACAGGCGCTTCACCTCGAAGAAGGATCCCGCGTCGACCACCCGGTCGATCAGCTCGTACATGTCGAACCACTTCCGCTGATCGAAGGGAACGATCTCCTCGATGGGCCGGCCGGGCCGGGGGGCCGCCGCCTCGGCCCGTGCGGGTCGGGCGCGGAACGAAGCGGGCATGAACTCGAGATAGCGGCGCGCCAGCGCGATGGCGTCCTCGTCGGACTCGGCGAGCACGTCGCCGCAGCCGGAGACGGTGCAGTGCATGCGCGCGCCCCCCAGCTCCTCCAGCGTGGACTTCTCACCGATGGCCATCTCGACCATTCGAGGCGAGCCCACGTAGAGACTGGCCTTGCCGTCCACCATGATGACGACATCGGTGAGCGCGGGGAGATAGGCCGAGCCCGCGGGAGAGGGGCCGAACAGCACGCAGACCTGAGGCACCACGCCGGAGAGCTGCACCTCGTTGTAGAAGATACGGCCGGCGTGGAAGCGTCCGGGGAAGATCTTGATCTGCTCCGAGATGCGGGCGCCCGCCGCGTCCACGAGATACACGAGAGGGATCTGCAGCCGCTGCGCCCGCTCCTGGATCCGCAGAATCTTCTGGACCGTCTTCTCGCCCCACGAGCCGGCCTTCACCGTGTAGTCGTTGGCCATGACGCAGACGGGCCGGCCGCCCACCATGCCGACACCGGTGACCACGCCGTCGGCGGGCGTGTCGGGCTCCTGATTGCGCGCGAAGAGGAAGTCCTCCTGGAACGCCGAGCCGGGGTCGAGGAGCAGCGTCAGCCGGTCGCGGACGAAGAGCTTGCCCTCGTCCTTCAGCTTGTCGCGGTACTTCAGGTGGCCCTGCTCGATGCGGGCCCGCTCCCGGAAGTAGCGCTCCTCGCTCACGGGCGCCTCAACGGCCGGGGGGCGCCGCGTCGGGATTGGCCCACAGGATGATGACGAGCACGCCCTCGCCGTGCGGGGGGCCGCCCAGCACCGCGGGCGCGCCGGGAGCCACGGACATGATCGTGCGGAGCTCGGCCTGCTCTCCCCGGAGGAGGCGCACGCGCATCCGCAGCGTGTTGCCCTCGAGGAGCTGATCGGGCGTGACCTCGAGCTGCCGCAGGCCGCCCGGGAGCGGGAAACGCTGCTGGGTGCCGAGCGGCACCTCCGCTCGCTGCCGGTCGAGGGTCGTGTAGTCCGTATAGCGGAACAGCGTACGGAGCCGCGGCAAGATGATCCGCAACCGCTCATCGGCCTCCGCCTCGGGGCTCACCGGCGTGGGACGCTCCGGCGAGGACGCCTGCAGCACGCGGATCCCGAAGCGGATGATGGGATCACCGGCCAGCGCGGGTGACGCCACCGCGAGGGCGAGGCCGAGGCAGAGGAGCACGCCGAGCGTGGGGCCGAGGATCGCCCGCAGCCGGCGTCGCGCGTTATGCAGTCGCGACATCACCGTCCCGATGGGGCAGTCGAGCACCTGGGCAATCTCACGGTAGGACAAGCCTTCGATATCACTGAGCATGATAATCGTTCGCGCCTTGACCGGCAAGGAATCGAGGGCGCGCCGGATGCGCTCGCGGCGCTCCGCGCCCGCCGCCGCCGCCTCCGGGCTCTGCGCGGGATCGGGTGCGGTGCGCTCCCACTCCTCCTCCGGTACGCGCTCCCCCCCGAACGCCCGTGACCGCGCGCCCCGCGCGCGATGCCGATCCGTGGCGAGGTTCAGGGTGATGCGGAAGAGCCAGGTGTAGAACGCGGACTGGCCGCGAAAGCGGGAGATCGACTGGTACGCCCGCACGAACGCCTCCTGTGTGCAGTCCAGCGCCTCCTCGCGATCCCGCAGCACCTGATAGGCGAGGCGCCAGACGCGCGCCCGGTACTTTTCGACCAGCGGCTCGAAGGCGGCGACGTCCCCCGCCTGGCAGCGGCGGATGAGCTCGGTTTCGTCCCCTTCCGCGGGCGCTCGAGAATTCGACGGGGTCGGGGGGCCCGTCATTCACCGCGCGCGCGGGACCTCGCCGAACGGCGGGGGCGCGGGCGCCGAGACCCGGTAAGGAGCAGGGCCGCGTCCAGGCCCAGGAGATAGCTGGCGGGGCCGAAGCCGGAGATCTGACCTGCCGCGGGCGCCGCCGTCACCGAGTGCCGGCGAAACTCCTCGCGGGCGTGGATGTTCGAGAGGTGCACCTCGACCACGGGCAGGCGCACCGCGGCGATGACGTCACGCAGCGCGATCGAGTAGTGCGTGAGCGCGCCGGGGTTGATGACGATGGCGCGGAAGCCCTCTCCCCGCGCGGCCTGGATCCAGTCCACCAGCTGGCCTTCGTGATTGGACTGGCGGCATACCACCGTCACCCCGCGCTCCTCGGCGTGGCGCGCCAGCATCCGGTCCACCTCGGCGAGCGAGGTGCGGCCGTACACCGCGGGTTCGCGAGTGCCCAGGAGATTGAGGTTGGGGCCGTGCAGCACCAGCACGTCAGCCGATTCACGAGTCGCCATGGCAGGCGAGGATACACCGTCCGCGCGGGGTTGGGAACCGCGCGCGACGCGGCGGTGGCGGCGCGGCGATGGTCCGCCGGTGGCCCGTCACCCGCGAAGGCTGCCCGCTCGCGCGGCTCCCAGCACCGGCGACCCGAACGCCTCGCGCAGCGCGCGGCCCTCGCTCCGGAGCCAGTCCGCGACGGACTCGCGCCCGAAGCGCAGCGCCTGGCGGCTCGCCTCGAAGCCCATCGACGGCCCAAAGAGTGGGGTGTCGCCCGGCGGCGGCTGGATCAGGTGTACCTCGACGTCGGGATGCTTCAGCGCGAGCTGGGCGAGGCCGAGGTCGAGCAGGCTCTGGCTGTTGATGCGACCGACCTGCTCGAGTATCCCGTAGAGACCCTGACCGCGAAGATAGCGGGTGACCGGCCCGCCCCCGTCCCCGCGCAGCGGCACGAGCGGGTTGATGATCACGAGCTGGCGGGCGCCCGCCTCCACCGCGAGATCGGCGTGACCGGTGTGACCGACATCCCCGTCCACGTAGTCGCAGCCTCCGATGCGGAAGGGCTCGAAGAACCCGGGGATGGCGGACGAGGCGGCGATGGCCTCGGAGATGGGCGTGTCGGCGAAGACGCCGGCGCCGAACACCACGCGGCGGGCCCGATCCAGGTCCATGGCCGGGATGAGCAGGCGGCGGGGACAGTCGGCGAAGGTGTTGGCGAGGCCCTTGGCCGCGAAGGCGCGCCGGAGGAATTCCTCGAGCTGCCGCACCGAGAAGAAGCCGGCGGGCATGTCGGGCCGGCTCCGCGCCAGGATGTCAGGCCAGTCCAGCCGAAAGTTGGTGGCGAGGTTCTTCCCCACCGCCCACACGAGACGGAGGAAGCTCCGGCCGGCGTCGGCGACGGCGCCTCGCTGATAGACCGACCCGCTGTGGAAGTTGAGGGCGTCCTCGCGGCTCTCCTCGAGGATCGCGTAGAGATCGCCCGGCCGCACTTGATTGGCCATGAGGGCCGCCACCACCGAGCCCGCGCTCGAGCCCACATAGAGATCGAAGTCGTTGGTGCGGAAACCGGGCAGCGTCTCGTCGAGCGCGGCGAGGGCGCCCACCTCGTACATGCCGCCGATCACGCCTCCCCCCGCGAGGACGAGGGCGCGGCGCGGCGAGCGCGCGCGGCCGGCGAAGCGGTCGAGCCAGCCCCGCAGCAGCCCGTTGGACCTGGTCCCCGCCACGAGCCCGCGCCTCAACAGCCGCCCCCGACCGGGCGCGGCTCCCGAGCGGTCGCTCCGACCCCCGCCGGCCCCGCCACCCGCACCGTGGCGCTCAGTCCCGCGCCCGCGAGCAGAGCGCCGGCCGCGCACACCACGCGCGAGCCGATGCGGTCCACCAGCGCGCCCACCAGCGGCGTGATGGCGCCGTAGAGGAAGAGGGAGAGCGAGACCACGAGGGAAAACGTGCCCCGGTCGATCCCGAGATCGGCGGTCATCGGCTTGAGGAACGGCCCCACCGTGAAGCGGATGCCGGTGGAGAGAAAGACGATGACCACGAAGGCGAGGGCCACCCACCAGCCGTAGGAGATGCGAGCCGGCTCGGCCCCACCGCGGACTCTCATCGCAGTTCGATGATACCGCAGCGTGTTACTATTTCGCCATGTCTCGCGCCTCTCTCGCGTCGATCCTGGGCGTGGCGCGCGGCGTGATCGGCATGGTGCATCTCTTGCCGCTTCCCGGCAGCGCGCGCTGGGCCGGCGACATGGATGCGATAGAGCGCGCCGCTCTTCGGGACGCCGCCGCGCTCGCCGAGGGCGGCGCCGCCGCGGTGCTCGTGGAGAACTTCGGCGATGTTCCCTTCACCGGCGGGCGCGTGGGACCCGAGACGGTGGCGGCGATGGCCGCCGTCGCGCGCGCGGTGTCGCGGGCGGTCTCGCTTCCCATGGGCGTGAACGTGCTCCGCAGCGACGGCGTGGCCGCCCTCGCGGTGGCGGTGGCCGCGGGCGCCCGCTTCATCCGCGTCAACGTCCACGTGGGCGCGGTGGTCACCGACCAGGGCATCATCCAGGGCGGCGCGCACGAGCTCCTGCGCGCCCGCCGTCTCCTCGGCGCGGACGTCCGCATCTTGGCCGACGTGCAGACCAAGCACGCGGCGCCGCTCGCCGCGGTGCCCCTCGAGCAGGAGGCGCGCGACTGCCTGGAGCGCGGGCTCGCCGACGGCCTCATCGTCTCGGGCGCCGCCACCGGCGAGCCCACCGCCCTCGGCGACCTCAAGCGCGTGCGCGACGCCGCCCCGGGCGTGCCGCTGCTCGTGGGCAGCGGCGCCACCGCGGAGACGGCCGCGGATCTGCTCGCCGTCGCGGACGGGCTCATCGTGGGAACCTCGGTCAAGCGCGACGGCGTGGTGGGACATCCCGTGGATGCCGCCCGCGTGCGGCGCCTCGTCGACGCCGCGCGGAGCGGCCGCTGAGGGCACGCGGGCTCCTCCTCGCCGCGCTCTTCGCGCTGGGCGGCTGCGCGGGCCTCGCGGGCGTGGCGAAGCCGCGGCGGCTTCCCCTCGGCGACCTTCTCCTCGTCGGCTTTCACGGCACCACCCTCGAGGGCAACGAGGAGCTCCGCGCCCTCATCTGCGACGTGCGAGTAGGCGGGCTCATCCTCTTCGAGCGCGATACCGCCAGCCGGGGGCCGCGTAACATCGTGGACCCCGAGCAGCTCGCGCGCCTCACCGCGGACGTCCAGGCCCTCGCCCGGCGCTGCGCGGGGCGTCCCCTCCTCATCGCCATCGATGCCGAGGGAGGCTCGGTGATGCGCCTCACCCTGCGCGCGGGGTATCCGCCGGCGCCTTCGGCGCAGGACATGGGCGAGCGCGACGACCCCGCGCTCACGCGCGAGGAGGCGCGCCGGCTGGGCGCCCGCCTGCGCGAAGCCGGTATCAACTGGAACCTGGCGCCGGTGGTCGACGTCGCCGTCAATCCCGGCAACCCCGCGGTGGTCGCGCTGGGCCGCACCTTCGGCAGTGACCCCGGGATGGTGACGGCTCATGCGCGCGCGTTCATCCTCGGTATGCACGAGGCGGGGGTGCTCACCGCGCTCAAGCACTTCCCCGGTCACGGGTCGAGCCTGAGCGACTCGCATCACGGCTTCACCGACGTCACCGACACCGCGCGCCTCGACGTGGAGCTGGCGCCGTTCCAGGAGCTGGTGCGGGAGCACCTCGCCGATGCGGTCATGCCCGCCCACGTGTTCAACCGGCATCTCGACACGTGGCATCCGGCCTCGCTGTCCTGGTACACGGTCCGGCGGCTCCTGCGCGGGAAGCTGGGATTCCAGGGCGTCGTGGTCTCCGACGATCTCCTCATGGGCGCCATCACGCAGCACTATGGGCTGGAGGAGGCGGCGCTCCTCGCGCTCGGCGCCGGCGTGGACGTGCTCCTCGTATCCGAGAACACCATCCGGCGGGAGCCGCGCGGGGCGGCGCGCGTGGTGGGCGCCATCCAGCGGGCGCTCGACGAGGGCCGGATCACGCGCGGAGCGGTGCAGACGGCGCTGCGGCGCGTGGCCGCGCTCCGCGCCCGCATTCCCTGGCCCTGACCCTCAGGCGCGCAGCGAGGTGAGGAAGCGCTCCACGTCGGCGCGGCCGGGGAGCGAGTCCTGGGCGCCGCGCCGCGTGCACGCGAGCGCGCCGGCGGCATTGGCCAGCGGCAGCGCCTGCTCGAGCGAGCCTCCCGCGGCCAGGCCGGTGGCGAGGGCGCCGTTGAACGCGTCGCCGGCCGCGGTGCTGTCCACCACCGTGACGGGGAAGGCCGGATAGTGCACCGGCGCCGCCGCCGACACCGCCAGGGCGCCCTCGGCGCCCAGCGTCACGATCACCGTCCCCGCCCCCGCCCCGCGGAGCCGCTCCGCCGCCTCGCGCGCGGAGGCGAGGTCTCGCACCGAGGTTCCGCTGAGCCGGCCGGCCTCGCCCTCGTTGGGCGTGACGTAATCCGCCAGGGCGAGCAGCGAGGGCTCGACCTCGCGCGCGGGCGCCGGGTTCAGCACGGTGAGCGCGCCCCCGCGGCGCGCGCCCTCGAGCGCCCAGCGGACCACGGGGAGCGGCACCTCCAGCTGACAGACCACGACCTGGGCCCAGGCGAGCGCCTCGGCATGCGGCGCCAGCGCCGCGACCTCCAGGGCGTGATTGGCGCCGGGGGCCACGCCGATCTGATTGCGCCCCTCCGCGTCGACGAAGATCAGCGCGGTGCCGGTGGCCGCGCCCGTCACGGTGGTGAGGCCACGCACGTCGATGCCCTCGTCCGCGAGTCGCGCGCGGATCTCGCCGCCCGAGGCATCGGCGCCCACGCCGCCGAGGAAGCGCACCTCGGCCCCGAGACGCCGCGCCGACACCGCCTGATTGGCGCCCTTGCCGCCGAGGTTCCGGAGGAGCGTGCCGCCCGACACCGTCTCGCCGGGCGCGGGCAATCGCGCCAGGGCCACCGTGAAGTCGACGTTGGCGGAGCCCACTACGCAGACGCGCGGCACAGCCCCTCCAGCACCGCCGCGAGGGCGCGCGGCGCATCCACCGTCAGGGCGACCCGGCAGTTCGGTCGTGCCTCGCGGGACGCCCGTGGCCGGCGATCGGCGAGCGACAGGCCGCGGGTGAGCGGCGATGCCGTCTCCACCGCCACGTGCAGGGGCTCCCAGCCGGCCAGTGACGGATCCGCGGCGAGCGCCATGGCGAGCGGATCGTGCAGCGCGATGCCGCCCTCGCCGCGCGCCGCGCCGGACTCGAAGCCGTGCGCGGTGAGGTCGAGGAGAAGCTGCCGGGCCGCGCTCCGCGGCGGCGGCAGCGCGGCCTCGAGCGCCGCCGCGCCGAGCACCACCTGCCGCGTGACGTCGAGCGGCACGAGGTCGAGCGGCAGGCCCGCGCCCAGCACCGCGGCCGCGGCGTCCGGGTCCACGAAGAAGTTGAACTCGGCGGCCGGCGTGACGTTGCCGGGCGCCGCCACCGCCCCGCCCATGACGACGATACGGCCCACCCCGCGGACCCGGGCCGGATCGCGAGCGAGGGCGAGGGCGACGTTGGTCAGTGGACCCAGGGCCACCAGGGTCAGTGCGGACCCGAAGCGACCCACCGCCTCCAGAATCAGATCGGGGCCATCGCGCGTCTCAAGGGAGAGACGCGGGGCGGGATACCGCGCGCGCCCGTCGGGAGCATGAAATCGGTCCAGCCGGCCGAGGCCGTCGCCGCCGTGGACATGGGCGGCGGTG